>NZ_JAFP01000001.1:300000-465000 GCF_000526195.1 Hippea sp. KM1
TTTGAATCCAGAGGGGCGAGGTTTGTTTTGTCTGAAGAACCCATAGAGGTTGTAAAGGGCGTGTGGACAAGCGGTTTTGTAAATATGGTGAATGATTTTGAAAGTGTGGATAAGAACTTTGTCTATGAAAGGGATGGAGAGCTTGTCAAGGATAATGTTGATGATGACTTAAGCGTGTTTATTGAGCTTAACAGCGGGTTGTTTGTGCTGTTTGGGTGTGCCCATAGGGGCATAATAAACATCATGAGGCAGGCTGAAGATACCTTTGATAGATGTGTTTCTGGTTTTTTGGGCGGCACACATTTGGGCCCTGCCGATGAACTTCAAAGAAAAAAAACCATAGAAGCCTTAAGAGAGATGGATTTGAGGATTATGGGGCCTTCCCACTGCACCGGCCTTTTGATGACATCGAGGATGTACTGTGAGTTTGGCGATAGGGTGGTGTTTAACAATGTGGGTGTTATAACGGTTGTGGAGGATTGATATGAGGGGTGTGTTGTTTGAGGGCAATTTTATCTGTCCGAGTAAGGTTGTGTGTATAGCAAGGAACTATGTTGAACACATAAAGGAGTTAAACAACGAGCAGCCGGGTAATATAACGCTGTTTATAAAGCCCAATAGCTCTGTATCGACCGAGCTGTTTTTGCCTAAGTTTGGAAGGTGCCATTATGAGGGTGAGATAAGCCTGCTTGTTAAGGATGGTGATTTTGTTGGTGTGGGTTTTGGTATAGATCTGACGATAAGGGATATGCAGAGTGTTTTAAAGGAGAAGGAGCTGCCGTGGGAGAAGGCCAAGGCATTCGATAATGCGGCTGTTTTTAGCGATTTTGTGGCTATAGATAGGGCCGATATAGATGGGCTGGGTATAGAGTTGTACATAAATGGAGACCTAAAGCAGAAGGGCGATGTCTCTTTGATGATAAACAAGCCGTATGAGATACTAAATGAGGCAAAAAAATACTTTAGCTTCTGTGATTACGATATATTGATGACAGGCACACCCAAGGGTGTTGGCGAATTTAAAGAAGGTGATAGGTTTTTAGGCAGAATACTTCTAAATGGTAAGGTGGTAATTGAAAAAGAGTGGGTCGTAAAATGAAGCGGGTAGGCTATTTTAATTTTAAGCTGTTCCTAATTTTTGTTGTGCTTGTCTTTTCGGCCTCGTTCTATTTCAGGTATCATCAATTCAGCGTGTGGAAGACCATGCCCGATGTCTATTTTGTTAGGAATTACCCTGCCATGACCACACTTGATGCCTATTACTGGTTGAGGTATGCAAAGGAATACAAAAACGGCACTTACTATAACTCCGATAATGACACCTTAATGGCGTATCCTGAATTTACAACAAAACCCAGACCGGTTCCCATGATAAGCTTTTTGATAGCCTGGCTTTCAAAGATAACCGGTATGTCTATATACTTAAGTGGCTTGATGCTTGTTCCGATACTGGCAAGCCTTTTTATTATACCGTTTGCGCTTTTGTTTTATGAGGCTGAAATGCCCATAGCGGGCCTTGTTGGCGGCTTTGTGGGGGCTTTCTCGTGGATGTATGCCATAAGAACGGCCATGGGCAGGGTGGATACAGACCTCCTTCAGTTGTTTTTTATGTTTCTTGGCTCTTATCTTGTCATAAGGACCGGGTATGCGAAGGATGGAAGGAATAGGTATGTGTATGCATCGCTGCTTGGCTTGAATTTCCTCCTGTTTGGATGGTGGTATGGACATGTGGGCATTGACCTTGTCTATTTTGCCATACTGTTGTTTGTGCTTTTGGTTAGAAGGGTAAAGATAAAAGAGATAGCCGTTGCTTCTGCTCTGTTTATCCTGTTTGCCAACCCTGTATGGTTCTTTTCAGGCTTTGACAGTATCATAGGGTTCTTTAGCAATTATGGAAAGATAACCACCACATCGGGTGGCAGCTTTCCCAATATAATGAAAACAATCACAGAGACTGAGCATGTGCCTGCAGCAAGGGTGTTGGGGTATATACTCTCTGTGCCGATTATAGACACTATAGGGCTTATACTGTCGCTGTTTGGTCTTGTTTTTGCAAGGCTCTATGGCGTTGCCGTTTTGCCTGCGTTTCTGTTGGGGCTTTTGGCCTTTAGGTCGTCCAACAGAACCGTTATGTTTCTGGCGCCGTTTGTTGGCATCGGTGTCGGTTTTCTGTTTGATTTTATTCTGGGCAGGCTGAAAAACGACAGGTTTAGCAGTATTTTAAGGAATGCTGTTGCCTGTTTGGTTGTGGTTGTTTTGATTATAGCCCTTGGCAGGTTTAGTGCATATAGGTTTGTGCCCAAACCCTCCATAGCAGCACCCATTGTCGATAGCTTCATAGATCTAAAGGGCAGGTTGGGTAAGGCTGTGATTTTCTCCTGGTGGGATTACGGATACGCCATTGAGGATATAAGCGGTTTTGCGACATACCACGACGGAGGCGTCCACGGTGGGGCAAGGACATACCTGGTGGCCAAAGCGCTCATCAGCGACAATCAAACGCTTATGCATAACATAATATCGTTTATGGATCATTACGGCGTTAAACCCATAATGGACAATATAACCAAGGACAACATCTCTGCGGGTAAGGCTGTCAGGATGGCGTTTGGGTTTGAAAAACCCTTGAAGGACAACAACAACTATGTTTTGTTCAGCGAGGATATGATAGGCAAATACTATGCAATAAGCTATCTGGGAAGCTGGGATTTTGATAAGGAGAAGTCTTTTCCTGATGGCTATTCTGTGTTTGTGTGTTTTGATTTTAAGGGTGGCATCTTTAGGTGCAACAAGGGCTTTATAGATACAAAAAAGGGGTTTGTTTCAAATAAACTGCCCATAAAGAGGCTTGTTTATGTTGTAAACGGCAATGTTCAGAGTATAAAGGAGATACACGATAAGGGCGTGAATGTGGAGATTTGTCTGACAAAACAGGACAACGGTCGTCTCACCTTTAGGTTTGCTCTTATCTGCGACGATAGGGTGTTTATGAGCAACTTTAACCGCATGTACATATTGGGTGATTACGATAAGGGGCTATTTGAGGAGGTTTACAATAGATTTCCGACGGTTAGGGTTTTTAGGGTTAAATAGGGCTTGTAAAAGTTCTGGCTTTTGTATATAAATTCACAACCACGCACATTCCCTGTAAAAAGGATCCCCTGCAAAGGGGTGAGGGGATGGTGGTAAAATCCTTTAGGAGGTTTGAGGTATGTCTTATGTTACGATGAAGGAGCTTTTAGAGGCCGGCGTCCATTTTGGTCATCAGACCAAGCGCTGGAATCCGAAGATGAAGCCGTTTATCTTCGCCGCAAGGAAGGATATCCACATCATCGACCTTCAAAAGACCATTGTCTATTTCGACAGGGCCTATGAGTTTTTGGAGGATTTGGCTGCTCAAGGCAAGACGGTTCTGTTTGTCTGCACCAAGAAGCAGGGCAAGGAGGAGATCAAAGAGGCGGCCCAATCCTGCGGTATGCCGTATGTTAACGAGAAGTGGCTCGGTGGTCTGCTTACCAACTTTGCCACGATTCAAAAGAGCATAGAGAAGCTGCAGAGATTGGAGGAGATGGAGGAAAGCGGAGAGATAGAGGCATACACCAAAAAGGAGCAGAAGATCTTAAGAAAAAGGAAGGAGAAGCTTCAGAAATACTTAGAGGGTATAAGGCAGATGGCCAACCTGCCCGATGCATTGCTCATCATCGATGTTAAGAGGGAGGAGTTGGCCGTTAAGGAGGCCAACAAGTTAGGTATACCCATTGTTGCTTTGGTGGATACAAACTGCGATCCAGACCCGATTGACTATGTGATTCCCGGAAACGATGATGCTATAAGGTCTATAAAGCTTGTTGCAAGCAGGCTTGCTGAGGCCATCAAGAACGGACAGGCGAGGTATGAGAAGGAGCTTGAACTGAAACAGGAAGAGGAGGCCTTTGAGGAAGGCAGGGAAGAGAAATTACAGGCAGAAGAGGAGGAAGAGGAGTAATGGCTAACATAACAGCTGCGATGGTTAAGGAGTTAAGGGAGAGAACGGGTGCGGGCATGATGGCCTGCAAGAAGGCGCTTCAGGAGACAGACGGCGATATAGAGAAGGCTATAGATAAGCTCAGAGAGATGGGTCTGGCCCAGGCGGCAAAGAAGGCAGGAAGAGAGGCCAATGAGGGTAAGGTTGCAAGCTATATACACGCAGGCGGAAAGATAGGCGTTCTGGTTGAGGTTAACTGCGAGACCGATTTTGTTGCCAATACGGACGATTTCAACAGGTTGTGCAAGGATATAGCCATGCATATAGCCGCTGCTGCCCCTGAGTATGTAAAAAGGGAGGATGTGCCTGAGGATGTTATCAACAAAGAGAAGGAGATCATGAAGGAGCAGCTGAGGCAGGAGGGCAAACCTGAGAATATTTTGGATAAGATCGTTGAGGGTAAGATAGAGAAGTTCTATGAGCAGGTGTGTCTGCTTGAGCAGCCCTTCATCAAGGATGACAGCATGAAGATTAAAGACCTTGTGCAGAATGCTATAGCCAAGATGGGTGAGAATATAGTCGTAAGAAGGTTTGCACGCTTTAAGATAGGTGAGTAAGCAATGGAAAAGCCTGTTTTTAAAAGAATACTGTTGAAGCTAAGCGGGGAGGCCCTTATGGGCTCCCTTTCCTATGGAATCTGCGAGGACACCATAAAGGAGATAGCCAGGCAGATAAAGGAAGTAAAGGAGTTGGGTGTTGATGTGTGCACCGTTATAGGCGGTGGCAATATTTTCAGAGGCGTTAAAGGTGCAGCCATGGGCATGGATAGGGCCAGCGCCGATTATATGGGCATGCTGGCGACCGTTATCAACGGATTGGCGCTTCAGGATGCTTTGGAGAAAATGGGTGTTCAGACCCGTGTTGTAAGTGCCATAGAGATGAGGGAGATTGCAGAGCCTTACATAAGAAGGAGGGCCTTAAGACACCTTGAAAAGGGAAGGGTTATAATATTTGTGGCTGGCACGGGTAACCCCTATTTTACAACGGATACGGCTGCATCTTTAAGGGCTATGGAAATGGGTGCGGATGTCATATTGAAGGCAACCAAGGTGGACGGTGTTTACGATAAAGACCCCATGGTTTATGCCGATGCAAAAAGGATCAAGACCATCACATACATAGAGGTGCTGGATAGAAACCTAAGGGTTATGGATTCAACGGCTATTTCTATGTGCATGGAAAACCAGATGCCCATCATAGTGTTTAGCATCAAACAATACGGTGCCTTAAAGAGGATAGTGTTGGGTGAGAACTTGGGCACCCTGGTCAAATAGGGAGGTGATGTATGGAGGAGAGTTTAGATAAGGTTATAGGTCAGATGAAGGATGAGATGAAAAAGACCATTAGCTCGTATAAAAAGTATCTGACGACGGTTAAGACCGGAAGGGCGCATGTTGCCGTATTTGAGAATATAAAGGTGGAAAGCTATGGGCAGCAGATGCAACTGAAGCAGCTTGCGACTATATCAACGCCGGATGCCACAACCGTCGTTATACAGCCGTGGGATACATCGATTATAAAGGAGATCGAGAAGGCTATTTTGAAGGCCAATTTGGGATTCACGCCGCAGAATGATGGCAAAACGGTAAAGATAAGCATACCACCTATGACCGAAGAGGACAGGAAGAAGGTGGTAAAGCTTCTGAAGCAGGAGAGTGAGAATTACAAGGTTGCCCTAAGGAACGCAAGGAAGAAGGCGTTAAAGACCATAAAGGATATGGAGAAAGATAAGATTATATCGGAGGATGAATCCAAGAGGGCCGAAAAAGAGGTTAAGAAGATACTTGATGAGAACTCCAAGAAGCTCGATGAGTTGATGGGCAGCAAAGAGAAAGAGATACTCAATCTGTGATGGGGGAGAACTTTCCTTACCATGTTGCCATCATTATGGATGGCAACGGCAGGTGGGCAAAACAGCAGGGCAAGAATAGAACATACGGCCACTATATCGGTTCGAATGTGGTGGATAGGATAGTTGAGGCGGCCATAGATGAGGGTGTTAGGTATCTGACGCTGTATACATTTTCCACAGAGAACTGGAAACGACCAAAAAGCGAGATACGGTTTTTGATGGTTCTGCTTAAAAAGCAGCTTGTAAAAAAAAGGGATCTGTTTTTAAAGAAGAATGTAAGGTTTGGTGTTATAGGCGAGATAGACTCCTTTGATGAGCAGATAAGGGAGAATATAGAAGGATTGATAGAAGCAACGCAAAACAACACCGGTTTAAGGGTTAACCTTGCACTGAATTACGGCGGACGATACGAGATAGTAAGGGCTGCAAGACAAATAGCAGAAGAAGTCAAAAGGGGCGATATAGACCCGAATCAGATAGATGAGGGTCTGTTTGCCAGATACCTTTATGCGCACGACATACCCGATGTTGACCTGCTTATCAGGACCGGTGGGGAAAAGAGGGTAAGCAACTTTTTGTTGTGGCAGATCTCCTATGCCGAGTTTGTATTTGTCGATAAGTATTGGCCTGAGTTTACAAGGGATGACTTAAGGGCTGCTATTGAGGAATTCAAAAGGCGCAAAAGAAGATTTGGCGGGCTGTGATAAAGCGGATTGTTTCTGCTTCTATACTCATACCGTTAGTTGTCTATCTGGTATTAAAGGCCGATCTTTTTTATGTTAGATTGAGTCTGTTTGCCGTTGAGGTTTTGGCGTTTTTTGAATGGCTCTCTCTTGATGGTAAATCCTTTGGCCTGAAAAAGGGCGCCTATCTTTTGCTATCTGCCATCTTGAGCCTTGTTTTTTTGTTCTATAGCGGGTTTTTTGTATATGCCCTGTTTTCTGTTTTTGTTATCAGCATGGTTATAAGCTTTGGCTCTCTGAAGGAGGGCGAGGTATTTAACGATTATTTTTACTTCTCGGGCATCCTCTATGTGATGCTGTATTCGTTTGGTGAGAAACTCATGGGATTTGATAACGGCAGATGGCTTCTGCTTTTGCTGTTTGTCTCCATCTGGGCGGGCGATAGCGTTGCATACTTTTGTGGCAGAAGCCTTGGCAGGAATAAGCTTGCACCCACTATAAGCCCTAAAAAGACCGTGGAGGGTGCCCTCTGCGGTGTGGTAGGTGGTATTTTGGCTGGTCTTCTGTTTGGTTTTGCCTTCAGTGTTGACTTGTATGATGCCCTGCTTATATCCGTTGTATCGAATATAACGGGCATTCTTGGCGATTTGGCCGAATCGGTTGTAAAGCGATTTTTCTCAAGGAAGGATTCATCAAACCTGATACCGGGCCACGGTGGTATATTGGATAGGCTTGATAGCTTTGCCTTTGCCGCATTCTTTTCTTATCTGGTGATTCAATGCAAAACCTTGTTGTTTTAGGCTCAACGGGCTCCATAGGCCAGAATACGCTTGATATAATCAGAAACAGTTCAGGGTTTAGGGTTATAGGGCTTAGCTGTAACAGGAATGTTGAGCTTCTAAAAAGGCAGATTGATGAGTTTAGGCCCCTGTATGTTTGTGTCGGTGAGGGTGTTGATCTGGATGGGCTTAAGCTGCTCTATCCGGATATTCGCTTCTTAAGGGGTAAGGAGGGGCTTGTCGAACTTGCGGGTCTAAATGAGGCCGATGTGGTGGTTAATGCGCTTGTGGGTGTATCGGGCCTTCTTCCAAGCTATTCTGCGTTGAAGGCCAGAAAGAAGCTTGCTTTAGCCAATAAGGAGAGCCTGGTTGTTGCAGGGAGGGTATTGAGTAGGTTGGCCTTTGAGAATGGGATGGAGATTGTGCCGATAGATTCAGAGCATTCGGCCATCTATCAATGCTTGGAGGGCAGGGATAAAAAGAGCGTGTCTAAGATTATACTTACAGCAAGCGGCGGCCCGTTCTGGGATAGGGAGGGCTTTGATGGAATCAAGCCTGAGGATGCACTCTCCCATCCTAATTGGGATATGGGCAAGAAGATCACTATCGATTCGGCCACTATGATGAACAAGGGGTTTGAGATAATAGAGGCCAGATGGTTGTTCGATGTGTCGGCCGATAGGATAGATGTTGTTGTGCACAGGCAGAGCATAATCCATTCTGCCGTTGAGTTTATTGACGGCTCCATTATAGCCCAGATAGCAGACCACGATATGAGAATACCCATTGCCTATGCATTGACCAAGCCCAAAAGGCTTAACCTGCCGTTTAGGATGGATTTGGGCAGTGTAGGATCGTTGACATTTGAGAAGCCGGATTTTGAGAGGTTTAAAACGCTTAATTTTGCCTATGAGGCGTTGAAGGATGAGGATAAGAATTTGGGGATGGTGCTCAATGCAGCCGATGAGGTTGCCGTGGATGAGTTTTTGAGGGGCAACATCGCCTTTAAGGATATATTTGAGATTTTGGAGGTTTCGTTGTATAAATTTAGGGATAGATTGCCTGAGGATATATTTGAGATCGATAGGGAGTCGGAGAGGTTGAAGCAAGAGGTTTTAAGGTTGATTAGAAGTGATTTTGGAGGAAGTAAATGAGCTGGCTATGGGGCGTTGTTGGCCTTGTTTTGATGGTCATAATACACGAATTTGGCCACTTTATCGTGGCAAGGCTTTTGGGTGTAGGCGTTGAGAGGTTTTCTGTGGGCTTTGGGCCTATTCTGTTTAGGTTTAAGCCCAAACAGACTGAATATGCCTTCTCCTTGATTTTGCTTGGTGGTTATGTGAAGCTGAAGGGTGAGAGCTTAAGGGATGATGATGCCAATCAGCCCGATTCGTTTGTGGCTCAGCCCTTGTGGAAGAGGGTGTTGATAGTATTTGCCGGTCCGTTTTTTAATATAATTTCGGCTGTGGTTTTTATAGCCCTGGCATACAATATAGGCATAACAACGCTTGCGCCGTCTGTGGGAAAGGTGATGAAGGACTCACCGGCCCAGATAGCAGGCCTCAAAAAAGGTGATGTTATTGTCGCCATAAACGATAAGCCCGTTAAGACATGGAAACAGATGGCAAGGCTCATAAGGATGCATCCTGCTGAAACCATTAAGTTGACTGTAAAAAGGGACGGTAAGCTGATCAGTATTGAGGCAACGCCTAAGGCAGAAAGGGTTAAGGATACCTTTGGTAAGGAGGTTTTGCAGGGGAGGCTGGGTATTGCGCCTTTGGGCGATACGGTTAAGCTAAGATACGGCCCGATTGAGAGTATTCAGAAAGGGGTTGAGGAGACCATATACATGACAAAACTCATAATCGTCGGGCTGGTTAAGTTGATAGAGAGGGTTATACCGACCTCTGAGATTGGTGGCCCCATTATGATAGTGGATTTTGCTGGAAAGGCTGCGTCTGCAGGCCTTGGGGCGTTTCTGTGGTTTATTGCAATAATAAGCATAAACTTAGGCATCTTGAATCTTTTGCCCATACCTGTATTGGATGGTGGGCATTTGATGTTCTATGCCATCGAGGCCATAAGGGGTAAACCGGTCAGCGAGAAGGCGCAGGAGAACTTCCAGAAGATAGGTATAGCGCTGCTGCTGGCCTTGATGTTGTTCGCCTTTGCCAACGATTTTAAAAGATACGGCGTTGTGAAGTTTGTTAAGCACCAGATAGAGCAGAAGAAATGAGCTTGATAAAGAGAAAAAAGACCAAACAGATAGATGTGGGCGGTGTTAAGATAGGCGGTGGTGCGCCTGTTGTTGTTCAATCCATGACCAATACAGACACCCGTGATATAGAGGCCACGCTAAAACAGATAGAAAGGCTCTATATGAGGGGGTGTGAGGTTGTCAGGTGCGCCGTTGTCGATGAGGATGCGGCTGTGGCCTTAAAACAGATAAAACAGAAGAGTCCGATCCCTGTAATTGCCGACATACATTTCAACTATAGATTGGCGCTTATGGCTGTTGAAAGCGGTGTGGATGGTTTGAGGATAAATCCGGGCAATATAGGCTCCTTTGATAAGGTTAAGGAGATCTTGAGGGCTGCTGGAGAATACGGCATCCCCATAAGGGTCGGTGTAAACAGCGGTTCACTGGAGAAGGACCTTTTGGATAAATACAACGGACCTACGGATGATGCTTTGGTTGAAAGCGCCCATAGGTGGGTTAGAAGGATAGAGGATGCAGGCTTTGTCAATATGAAGGTTTCCATAAAATCATCAGATCCCCTATCGACGATTATCTGCAATGAAAAGATATCACAGCTTATAGACTATCCCCTGCATTTGGGCGTGACGGAGGCTGGAAGCTCAAGGGAGGGGATTGTTAAGTCAACCTCGGCTTTAGCTGTTTTACTCAGGCAGGGGATCGGTGATACAATAAGGATATCATTGACTGAACCGCCCGAGAATGAGATAGATGTTTGCTATGAGTTGTTGAATGCACTGCATTTAAGAAAGAAGCGCTCGATAGATTTTGTATCATGTCCCACATGCGGGAGGATCGAGATAGACCTGCTCTCCTTGGTGGATGAGTTAAAAAGGAGGCTATCTGATATAGACAAGCCCATAAAGGTTGCCGTTATGGGGTGTGTGGTTAATGCCCTTGGTGAGGCAAAGGAGGCGGACATAGCCATAGCCGGAGGAAGGCATTTTGGCCTGATTATAAAAGAGGGAAAGATTGTGAAAAAGGTTAAAGAGGATAGGCTTGTTGATGAGTTTGAGGCGTTTGTGAGGGAGTATGCGAAGGATAAATAGGTTTGTTTTGGTTGTCCTTGTCGTTTTTGGTTTCTATCAGTCGGCCTGTGCAGGTTTGAGTCAGAGGGTTGTCTATCACTACACGGCAGGGTATCTGGCGTTTTTTAAAGGCGATTTTAAGAATGCATCAAAACATATGTGGGCTGTATTTCCCCTTGTTAAGTCGAGGGATTTCTTCAACGAGCTTTCCGATGTGCTGATATACCGTGGCGATTATTACAAGGCCGCCAGGGTGTTAAGGAAGGCCATATCCATTTACAAAAACGACAAGGAGTTTTATTACAAGCTCTTCGATGTTTACACCATCTTAAGGGATAAGAAGAAGGCTGAGGAGTTGATGGCGGTCATACAGAAACGGTTTGAGAATCAGCCCAGAACATTAAAGGGTATGGCTTTTATGTATATAAAGAACGGCGAGTATGAAAAGGCCTATCCAAAGCTTAAGGAGTATTTGAAGCTAAAGCCCAACGATCCTGCGGCTTTGTATTATTTGGGTGAGGTTTGTTTGAAACTTAAGAAGATGGAGTGTGCAAGGGATGCCCTAAAGAAGGCCTATGGCCTTGCGCCCAATAATTTGAGGATAGCCTTTTCGCTGGCGAGTATTTATGAGAAGGAACATAACTATAAAGGGGCTGTTGGGATTTACGATAAGCTTCCCAAAACCCACTTCATCTGGTATTTCATGGGAAACGATTATTACCTGATGGGGGATTATAAAAAGTCGTTTGAGGGTTTTGAGAAGGCCTTTGGATTGTCAAAGAGGGTGGACTATTTAGAGAAGTTGATGTTTGTCGGCATCAGAGCCGGCATGTTTGACAGGGTTAGGGGTTATTGCGATGATTTTTCCGATCTGGTTCATGAGTCGGATAGATTGAAGCTGTTTTGCGGGATAGCCTATAGGGATAACTGCACCAGGGCCTTTGGGTATCTTGATAAGATAAATCCGAAGGTGGCGTTTTTTGATGAGGTTGTTTATGTTAAGATAGACTGTCTTGTTAAGCAAAAGGATTGGGATAAACTAAAGACGCTCATCGACTCATACGATAAGCTGGATTATTACCTGTATGCCTCATCTGCCCTGGTTCGACATAAGATGTGCAAAGAGGCTTTGGGGCTTTTGTCTGTTGCACTGGATAGGTTTAAAGATCAATCAAAAAGGGCGAAGCTTTACTTCTATCGGGGTGATATATATTACGATTGCCTAAAGAAGAGGGATAAGGCCATAGAGGATCTGAAGAGCTCTTTGAGACTAAACCCCAAGGATGCGAGGGTTTTGAACTATTTGGGGTATCTCTATATCGATGAGGATATTGATGCGGCCAGGGGGGTTAAACTGGTTGAGAAGGCCTTAGAGATAGATAAAGACAACCCGTATTACCTGGATAGCCTCGGATGGGGGTATTACAAGCTTGGTGAATACAAAAAAGCAGAGGAATTTCTAAAAAGGGCCATTGAGTTGTTTGGTCATGATAGGGAATCCTTGCTGATAAGCCTTAAGCATCTGGCCCGGGTTTACATAAAGCAGAAAGAGAAAGATAAAGCCGTTGAGACGCTCAAGAAAGCCAGGGATATATCGCCTAACGATAAGGAGGTAAACAAGCTATTGGAAGAATTAAGATAGCCGTTTTGGCCTCTGTTTTCTTTCTTTTAGGCGGTGAATGTCTGGGCGGTTTGGTGGCCTTGAAGGATAAAAGCGGCAAGGTGGTGTATACAAACATCACACGAGGCGTGTTCTTCAGAGCGGCGTTCAAAAGCGGCTATTCAAAGTCAAAGGTTTTGCAATTAATAGAGGATGCGGCTAAGCGTTACGGGGTTGACTCGGCCCTGGTTAAGGCCATAGCGAAGATTGAGTCTGATTACAACCCTATGGCCACATCAAGCAAGAGCGCAAAGGGTGTTATGCAGTTGATGGATAAGACAGCTAAGTTTTACGGTGTTGAGGATCCATACGATGTTGAACAGAACATCAAAGGAGGGGTTCTATTCCTTAAGCATTTGATAGAGAAATACCATGATGTCAGGCTTGTGGCAGCGGCCTATAACGCCGGTGAGACCGCGGTTGATAGGTATAAGGGCATACCGCCCTATGCAGAAACAAGGCGTTATGTGGAGAAGTTTTTAAGGGTCTATAAGGGTGGGTATAGGTTGGCTGTAAAACACAGATATACCCATAGAAGCTTTAGAAGGATCGTTTACAAGAACGGCGTTTTTACGAATCTAAAGGCTGGCTTATGGTAAGGCATCTGCCCAATATTCTGTCGATATTCAGGGTGTTTGATTTGATAATAGTGGTGCTTTTTCTTGAAAGGGGCTATCGCATCTGGGCGTTTGTGTTCTTTGTTATAGGTGTTTTAAGCGATGTCTTGGATGGGCATATTGCAAGGAAAAGCAAGGCCATTACGAAGATAGGAAAGATACTGGATCCCTTGGCCGATAAGGTGTTGGTTGTTGGCATATTGATTGCCTTGATAAGAATCATGGACATTCCGTACTGGATGGTGATAGTAATTGTTTTCAGGGAGTTTGCCGTTACCGGTTTAAGGGTTGTTGCTGCAAGCGAGAGCGTGGTTATATCGGCCAATGTGTGGGGCAAGCTTAAAACAACAAGCCAGTTTGTTGCACTGGGTTTGCTTATTCTGGGTTATAGAGAGATAGGCGTGTATATGCTGTTTTTGGCCGTTGTAATGACGCTTATATCCGGATATGTATATTACAGGGAGTATTTTAAGGATAGGGATGTCTTCGCTTAAGAAGTTTTTGTCTATGATAAAGTTTGAGCATACCATATTCGCCCTGCCCTTTGCCTATATAGGCATGGTTATGGGTTTTAAGAGTGGCTTTTCTTTTAAGGTGTTTCTGCTTGTTAGCATAGCCATGGCCTCTGCAAGGAGTGCGGCTATGGCTCTAAACCGCATTATAGACAGAAAATACGATGCTTTGAATGAGAGGACCAAAAATAGGGAGATTCCAGCCGGTAAGATAAAGCTATCGCAGGCCTATATCTTTACGGCCATATCCATTGTTATCTTTGAGGTTTCCACCTATTTCATAAACGATCTGGCCTTTAGGCTATCGCCTATTGCGCTGTTTTTTGTGATAACATACTCATACACGAAGCGCTTTAGCTTGTTGTGTCATCTCTATTTGGGTGCAACGGACGCCATAGCGCCCTTGGGTGGTTATGTTGCAGCAGCAGGGGAGCTAACAGAGCCTATCTGGTTCTTGGCTATATTCGTTATGTTCTGGATTGCCGGTTTCGATGTGCTGTATGCCCTGCAGGATGAGCGTTTCGATAGAGAGCACGGCCTTCATTCCATACCCGTGAGGTTCGGCACAAAAGGGGCCTTGTTTGCAGCGAAGCTCTTTCACGGCATAGGTTTTGTTTTTTTGATCCTTAGCATAGCTGAGTTTGGGTTGTCGTGGATTGCCTATGCAGGCGCAATTGTTGTGCTTGGTTTGCTTGTGGTTGAGCATCTGCTGGTTGACCCGAATGACCCAAAAAAGATAAACATTGCTTTTTTTAATATCAACAGCTATATTAGCTTAGTGTTGCTATTTGCTTTTGTTTTGGGGAGATATTGCTGTGGATAACAAAAGAAGGGACAGGCGCATAAAAAACAGGGTTGTCATATACTATAAAAAACTGAAAGAGGATGAGGTCGAATCTGTTAAGGAGGAGATTTACAACAGGATAGAGCCTGAGGATTCCTTCAGCTTCTTTGCCTCCCTATACAATATGGATTCCAGATTTGGCGACCTGAACAAGGCCTTTGTCTTGATTATGAAGGAGATGGACGCAAAGCTCAATTACATAATAGAGCTTCTAAGGGGTGATAATCCAGCTGATACATTTAAGGGCTTTGAGAGATCCGAAACATGCGATCTATCATCCTATGGCTTGTCGTTTAAATGCGGGGATTGTCTTGAGGGCGATGTGATATATGGAAGGGTGTTTCTGCCTATAGCCTCCCACTATGCCATAAAGCTTTTAGGCAGGATAGTTAGGGTTGGGGGTGATGGCTGTGTGGGTATGGATATTGAACACATTACAGCGGCCGATAGGGAGTTGATTATACACTATATGGTTTATTTTGAAAGAAAACTGGCAAAGAGCAAACTCAATGAACAGTGAATTCTGGATTTTGCAGGCCATATTTGACTTAGGCCTTGTGGGCTATATTCTTTTGAGTCGGTATTATGAGAAGAAGGAGAGGGAGGGGCTTTTAAGGCTGATTGAGAGCCTGAAGAATTTGGTGGAGAAGCAGAAGGAGTTGATAAATATAGCCAACTTGAGGATAACGGACCATCAGGATAGGCTCAATAGTATACTTGATGACATCAGGAAGAAGAATACGCTTTTGACCGAACTGCTCAGCACCATCAAGAACAAGACATACCAGGATGATGTCAAGCTTAGGGTTATAAGCCTAAAGCAAGAGGGTAAGAGTGTGGATGAGATAGCAAAACAGCTGAACATGAGCAAGGGTGAGGTGGAATTGATTATAAAACTCTATGAGGGGGTTGAATAGATGAAAAAGATTGAGGCGATCATTAAACCGTTTAAGCTGGATGCGGTTAAAGAGGGTTTAATGGAGCTTGGTATAAAGGGTTTGACCGTTAGTGAGGTTAAGGGATACGGCAGGCAAAAGGGGCATACCGAGATTTACCGTGGCGCTGAGTATGTGGTCGATTTCTTGCCCAAGGTGAAGATAGAGGTTGTGGTTGAGGATGAGATGGTTGACAGCGTTGTGGAGAAGATCATAGAAACGGCCAAAACGGGCAAGATCGGTGATGGAAAGATATTCATAATACCTATAGAGGACGCCATAAGGATAAGGACATCAGAAAGAGGCAAAGACGCCATTTAACCCTTGATGAGTGCGATTGATAAGCTTATCAGTCAAAGCCTTGATGAGAAGAAGGAGCTATTTGAGCAGCTTAAGCAACTCAACTCTATAAGAAGGAAAGTCAGATATATCGTCAAATCCCATACCGATTGGATCGATGGTAAGCTTGGTAGGGTTTTTGATGCTGTTTTTCCTAAGGATGAAATCTGCGTGGTGGCAGTTGGCGGCTATGGCAGGAGACAGCTAAACCCCCATTCCGATATAGATATAATGGTTGTACCTTCTAATATGACCGATGTGGATGAGGGCGTTAGGGGGGTGTATGATTTCCTTTATGGGGTCGATTATGACTGCAGCGTTGCTGTTAGGAGCATAGATGAGTGTGTTGAGTTTTCAAAAGACGATGATACGATAAAGACATCGCTTGCCGATAGCAGGTTCTTGTGGGGTAATCGTTCGATATATGAGAGATACCAGGATGTTTTAAAGAACAGGATCTTAAAAGACGATGTCGACGGCTTCATACAGGCTAAGATGGACTATCTTAACAGGATGCATTCACGATACGGTAATACTGTTTATGTGCTTGAGCCCAATGTAAAGGAAGGAGTTGGCTCTTTAAGGGATTACCATGTGCTTATCTGGATAGCCAAGGTGTTGTTTGGCATAAAAAACGCCATAGAGATGCAAAAGAAGGGGCTTTTGGATGCAGACAGCTATGCAAAGTTGAGGGAGTCTTTGTATTTCTTATGGCAGTTGAGGAATGCCCTGCATTTTGATGCAGGCAAGAAGAACGATGTGTTATTCTTGGATTTAAGGCGGAAGATGGCCTTGAGTATGGGTTTTTCTGATAGCCAGAGGTTTTTGGCCGAAGATAGATTGATGAGGCGTTATTACTACAACGCACAGAACCTAAACAGGGTTGTTGACTATAGCCTTGAGGGTTTCTTTAAGAAGGTTTCGCACACCTATGTATTTTTAGACGATAGGATCAGGATAAACGATAGGATAGATGTTAACCGATGCGATAGCGTTTTGGGTGTATTTGAGGCGTTTTACTATTCTGCCCTCTATTCAAAACCCTTAACAGCGAAGAGCTTAAGGCTTGCAAAGGGCTTTGTATCGGATGCAGCAAGGCAGAGGGATTCGTATTCTGTGGCCTTCATCTTTAGGCAGTTGCTCTCTCTTGAAACCGACATCTCCTATACTATTAGACAGATGCACGAGATAGCCCTGCTTGATAGGTATATACCGGAATTTGGTAATGTTTGCTGCCTGACGGAGAATAGCCTCTATCACAAATACACGGTTGATGAGCACTCTATACAGACATTGGTTAATTTAGAAAGGCTGTATCATTACGATGTGCCAAAGACCTTTGTTATGAGATTGGCCTATATATGGAAGAATCTAAAGCCCCACGATAGGTTTGTTTTGAGGCTTGCTGCGCTTTTGCACGATATAGGCAAGATAGAGAAGAAGCACCACGAGATAGTGGGGGAAAAGCTTGCAGGCGAGATAGCAAAGAGGCTCCATTTGGGGGATGATTTGAAGAAGAAGCTTGAGTTTTTGGTTAGAAACCACCTTCTAATTAACCGCATCATCTCCACCCTGGATGTGGACGACCCAAAAACCGTTGAGGATTTCTTAAGGGTGGTGGATAGCAAGGAAAAGCTTAACCTCCTTATGCTTCTGACCTATGCAGATATGAAGGCTGTCAACGACAATGTCTGGACAGGCTGGAAGGAGAGCCTAATCGAGACATTGTATCTGAAGGCCACATATACATTTGAAAACAGGGATTACGATGAGTATCTAAAGATCAATGCTAAGGCCTCCCGTGAGAAGATAAAGGCCATATTGGGCAGGTGTTATCATGAACTTATCGATACATTCCCAGATAATATCTTCAATGACATAGACGATGCAACGATGGTTAAATACATAAAGGACATCAAGGATACAAGCAGGAATGTGTTTGCCTATGTGGATGAGAAGACCGAGACGGTTAAGGTAGTTGTTTATTATAAAAACATCTTTGGTTTCTTCAATAAAATCAGCGGTGTTCTGGCCTGTCAGGATATAAGCATAATAACCGCCAAGTCTTACAATCTCAGCGACAACATGATAGTTGATGTTTTGAGTGTTAAGGCCAATGACGGCGGTGTGGATGCCGATGCTATTCAGTCCATGCTAAGGAGTGTGCTTGATGGGGAATTTGATCTGGATAGGTGCATGGAGTCGAAGAAGAACAGATTTCTAAGCAGGCTTGAGAGGGCCAAATTGGAGTTAACGCTTCAGCAGGTGGATGTTAAGGTTGATAATAGTGTTAGCGATTTATATACTGTAATACGGGTATACGCCCCGGATAGGGTGGGTCTGGTTTATTACATAACCAAGGTGTTCGCCGAATTTAGGCTACAGGTGGGTATGTTTATTTTGGATACAAAGGGTAATATGGCCGTCGATACATTCTATGTGATTGGTGAGGATTTTAAGAAGATCTATTCGCCAAAGATATTAGAGCTTATAAAGAGTAAGCTATATGAGGTGTTGGCTTGAGAAGGGAGCCCATAAAGGTAGGAGATATAAATAAAGTTGTCCCTATAGGTCAGAAGATCGTTGTCTATCTTGAGGAAGGCAACTTTGAGGGCACATACTCAAGCTATATATACGACATAGACGACAGCGGTATATACATAGCCATGCCCACAAACGAAAAGGGCATTAAGGCCGTTGCCAGGATAAACGACAAGATAGAGATAAGCTTTGTCGATAGAAGGGGCTATAGGATCGGCTTTACATCCCGCCTGATCGATATAATAAAAGAGGGTAATAGGGTTATATACAAGATCGACAAGCCCCAGATGCTGGTTAAGATCGAATTGAGGGAGAATTTCAGGGTTCCTGTCCTTTTGGAGGCTAAATTTTACCTGTTTAAGAAGGGTAAGATAGTCCAGGCCGAGGGCACCATCCTGGATATAAGCGCAGGCGGTGTAAAGCTCTCCACCGAGGTGGAGTTGGAGGTCAGGGATAGGGTGCTTTTGGAATTCAGCCTGGGTGAGTATAAATTGGAAGAGGTCGAGGCTGAGGTTGTAAGGAAGGCTATAACCGGTGAGAAGGGCATAAACCATTACGGTTTAAGGTTTACCGATTTAAGCAAGGATCAGGAGGATAAGATCATAAAGTTCTGCATATCCAAGCAGGTTGAGATGGCAAGAAAGATGAAGGGGCTTGAATAAGTGGATTTAGATAGACTGAGAAGCGCCAGGGTTGCTGTTGTTGGGGATTTGATCTGCGATAAGTATGTGATGGGAAGGGTTGAGAGGATCTCACCCGAGGCGCCTGTCCCCATCGTTAGGGTTGAAAGGGAGAGCTATTTTTTGGGGGGTGCCTCCAATGTGGCGTTGAATTTAAAGAGCCTGGGTTGTGATGTGTATCTGTTTGGTGTTGTGGGCAACGATTCATGCGGCAAAAGGCTTGTGAATATGATTAAAGAGAGCGGCCTGGATGTTGGTGGTATTATGGTCTTACCCGATAGGCCCACCACCTTAAAGACCCGTGTTATAGCACAATCCCAGCAGATAGTCAGGTTTGATAGGGAAAAGATCCTTCAGATTGACAAGAAGTATGCGCTCCAAATAGCCTCAAAGGTTAAGGAGTCGGGTGTAAACGCCGTTATTGTTTCGGATTACGGCAAGGGCGTGGTTAGCAAACACTTGATTGATGCACTTAAGGGTCTGGGCGTATTTATTGCCGTCGATCCAAAGATAAAGAATGCAGATGCCTATAAAGGGGTTGATGTAATAACCCCCAACCTAAAGGAGGCCTGCGAGATCAGCGGTGTTGAGATAGATGCTTTTGTTAACGGCATAGAGCTTGCCGCCAAGAAAATAATAAAAAAGACACGGTGCAGGTATCTGCTCATAACCCAGGGTGAAAACGGCATGAGCCTATTTGATAGGGATGGCCTGATTATACACCAGCCCTCTCAGGCAAGGGATGTTTACGATGTTACGGGTGCGGGTGATACGGTTATAGCCGTGCTGACGGCGGCTGTCTCGAGTGGTTTTGATATAAGGGATGCGGTTAGGCTATCCAATGCAGCAGCGGGTATAGTTGTGGGTAAGATGGGCACAGCAACGGTTAGCCTTGAGGAGTTAAAAGAGAACCTATGAGTGTTGCTGTTCTGATCCCTGCAAGGTTCAATTCAAGCAGGTTTGAGGGTAAGGTTATAGCCCCTATTTTAGGTAAACCCATGATACAGTGGGTTTATGAGGGGGTAAGCGGTTCAAAGAAGGCCGATTTTTTGGCTGTTTTGACCGACGATGAGAGGGTTTACGATGTTGTTCGCTCCTTTGGCGGTAATGTCTATTTTGTTGAGGGTGATTTCAAAAGCGGAACCGATAGGGTTGCTGCATTCTGCAAGGATAGGGATTTTGATTATATAGTGAATATGCAGGCGGATGAGCCGCTGATTGACCCTTTGACGATAGATACCTTAATCAATGTGGTTTTGTCTTCTAAGGATGCCATAGCCACGCTTGCAGGCCGCTGCAGGATGGATGAGGTTGACGATGAGAATGTGGTTAAGGTTGTTGTGGATAACGACGGCTATGCGCTATATTTTTCCCGTTCGAGGATTCCGTTTAACAGAAGGGAATTTGATGGCTATCTTAAGCATATAGGCATATACGCCTATCCTAAGCAGCTTCTTATGAAGATGGCTTCACTTAAGGAGTCAACACTGGAGGCTGCTGAGGGGTTAGAGCAGCTCAGGGCTCTCCAGAACGGCATAAAGATAAGGGTGGGTTTTACGGATAAATTCCTCATAGGTGTCGATACAAAAGAGGATTTATTAAGGGTGGAGGAGTATCTTAGGGATAATGAACGGCGCTAATGTTGTTTTAGGGGTTTCGGCCAGCATAGCCATATACAAATCATTGGAGGTCTTGAGTATTCTCAAAAAGAGGGGGTTCAACATAAGGGTTGCAATGACAAAAGAGGCAAGCAGGCTCATATCGCCTGTGGTCTATAAGGCGTTGACCGGAAGCGATGTGTATGTGGATGTGATGGAGGAGCTGGATTTTGAATCCACCAATATCACCCATGTTGCTTTATCTAAATGGGCCGACATCTTTGCCGTTGTGCCTGCCACGGCCAATATTGTAGCTAAATTGGCCAACGGGATTGCCGATGATCCGGTTAGCCTTGTCGGGCTTGCAACCAATGCGTCAAAGGTTATAGCCCCTGCCATGAATTCATCGATGTATCTAAATCCCATAACACAGAGAAACCTCGACATTCTAAGGGAGAACGGCTTTCTGGTTGTTGAGCCCATAGAGGGCGATCTGGCATGCAACACAAAGGGTGTGGGACATATAGCCTTCTGTGAGGATATAGCCGATGTTATTGAATCAACAATGTATTTTAAGCATTTTGAGGATAAAACCATCATAGTAACAGCGGGCCCGACGCGGGAGCCAATAGACCCTGTTAGGTATATAACCAACAAATCCAGCGGCAAGATGGGGTTTGCTTTAGCAAAGGTGGCAAGGTATATGGGGGCTGAGGTTGTTCTTATAAGCGGCAATACCCATCTTAGGACACCGTATGGCGTTAAAAGGATAGATGTGGAGACGGCCGAGGATATGCTAAATGCCTTAAGGCATGAAATCTCTCGATCGAAGAATGAGATTATACTCATAATGGCTGCTGCTATTGCGGATTTTAAGCCTTCTGAATTTACAAATAGAAAGATAAAAAAGGACGGCAGCGGTGAAATGGTGTTGAGGCTTAAGGAGAACCCCGATCTGACGGTTGAGGTTAAGAGGTTTGCCGATAGCCTGAATAAACACATAAGGGTGGTGGGTTTTGCGGCAGAGACCGATGATTTAATAAATAATGCCAAAAAGAAGATAGAGAAGAAGGGGCTTGAGTTTATCGTGGCCAACGATGTCTCAAGAAGCGATATAGCCTTTGGCAGTGAGGAGAACGAGGTCGCCATTATCTATCCCGATGGGGCGATAGAGCACCTTCAAAAATCACCGAAACAGCAGATAGCCTATGAGATCTTAAGGAGGCTGATTTGATAGAGGTTAAAACCCAAAAGGACATAGAGGGATTCAGGGATATTGTAAGAAAGAGGGTTCTAAATCTTGAGGCGTATGAGGATGTTGTCAAGGGTATTGTGAGCGATGTTAAAAAGAGGGGCGATGAGGCCCTCTTTGAATACACCAGGCGTTTTGATGGGTTTGATCCTGAGGTTGAAGGCATAGGTGTTTCGCCTGCTGAGATAGATAAGCTTTCCGATACCATACCAAAGGAGCACAAAAGGGTAATAGAGTGTGCAGCAGATAGAATATATAGATTCCATGAGGCCTTTAAACCGAAATCTGCCTTCATAGAGGAAGATGGTGCTATATTGGGTGTAAGGATTACGCCGATAAAGAGGGCCGGGCTTTATGTTCCGGGGGGTAAGGCTGCATACCCTTCAACGGCGCTTATGACCATTATCCCCGCTGTGGTTGCCGGCGTTGACGATATACAGATAGCAACGCCGTCTATTGGCGGCGATGTAAACCCTTATGTTGCCTTTATTGCCAAGATGTTCGGTATTAGAAGGGTGTATAAGATTGGCGGTGCACAGGCCATTGCCGCATTTGCATACTCTACCCAGACCGTTGATGGGGTTGATGTTATAGCAGGCCCGGGGAATATATATGTTGCCACGGCAAAGAAGATCGTGTTTGGTGATGTGGGCATAGACAGTATTGCCGGGCCGTCTGAGATTATGGTTGTGGCGGATGGCTCATCAAATACAGAATACATAGCAAGGGATCTTTTGAGTCAGGCAGAACACGATGAACTTGCCGCCTGCTTCTTTGTCGGGTTTGAGAAGGGTTTAACGGCTGAGGTTGAGAAGAGGTTTAAGGAGCTTGCAGACGACAATCCAAGAAGCAACATAACCACGGTTTCCAAAAGCAACGCCATATTTGCCTATTGCGAAAGCGATGATATTGCTGCCGAGCTGGTTGATGTGGTGGCGCCTGAACATTTAGAGCTCCACCTGAAGGATAATTACGGTTTTCTCAACAAGATAAGAAACGCCGGGGCTGTTTTTATAGGCGAGTATTCAACAGAACCCATCGGGGATTATGTGGCAGGCCCGAACCACACCTTGCCCACGGGTTCAACGGCGAGGTTTTTCTCACCCCTCTCCTGCGATACCTTCATGAAAAAGAGCAGCATAATCCATTTTCAAAAAAGGGGTTTTGATAGGGTTGCCTCCTGCGCCTCGGATTTTGCAAGGATTGAGGGTCTATATGCCCACAAAAACGCCATCGATGTGAGGATGGATGGAAATAGTTAAACCCACGCTCTTGGATGTGGATGGAATCTATAGCTTAGTTGAGTATTTTGCTAAAAGGGGTGATGTCCTAAAAAGGAGCAGGGAGGATATTGCCGAGCGTATCAGGGAGTTTACCTGTATCAAGGATGGTGGAGATGTTGTTGCGGCAAGCAGCCTGAGGCTTTACTATCCATTTTTGGCAGAGATCAGGAGCATAGTGGTTAAAGAGATCTATCAGAATAAGGGTTTGGGTGCTGCTTTGGTTGAGGCATCCCTTGATGAGGCGAGGCGATTGAATGTTAAGGATGTCTTTGCCCTGACTTTCAAAAAGGAGTTCTTTTTGAGATTGGGTTTTGTTGAGATAGACAAGAAAGAACTCCCCTCTAAGAAGATCTGGGAGGATTGCGTAAATTGCCCACTATTCCCCTCTTGTAAGGAGGAGGCGGTCATAATTTCCCTATAGTTAATATCTTACTCAATACTGCCTTTATTAACATACTTTGACAAAATTGACAAAAAACGACTAATTTTATATCATTTGTGTCCAAAGTTTTTTAAGGAGGCAAACAAGTGAAATGGATGAAGAATCTAAAAGACTATGTGCCACCTTCCTTCGTCGTAGAAAGGGATGATTATAGATGTATAAGGTGTAAGGCGTGCGTTGAGCAGTGTTCGTTTGATGCAACCTTCTATGACGAGGAGGAGGATAGGGTTTGGAATTGGAATGCCAACTGCGTTGGGTGTAATAGGTGTGTTGCCATCTGCCCCACAGAGGCTATAGTTGTTAGGCGTGCCGAGCCGTCCTATCGCTATAACCACAACTGGAGCGGGCATATAGATAGCCTGAAAAAAAGGGCTATGTTTGGTGGAACGCCCGTGGTTTCCATGGGTAATGATAAGCCGTATCCCATCTATTGGGATCATCTGCTTCTGAATGCATCACAGGTTACAAACCCCTCCATTGACCCGTTAAGGGAGCCTATGGAGCTAAAGACATTCCTTGGAAGGAAACCCCAGGCTTTGAGTGTTTCAGATGGCGGATTGAAGACCCGATTGGCGCCCCAACTTGAATTGGAGGTGCCTGTAATGTTTGCCGCCATGAGCTATGGGGCTTTGAGTTATAATGTTATAGAGGCTTTAGGGAGGGCAGCCAAAGAGGTTGGAACATATTACAACTCCGGAGAGGGTGGTCTGAATAAGGATCACTATAAGTTTAAGGGGAATATTATTGTTCAGGTGGCATCCGGCAGGTTTGGTGTTCATAAGGATTATTTGGATGTTGGAAGTGCCATCGAGATTAAGATAGGACAGGGTGCAAAGCCCGGTATCGGTGGGCATCTGCCGGGTGAGAAGGTCTCTGAGACCATATCCGAGACCAGAATGATGCCCAAGGGCTCTGATGCCATTTCTCCTGCGCCCCATCACGATGTTTACTCAATCGAGGACTTAAGACAGCTAATTTATGCTTTAAAAGAGGCCACAGAATACAAGAAGCCGGTTGCCGTTAAGATTGCAGCTGTCCACAATGTCGCTGCTATTGCAAGCGGTATAGCAAGGGCTGGTGCAGACATCATAGTATTGGATGGATTCAAGGGTGGAACAGGTGCAGCGCCACAGGTCATAAGGGATAATGTGGGTCTGCCTATCGAGCTTGCCCTGGCCGTTGTTGATGAGAGGTTGAGACAGGAAGGCATCAGACAGGATGTCTCTATTGTTATAGGCGGTGGCGTAAGAAATTCCATGGATGTGGTTAAGGCCATAGCGCTTGGGGCTGATGCTGTTTACATAGGAACGGCGGCCCTGGTGGCTATAGGGTGCACCATGTGTCAGCAGTGTCATACGGGAAGGTGTGCCTGGGGTATATCGACGCAGGATCCACACTTGGGCAAGAGGGTTAATCCAGACATAGCAAGTAAGAGGCTTATAAACCTCCTTGAGGTTTGGGCTTTGGAGATAAAGGAAACGATGGGTGCTATGGGTATAAACTCCATAGAGTCGTTGAGGGGCAATAGGCTTAATCTGCGCGGCGTGGGCTTGACAGAGAAAGAGCTTGAAATACTTGGCGTGCTGCCAGCAGGAGAGTAAGGAGAACTTAAATGAGAGTGGTAAGGATAAAAGAGGATAACTGTGTTTACTGCCATCTGTGTGAGGTTGCATGTATCGTTGAGCATTCACAATCCAAGGATATTATAAAGGCCTTCAAGAAAGAGGAAAAACCCATTGCAAGGTGTACGGTGGAGTTTAATTACCCCGTCTCGCTTTCTGTTATGTGCAGGCACTGCGAGGATGCCCCGTGTATAGAGGCCTGTCAGAACGGTTCTATGCACAGGGATGAGAGGGGGTATGTGGTTGTTAATCCGGATACTTGCGTCGGTTGCTGGATGTGTATAATGGCCTGTCCTTACGGCGTTATAAAGAGGGATAACCGAAGAGAGGTTTGGGGATTGTCCACAAAATGCGATGCCTGTCCAGAAAGGGAAATACCTGCCTGCGTTGAGGCTTGTCCAAACGAGGCTTTAACTTTTGAGGAACTGTAAAGGGGAAAATCATGAGGGTTGTTATAATCGGTAATTCGGTTGCATCTGTTAACGCCATTGAGGCGATAAGGGAGAAGGATAAGATATCCACCATCACTGTCATCTCTGATGAGAATTACAGGGCTTATTCCCATCCCCTTCTGCCCAACCTCGTTATAGGTGAGGTTAGCAGATCCGAGGAGCGTTTCTATTACAGAAGACAGGACTTCTATGAGAAGAACAAGGTTGAGACGATTCTGGGTAAAAGGGCGGTAAGGATATTGCCAAAGAACAAGCAGGTGGAGTTAGATAACGCTCAGAAGGTCGAATACGACAAGTTGCTCATAGCCTGCGGTGGAAATCCTGTAAAACCCCCGATGGAGGGGCTGGATCTTGAGGGTGTTCATACGCTAACCAACATAAAGGCCGCAGATAAACTGAGGAAGGATCTTAAAAACATAAAGAAGTGCGTTGTTATAGGCGGTGGCTTAATCGGTTCCAAGACGGCTGAGAAGCTGGCCAAGAAGGGTATATCTGTAACCCTTGTTGAGCTAATGAGAAGGGTTCTCTATCCCGTTTTGGACGATACGGCGGCAGATTACATCCACAAAGAGCTAAAGGCCTTAGGCGTTAGGCTTGTGTTAAATGACTCTGTTGAGGAGATATTCGGTGATAAAAGGGTTAAAGGTGTAAGGTTAAAAAGCGGCAAACAGATTGAGGCAGACGGCGTGGTGGTGGCCGTTGGTGTTGCGCCCAATGCATCTTTGGCAAAGGATGCCGGATTGGATGTTGATAGGGGTGTGGTGGTAAACGACTTTATGCAGACAAGCGATGAGAATATATTTGCAGCGGGTGATGTTGCCCAGGCCTATGATTTGGTAATGTCTCAGAAGAGGCCTATACCAATACTGCCTCTGGCTGCAAGACAGGGTAGGGTTGCAGGCCTCAATATGGTCGGCATGGATGTAAAATACAAGGGTGGTTTTGCAACCAACTCCATTACGATAGGTAAGGTTAGCTTTATCTCTATGGGCATTGTTGATTCCGATGAGCTTGAGGTGTTAAAGATTAAAAGAGACGGTGAGTATAGAAAATTCTTGATAGACGGGGATAACAGGCTAAAGGGCGCTATTCTTGTGGGCAATATTGAAAAAGCCGGTATGTTTAACTGGATGATTCAGAATAGATTTGATGTCTCCTGGATCAAGGATACCTTCCTAAACAGCGATTTCGGATGGAAGTATTTTGATAAGGCCTTCAGGGTGTTGAGGCTGGATAGAAAAATAAAATAACGGGTGGTTAAGATGGAGCTTGTTAAGGATATATCGGGTTGTGGTATTGCGGGTTTTATAAACACCGATGGCGAGAGGGTGTCTGGCGTCGATATTGTTGATGCCATTACGCTTATGAGGGATAGAGGCAATGGCTTGGGAGCGGGTTTTGCCGCTTACGGTATCTATCCAGATTTTAAGGAGTTTTACGCCCTCCATGTGATGTACGATGATGAGTTTGCCAGAAAGCAGACGGAGGAGTATTTAGAGAGAAAAGTGCATATTGAGCAGCACGGCGGTATGCCCACAAGGCCCATAAAGAAGAAAAGACCGATGTTCTTTGTCTATTTTGTCAGGCCGAGGGAGCAGTCGACAAAGGCAGAGAGTGAGGAGTTCAGACTGGAGGAGGCCGAGGAGTTTATCTTCAAATTGGTTATGTATATAAACGAGAGGATAGACGGGGCTTTTGTCATCTCTTCGGGCAAGAACATGGGTGTTTTTAAGGGCGTTGGATACCCCGATGAGATAGCAAACTTCTTTAGGGTGGATGAATATAAGGCCTTCTGCTGGACGGCGCACAACAGGTTTCCAACCAATACACCCGGATGGTGGGGTGGAGCCCATCCCTTCTCGTTGTTGGGCTGGAGCGTTGTGCATAACGGCGAGATCTCATCATACGGAGCCAATAAGCGTTATTTGGAGATGTATGGGTATAAGTGTACACAGAAGACCGATACAGAGGTTGTTGTATATCTGTTGGATTTGCTGGTCAGAAAGCACGGTCTGCATCTAAATATGGTGGGCAAGATCTTTGCTCCTCCATTATGGGATGAGATAGAACTCATGGCGGAGAAGGATAGGGAGCTTTATAAGGCGTTGAGGATGGTTTACGGCGGTGCGATGCTCAACGGACCGTTCTCCATAATAGTGGGCTTTAAAGGCGGTATGTTCGGTTTGAACGATAGGATAAAACTAAGACCGCTGGTGGTTGCGAAGAAGGGTTCTAATGTCTATATGGCAAGTGAGGAGTCTGCTATACGCTATATAGCCAAGGATTTGGATGAGATATATATGCCGAAGGCGGGTGAGCCCATCATAGCCATGCTCACCGATGAGGCGTATGAGAAGGTTTACGGTGATAAGGAGAGAACATATGTATGAGATAGATGCAAAGGATGTTTACTATAGGGACTTAAACGAGAGGATTAGAGAGGCCATAAGGGAGCATCAGAGGGATATAGTTTTGCACAATGTCTGCGGTCAGTATTACATAGGCTGTGGCTTGAACGACAAGGATATAAAGATCACCATAAACGGTGTACCGGGCAATGATCTTGGTGCATTTATGAATGGGCCTACCATCATTGTTAACGATGATACTCAAGACGGTGTTGGTAATACGATGAACGGCGGCAAGATCGTTGTTTACGGTCATGCCGGTGATGTTGTGGCATACAGCATGAGGGGCGGCAAGATATTTATCGAAAAGGATGTGGGCTATAGGGCCTGTATACACATGAAGGCGTATAAAGAGATGAACCCCACCGTTGTTATAGGTGGTTGTGCCGGTGCGTTTATGGGTGAGTATATGGCCGGTGGCACACTGATCTTGTTGGGTTTAACAAGGAGTGAGGAGAAGCCCATAACAGGCATGTATCTGGCCACCGGTATGCACGGGGGCAAGATATTCATCCGTGGAAGGGTGGATGAGCACCTTCTGTGGAAGGAGGCTGTGATTGTCAGCCCGGATAAAGAGGAGCTAAAGAAAATCGAAGAGGAAGTTAAAGAATTTTGCAATTTATTTAAAATTGACTATAATAAAGTTATGGATGAGGAATTTGTAAAGGTTGTCCCGAAATCGACAAGACCTTACGGGCATCTTTACATTCCAGGGCCTTAAAATTAATAGGACCCTGGGGCATTCGTGATGTGCTTTTTTCCTTAGAGCCAACACCTAACAATGGGGGGCTGGCTCTGGTTGGGGGTGAGCATGCCTCAAAAGAGGAAGCAAGCCCCTAATCACGAGGCTCCCACCTATCGTTGTTAGGTTCTAGGAAGAAGACAACACACGGTGTCCCCGGGGTTTTTATTATATAAACATAAGAGGACAACTTTGGATAAAAACGAATTGAGAAATCAGCTCCTCAAAAAAAGAGGGGCTTTAAATAGATCCTATAGAATACACAAGAGTGCCATAATCAGCAAAAAGGTCTATAAACTGCTAAAGGGGAGCTCTGTTATTGCTTCTTATTGTCCTTTCGGCAGTGAGGCTAACCCCAATCTATTGTTTGATACCTCAAAGCTATACTTCCCCAAGGTGGATAGGTTCAATAAAGGCAATATGCGTTTTTTTAGGGGGGTTTTGAAGAAGGGTTTTGGCAACATAAAGGAGCCCTTCATTAAAAAACGCATAGCGCCTAAATCCTCCATCGATGCCATAATCGTTCCGGGTGTTGGATTTGATCAGAGGGGTTATAGAATTGGATATGGCGGCGGCTTTTATGACAGGTTTTTAAAACGAACGGTTGCGCTCAAGGTGGGCGTATGTTTTGATTGTTGTGTTTTAGACAGGATAGACGAGGATCCGCACGATGTAGCTGTGGATGTTCTGATTACCGAGAGAAGAAAAATTCAGTGCAGATTGAGGAGATGAGAAGATGGGAGTGATGGAAATTGGATTGATAATAGGCTTGTCTGTTATCGTGGGTGTTTTGGGCGGTATCTTTGGATACCATCAGTTTGTTGTCAGGAAGAAGGAGTATGCAAAGCAGAGGGCCGAAGACATCATAAAGGATGCGGAGAAGGAGAAGGAGAATATCCTGAAGGCCGCTCAGATTGAGGCTCAGGAGTTTATGATTAAGGCCAAAAAGGAGCTTGAAGAGGAGGAGAAGCAGACCAGAAGGGAGCTTCAAAAGTGGGAAAAGAGGCTTCAGTCCAAGGAGACCAACCTTGAGAAGAGGCAGGCGTATTTGGATGAGAAGATCGAGTTTGTAAACAAGAAACAGGAAGACATATCCGCCATAGAGAAAGAGCTTGAAGACAAGATGCAGAAGATCGATGAGATGATAGAGGAGCAGAAGAAGAAGCTTGAAGAGATTAGTGGTATGACATCGGAGGAGGCCAAAGAGCAACTCATATCATCCATCGAGGATGAGGCAAAAAGGGAAGCCGCTGCCAAGATAAAGAAGATCGAAGAAGACTTAAGGAACGAAGCCAAACGGCTATCGCAAGACATACTCATAACATCGATGGAAAAGATTGCAAGCAGCTATGTAGCCGAAAGGACCGTTGCAACCGTTACGCTCCCCAACGACGAGATGAAGGGCAGGATCATAGGAAGGGAAGGCAGGAACATACGCTCCTTTGAGAAGGAGACAGGCACAGACCTAATAATCGACGATACGCCAGAGGTGGTTGTTATCTCAAGCTTTAACCCGTTGAGGAGAGAGATAGCCAAAATAGCCCTTGAGAGGCTGGTGAGCGACGGAAGGATACATCCTGCAAGAATAGAGGAAACGGTTGAGAAGGTCAGACAGGAGTTGTTCCAGGAGGCGGCAGAGGAGGCTAAGAAGGTCGTGTTTGATCTGGATATTGGCGATTTGCATCCTGAGCTTATGAAGTATCTGGGTCTTTTGAAATACAGAACAAGCTATACACAGAATGTCTTAGCCCACTCCGTTGAGGTTGCATACTTGGCCGGTTTGATGGCGGCTGAATTGGGCCTGAATGTTAAACTCGCCAAGAGGGCAGGACTGCTGCACGATATAGGAAAGGCTGTGGATCAGGAGGTTGAGGGCTCCCATACGAAGGTTGGTGCGGATCTGGCCAAGAAATACGGCGAGAATGAGTATGTGATAAACGCCATCATGTCCCACCACGGTGAGATCGAACCCAACTGCCCTGAGAGTGTGCTTGTGGCTATAGCAGATACCCTATCTGCTGCAAGGCCTGGAGCAAGGAGGGAGAGGCTTGAAAGCTATATCCAGAGGCTTGAGGAGCTTGAGGAGATTGCAAAATCCAAGGACGGCGTAAAGGAGGCATACGCAATCCAGGCCGGTAGGGAGTTAAGGGTTATCGTTGAGCCCACGATGATAGACGACGATAAGAGCTTTATGCTGGCAAGGGATATAGCAAAGAACATAGCCGAGAAGATCACATACACAGGCCAAGTAAAGATAGTCGTTATAAGGGAAAAAAGGTCTATAGAGTATGCCAATTAGGGTTTTGTTTGTAGGCGACATAGTAGGAAAGCCCGGAAGAAGAACATTCAAGGCCCTCATAGAGGATGTAAAGTCCTCTGTGGGGGCCGATTTTGTTATAGTGAATGTGGAGAACTCCGCTGACGGTTTTGGTATTACCAAGAAGATTTATGACGAATTGAGTCCGTATGCGGATGTTATGAGCGGGGGCAATCACAGCTGGGATAAGGATGAGATCCTAAAAGAGATAGACAACATGGATAAACTCTTAAGACCGGTGAATCTATCGGCATTTGCCCCGGGAAGGGGTTTTGTCATAAAGAACATAAACGGCACAAGCATAATGGTTGTTAACGCTATTGGCAGGGTTTTTATGGAGCCGTGCGATAATCCTTTTGTTGTTTTGGATGAGCTGGCCGAGAGGTATGCTGATATTAAGGTAAAGATCGTCGATTTTCACGCTGAGGCCACAAGTGAAAAGGAGGCCTTAGGGTGGCATTTAGACGGCAAGTTCTCTGCGATTCTTGGCACACATACCCATGTTCAGACCGCAGATGAGAGGATTTTACCCAAGGGCACTGCATACATAACCGATGTTGGCATGACGGGATGTCATGATGGGGTTTTGGGTTTTGGCTATCAAGAGGCGCTTGAGAGGTTTCTAACCGGCATCAAGAGGAGGCTTAAGGTTTGTAAGACCAATCTAAGGCTGAACGGCTGCGTTATTGAGATCGACCAGGAAAGCGGAAGGGCTTTGAGTATAAAAAGGATAAATATCCCCTATGAGCCTAAAACCTAAGGATTGCAACCCTTTCCTTGTTTGAGAAATCCCTGATTATCTTGTATGTGTATGGATTGTCTTTTATGAGTTTTATCTGAGGCGGCCCAATCTCCATCACAAGCCATTCTGTTATCCTTCTGGCATCTTCTATTAGATTCTGAATGAATGCATTACCCGAGGATGGCATCAGGGCGATTTTGGGTTCAAATTTAACATCGTCTGAGAGCCCTTTATATTCATCCTCCAATACATACGGCGGGTTTGTTGCTATTATGTCCACCCTATCCTTGATAAAGCCTAAACCGTCTGCATTTACAAAACAGACATCGGCCTTTAGCCTTCTTGCGTTGAGCCTTGCAACCCTCAGAGCTTCTGTGGATATATCCGATGCGACTATGCATCGGTTTAGGAGTTTTGAAAGCGTGATAGCTATACAGCCGCTTCCTGTGCCTAAATCGACTATTCTGGGGTTTTCTATGCCCGATGCTATCTTTAGGGTGGCATCCACGACAAGCTCGGTCTCCGGGCGTGGAATCAATACGCCCTCATCCACATAGAACTCAAGCCCATAGAACTCCTTAGAATGGGTGATGTATGCCATGGGGTATTTGCACCTTCTTTTGTTTAACAGTTCTTCTATTGTCTCTATCTGTTCCTTTTTTAACTCCTTATCAGGGTTTGTTAGGATGTATACATCGTCTTTTTTTATGGCCTCTTTCAGTATGAGCAAGGCATCGATGTGGTATGTTGCTATGTCGGCGTCTTTTAGTGTTTGTATGGCCTTCTGGAGCGCCTCTTTTATATTCATAGCTTTTCTATAATCAGCCTGTTGCCTTTCTTGTATGCCTTGATGAGTTTTCTTAGTGTTAAGCTTTTGCCTTTTGTTAAAACCTCAAGCAATCTCTCTGTGTTGTGAAAGCTTAAATTGTACTCTGAGTTTATAAGCCTCTTTACGGCCATGTTCAGGATCCTCTTTAGTATGGCGTTTGATGTGTTTAGATTGGTTGTGTCTATGATGGCCCTGTTGGATGTGATTGTTGTTGATCTTACAAACTCCCTTTCGGCTATCTCTTTTAAGAAGAGACTCTCCTCTGCCATTATCATGGAGTTTCTAAAAAGCGTGTCAATTATGTTGGGGTTGATCTGTTTTAGTATAGGCATGAGCTTAAGCCTTATCATGTTTCTTTTGAAGTGTGTGTCTGAGTTTGATTTGTCTGTTTTGTATGGTATATTGCGTTCTTTAAGAAACGAGACGATTTCCTGCTTTTCAAAGACCAGTATGGGACGGATGAAAAATCCCCGCTTGGGTTTTAGGGATGATAGTCCGTCTGTTGAACTCCCTCTGAATAGGTTTATAAGCAGCGTCTCTGCCACATCGTCTTTGGTATGACCCGTTGCTATAACATCTAAGTTCAATCTTGACCTTGCATTACAGAAGAACTCATACCTCTTCCTTCGTGCCCCATCCTCTAAGGATAGCCTGTTTTGCCTTGAAAAGGCCATAACATCGCATTCACCCTTTAAAAAGGGGCATCCCAATGAATCAGCCAGCTCTTTAACAAAGGCCTCCTCTTCGTCTGCCTCCTCTCTTAGTTTGTGGTTGAAGTGCAGAACGGTTAGGTTTAGCAGGTATTCTTTCGATAGTGCATTAAGGAGGGTTAGCATAAAGACAGAATCCGGCCCTCCCGATACCGCAACGCCTATTTTTAGCCCCTTCGATAGGAGGCTATGCTTTTTTGCGAACGCTTCTAATCTCTTTAAGTATTCGTCCATCTAAGTAAAAAACACCCCCCAAAAGGCTGCAAAATACCACAACGAAGAATACCGCAACGCTTAGGCTTACCGACTGTGTGGAATTTAGATGGGCAAATTTAAAAAAATAGACAAATGAAAACTCCCTTACGCCTATGCCATTGAACGATACAGGCAGAAAGCTTATAAGTGTTATAATGGGTATAAAGGCAAAATAATAGGCAGTGCTAACCTTAAAGCCAAGCAACTTTCCTGTGAGTATATAAACCAGTATGACAGACACCTGAACCAGAACCGATAGAGCGCTCACGGTTATTAATTTATCGCTTTTGTGGAATAGGGCAATATCTTGATAGAACTTCTTTAGCTTTGGGTGGTTGAAGAACCTTAAGAAGAATATGCCAACTATCGCAAATATGTTTGCTGCTATGACTATTATGGCTATCTTTATGCTGAACAGCTTAAAGAATGCAATAAGGCTTACAAGCGAAAGGGCAAGCAGAGCCAGAAGGCCGTTGTATCTTTCTAAGAATATGGAGCTTATGGATTTTTGCCAGCCTATCTGTTTTGAAAGCATGTATGCCTTAACCCCATCCCCGCCGATTATGCTTGGCAGAAATAGGTTTGCAAACATGCCCATAAGATATAACTTAAAGAGGTCTTTGGTTGATACATCTTCTCCTAAGCTTTTTATTATCATATGCCACCTTATACTGCTTATTATCTGCGAGGTCAGATAGATGAGGGCAAGGCCTAAAAACTGAATCGGCCCTATTCTGGTTAGCATAGCTGTAAATGCGTGGATGTCTATTTTATAAAGCAGGATGGATATAAGGCCTATACTTATCAGGATCTTTATAAGGAGCTTTACCATATGCTATCCCTGTTTAGAAGGATCATAATGAGCCTGTCTATGCCCACGGCTATGCCTGAGGTTGGTGGTATGCCAAATTCCAATGCTTCTATAAAATACTCATCAACATCGTTGAATCTTTCTCTTATCCGATTTGGGTCGTTTTCCTCATCATAGCAGTTGGCAAGCTCAACGCCTGCTATGTATAGCTCAAATCTTTTAGCATAACCGTTTTCTATCCTGGCCAGGGCGGCCCTTTCCTTTGGGAAGTTGTATATCACAACGGGGTGTTCGGTTCCGAGCTTTTTTTCTATCCTTAAGCCGAATATCGCATCGGCTATCTCCCACCTGTTTAGGCTCCCCTCTATGCCGAAGCGCTTTTTTAGTGTTTCTTTTTCCTCTCTTTCTATGTCGATGCCTGCAAATCGTTCAAATGCCTCTTTGTATGGTATGTATTCTATCCGATTTAAATCGATGGATAGCCCCCTGTATTTGAGCTTATCTGAGCCGTTTAGGTGTTTTATAAGCTCTATAAGCCTTTCGATTATCTGTTTCGGTTTTGCAAGAACCTCATACCATTCGAGTATTATAAACTCCTTTTTGTGTAATCTGTCCTTGTGGTCGTCCCTGTATGCAAAGGAGAGCTCAAATAGTTTGTCGAATCCCAGGCTTAGAAGTTTTTTTATCTCAACCTCCGGTGAGCTTGCAAGGAAACCGGCCGGTGTTTCTATGTAATTGATGTTTGCTTCGTGTATTATCTCATCCTTTAGCTTAGGTGTTAGAACCTCTATAAAGCCGCGGTTTGAGAAAAATTCCCTTATGGCCTTTAGGATTGAGAATTTTTGTGTATAATAGGCGAGGTTTTCCTTTAGACTCTTAAGGGGTCTTTTGTTTTTGCATCTCAACAAGAGGTTGTCTTTGTCGTCTATTATGTCTCCCTCTGAGTGTTTTGTTTCAAAGGGGAGGCTAACGGTTCGATTGTTTATGAGGAGTGTTGTTGATTTTTTGTCTTTTTTTACTATTCTACCAAACACGGAGGGTATGTTATGAAAAAAGAGGCTTTTTTGCAAGCCGTTGATGAACTCAAGGGGTTGCTTGATAGGCTGGACTATGAACTCTTAAAAAGAATAGGCGATGTTATAATAGATTCCATAAAAGATGGTGGCAAGGTTATGATATGCGGCAACGGCGGTTCGGCTGCCGATGCTCAACATATGGCGGCGGAGCTGGTTAATAGGTTTTTAAGGGAGAGGAAACCCTTGCCGGCTGTATCGTTGAGCGTGGATACATCCGTATTGACGAGCATAGCCAACGATTACGACTTTGGGTTTGTTTTCTCAAAGCAGGTTGAGGCCATCGGAAGCAAGGGCGATGTCTTGATCGGTATTAGCACATCGGGTAATTCGGCCAATGTATTGAACGCCTTTGAGGTGGCAAAAAGGATGGGTATAAAAACCGTTGCCCTTTTAGGCAGGGATGGTGGCAAGATACTGCCGTTGAGTGATTATGTCGTTGTGGTTGGCTCCAATTCAACACCGAGAATACAAGAGGTGCACGGCTTTGTCATACATGTATTGTGTGGGATGGTGGAGGATGGATTATTCGGATAGGATTGTTGATTTTGACACTATAGCCCGTATATCGAATAAATTAAGACAGGACGGCAGGGTTATAGGTTTTACAAACGGTTGTTTTGATATACTCCATGCAGGCCATGTCAGCTATCTGAACAGGGCAAAGGGGCTTGTGGATGTATTGATAGTGGGGTTGAACTCCGATGCATCCGTGCGCAGGATAAAGGGCAATAAACGACCCATCAATCCCCAGTATGATAGGGCGGTTGTGCTGGCGTCGTTAAGGTCTGTGGATTTTGTTGTTGTATTTGATGAGGATACGCCGTTAGAACTTATAAAGATAATAAGACCCGACATCTTGATAAAGGGTGCTGATTGGAAGGATAAGGGTGTTGTTGGGGCTGATGTTGTGAAATCTTACGGCGGGAGGGTGGAGTTTATAGAATTTTTGGATGGGCGCTCAACAACAGGAACCATTGAGAGGATAATCGATGCTTACTGTAATAGATGAGTTTGAATCCTATCTTAAAAGCAGGTATTCATCCCCAAACACCATAAAGGCATACCTGGGCGATGTTAAGGAGTTTTTAAAGCTATCGAGCGGGTTTGATACAGACGGCGTTGAGGCCTTTCTGTCTGTTTTGTTTAAGAAGGGGCTTTCTGTTTCAACCATAACGAGGAAGCTTGCATCGTTGAGCGTGTTTTTTGATTTCTTAAGACAGAAGGGCGTTGTTGATACAAACCCTCTTGATGTTATCGATAAGCCAAAACAGAGCCGCCCCTTGCCTAAGTTTTTGGAGGTGGATGAAATCATAGCGCTGCTTGAAGGCATAAAGGATAAAAGGGATAGGGCGTTGGTTGAGCTGATATATTCAAGCTCCCTCAGGGCATCCGAGGTGTTAAACCTCAATGTTGAGGATGTGGATCTTGACAATTTGCGCATACGCATAAAAAGAAAGGGGGGCAAGGAGGTCTATCTGCCGATAACAGAAAGGGCTGCGAGGTATCTGAAGGAATACATAAAAGACAGGACAGGCGGGCCGCTGTTTTTGAACAGATACGGTAAGCGCCTCTCGGATAGATACCTAAGAAAGCTTATTAAGCGATACGCTCTATCGAGTGTGTTTAAGGATATATCACCCCATACCTTGAGGCATTCAAAGGCGACCCATTTGCTTAACAGCGGTATGGATATAAGGATACTGCAGAGGTTTCTTGGCCATTCATCCATAAGGGCCACACAGATTTACACACACTTAAACCTTAAGGAATTGGCCGAAGCATACGATTCATCCCATCCTTTGGCAAGAGACGATGGATAAGAAGAAAAAGAACTATCTTTTGGGCGTTGCCCACGGTGTATTCTATTTCGCCTCAAACGGTTTTGTCGATTATACCACCGTATTACCCACATTCCTTAAATACCTGATTAACTCAAACTCTATCATAGGCTTTGTTGCTGCCATCTCCAGGGGCGGGTCTGTGTTTTTTCAGCTGTTAAGCGCCTTCTGGCTACAGGGAAGGAGGAAGAAGCCTTATCTTGTTTTATCCCTGTGGGTTAGGTTTCTAAGCTGGGTTATGATTGCAGCCTCGTCCTTTGTGCTTCTGCCATCCCACCCCTTTGCCCAGCTGATTGTGTTTGTTGTTTTTATTAGTTTGTTTTCGTTTGCAGGCGGTATAGCCACAATACCGTTTTACGATATCATTTCCCACAACATACCGTCCGAGCTGTTAGGGCGTTTCTGGGCGATGAGGCAGTTTTTGGGCGGTGTGCTTGCGGTGGGGAGCGGCTATCTGGTTAAGTTGATATTAAACGGATACGGGTATCCGCAGGGGTATAGAATACTCTTTGTGCTTGCCGCCTTGGGATTTGGTCTGACCTCGCTGAGTCTGGGTCTTATGGATGAGGGGTTTGAGAAACAGAAAACCAATAAGTCGTTTGGCGATTTTATACGCACGGCTGTTGATATATTAAAAAACGACACAAGACTTACAAAACTTGTGGTGGTTGAGTTTCTAAGCCATTCCATATTCATGTGTCTGCCCTTTGTTGCCATCTATACAACCACTAAGTTGGGTATGCCCACATCGAAGGTTGGCTATTTTGTTTCTATTCAGATGATAGGCAGTATTGCATCAAATCTATTCTGGGGCTATTTTGCCGACAGGAAGGGGCCTCGATTTATCATAATTGCCACCAACATACTCGCATTTTTCGTTCCGTTCTTGAGCCTGTTTTTTAAGACGCCGGGTTTGTTTTTGATTGTGTTTTTTATCATGGGCGCATACATACACGGCACATTTATAGGCTATACCAACTATCTGCTTAAGATTGCACCTAAACATAACAGACCCACCTATGTCAGCATAAGGGGCACATTCAACGCCATATCCTATTTTTTGCCCGCCTTGGGTGGATATATAGCCGACGGTTTTTCGTTTAATACACTATTTGCCGTTGTCTCGGTTTTATCTCTGATCGCCCTGATTGTCTCTTTTAGGCTTAAATGAGCTTTGCGCCGATTTGTGCAAGTATTATAGAAAGCACCATAGCAAAGGGATATACGGCGGCATAGCCTATTGAGGGGTAATCGGATGATGTTATGTTGTTTGCCATGGTTAGTGAAGGAGTGGATGTCATAGCGCCTGAAATAACACCCATTATGTCAAATAGGTTCATCTTCAGAAGCCTTCTCATGATAATTGTGGATAGAAACAGTGGTATCAGGATAGACAGAAGGCCTATTACTATGCTGATCCAGCCGTGATTCTTTATAGCCTCAAACAGGTATTTTCCGGAGTTTGTTCCTATGGTTGCAAGGAATATCAACTGCCCCAGCACCTTCAACAAGGAGTTGGAATGGGGCGATAATTGCCAGACTATTCTGCCTGTTCTGCCCAGCCTTCCTAAAATTAGGGCTGTTATGAGTATGCCGCCTACAAAGCTGAATTTAACCATGCCCAGATACGGTATACTAAAGGGTATGCTCCCTATGAATATCCCTATGACTATACCAAACGATATGGGCAAAAAGTCTGCAGCAGGATACCTCAATAGGTCGTTTCCTATTAAACCGATAAGCCTTTTTTCGTATTTTTTGGGTGCAACGACATAGAGCTTGTCTCCCAGCATGAGCGTTAGGCTTTTGTATGGGGGTATGTCTATGCCGGACCTTCTGATTTTTGTTATGACGGCGTGTAAGGGTTTTAGCTGTTTGATCTCGCCGATCTTTTTGCCCACTATGTCTTTGTTGGTTACAAGAAGTCTGTAAACCTTCATATCGTCGTGGAATGTGTATGTGTCCTCAATCTCATCACCTAAGATGATCTTTAGGTTGTCCAGCTGTTCCTTTGTGCCCGATGCCCGCACGATGTCGCCATAATGGAGTATGGCATCCTCATCGGATGGGTCTGTTGGATACTTCGATTCGACCCTCTCTATTATGGTTGTTGTGAGTTTCTCTATCTGGGATTTGTGTATGGCTTTGGCTTTAAAGCTCTCGTTGGTGATTTTGAAGTTCTTTGTTATGATGTCGGGGTGGAGGCATTTTTGTCTTTCCTCAAAGCTCCTTTTCTCCTCGTTTATGTCAACCTTTAAGATGGACGGCAAAAACCTTACAAATATCACCGTTGCAATAATGGCAAACGGATAGACAACGCCGAATGCTATGGATATATTTGGCAACCCTTTGATCTCCAGTGCCGCTGCCAGTGCCGGTGCGCTTGATATAGCGCCTGTAAATATACCTTCGGCCACATCCTTGGGCAGCCCCATGTATATTGAGATACCGAACGAGGCTAAGAATATGCCAATGAGCAAGAGGAAGGCAACGGCGTTGAACTTCAGACCGTGCTCCTTTATGGTTTCAAAGAAACCTGGCCCTGCCTGCAGGCCAACGGCGTATATGAAGAGTGCAAGGCCGAAAAATTTGAACTCGTTGGGTATGCTTATGCCAAAATGGCCGGCTATTAAGGCTATGATGAGGATAGCGGATATATCTAAAGAAAAACCCTTGATCTTCACATTTCCAAGCAGATAGCCAAGGGCTATGATGAGGAATAGGTAAAAGATGTCGGAGTGGATCATATCTTACAGTTTGGATCGGCCGTGATTACCCTGTTTCTTCCGTTTCTCTTTGCCGTATAGAGCGCCTCATCGGCCTCTTTTATAAGGTCTTCTATGCTTTTGGTCTGGCCGTTTTTTATGTTTAATCTGCTTACGCCTGCAGAAACGGTTATCTTTATGGGTATGTCTCTCCATTTAAACTGGGTCTTCTCCACCACCTGTCTTATATAATCGGCCTTTCTGGCGGCGTTTTCGCTCTCTGAATTGCTCATGACGCATAAAAACTCCTCACCGCCGTATCTCATTACTATATCTTCTGTTCTGAAGTTGGATTTTAATATCTTACTGAAGCTTGAAAGAATGTAATCCCCCGCTTGATGGCCGTATGTATCGTTGATCTTTTTGAAGTGGTCTATATCAAACATTATCATGCACAGGCATTGTTCCGTTCTTAGGGCTCTTTTGTATTCCTCTTTTAGCCTTATCATGCCGAAGCGCCTGTTGTATAGGCCTGTTAGTTCATCGTATGCTGCCATCTGCTGGGTTTTTTCATACATCTCGGCACTTTCATAGGCGAACTTGTATTCGTTTAGTATGCGCTCTATCAACACCCTTCTTTCCTTTGTTAGATAATAGCTGCTGTATAGGACAAACAGCCACGCATGCTTTGAGTATTTGATGGGGAAATAGCTTACCTCGGCAGGTTTTATGCTGCCTGTGCCGAATTCCACCAATTCTACATCGTCCTTTTTGGTGCTTACCGGCTTGCCCTTGTCGATTATATCCAGAAGGGAGTTTTGTCGGTTGGCCGTCAGGTTTGTGTGTATATTTCTTGAGCATTCAAGTGAAAGCGAACCATCCGGGTTTAGCCTGTATATCTCACAGCCTAAAAGCTCAAGCTCATCCGATAGGAATCTGGATGTCTTGTTGTTTAGCTCGGATCTGTCTGTTATCTTGTTTAGGATTGAGGAAAACTTCTCTATCAGCTCATGTTGCCAGAACTGTCCCCTGATGATCCTGATCAGGGCGTTGTATTTAATCGCCAGCTCGCCTATGATATCTTCGGATGTGATCTTCACATAGCAGTCTGTGCATTCTGAAATGGATTGAACCTTGCCGACCTGATAGTTGAAGATGTTGTTTGTTATGATCTCTATGTTGCTTTTGAACTCCTCCAGTTTCTTCAGTATTGTCAGCTTTACGATGAAGAATGAGATGATGCCCACTAATATGCCGGATATGATTGTGGCAACAAGAAACGGTGCAGAAAAGATCTTATCCTCAGGCAGCTTGAGCAGGTGTATGGAGGTGGGTATAAACAGAATCCCCACCAATATGCCCATTAATATCATATAAAAGGCATTTTCCTTGACTATGCTACCTGAGAAGATATTTTTCTTTTTCATAAAAGCTCCTTTTAACGGTAATGCTATAGCATAAACCATGCCTAAAAGTCAAACGGTTATCTTGATTTTTTGTGTTATTGTGCTAAACTCCAACTAAACAGGTGGTGGGTATGTTTGATAAGGGCGATTGTCTGGTTGAGGTTTTACCTTACATAAAGAGGTTCTACTCAAAGACGGTGGTTATAAAATACGGCGGCAGTGCCATGATTGACCCGTCGTTGAAGGATAGCTTCTCTAAGGATGTGGCCCTGCTTAAGTATGTCGGTATTAACCCCATTATAGTCCACGGCGGTGGCCCTGAAATCGGTGAGGTGTTAAAGAAGCTCAATATGGAGAGTAAGTTTTATGAGGGCTTGAGGATCACCGATGAGGGCACCATGGAAGTTGTGGTTATGGTCTTGGCCGGTAAGGTAAACAAGGAGATAGTGCTGCAGATCAACAAAAACGGCGGCAAGGCAGTGGGCATTAGCGGTGTCGATGCCCAGATTATAAAGGCCAAAAAGAAGCTTCTAAAGGATGTGGATTTGGGGCTTGTTGGCGATGTTGACCATGTTAACCCCACCATATTGACCCATCTATCCCAAAGCGGCTATATACCGGTTGTATCCCCAATTGGTGTGGATGATGATGGCAAAAGGTACAACATAAATGCCGATAGTGTGGCCAGCGCAATAGCAATAAGCCTAAGGGCTGAAAAGCTCATATACCTGACAGACACAGACGGTGTGCTGGATAAGGATGGCAAGCTCATATCGTCCATAGAGATCAATCAGATAACACACCTGATAAACGATGGAACCATAACAGGCGGCATGATACCCAAGCTTTTGTCAGCCAAAGAGGCTATAGAGAAGGGTGTTGGTAAGGTTCATATCATAAACGGCACAAGGTTGCACTCCTTATTGGAGGAGATATTCACTCAAGAGGGTGTGGGAAGCCAGATATATGCACAAAACAGAGAGTCTTGAGCATTTCTTGACCATACTGGAAAAATCCAGAAGCCTTAAGGAGCTATACCTCCATGGATTACCGTTTTTCTTTGAGGTTTGCCCAACAGAGAGGCTTCTGTTTTTTAAGTTCAGCAAGAGAAAGAACTGCTTTGACCCAAAGCTTGGCCTCTTAAGGAGTGAAACACTAAGGGTTATAGACGGCAATTACGACCATTTCGATGAGGAGAGGCTGTTTGCCAGTGAGTTTAATAAAAAATTCAGGGTTCTTGGGGTTAAATGCAACGACACGGTGCGTAATATCGTTAAGATATTCGTCGATAACAGGGTTAGGCTTATAAAGAAGAACGATATAACATCGACCAAGCTTAGAGAGGTTTTGAGTGAGTTTGGGTTTAATGAGGAGATATTGAGCATACCGTTTATCTCGTTGGGTGAGGTTGTGGGCTTTATGCTTGTCGATAGGTGCGATATGGACAAGGCCAATTGCTTCATCGGTGCTTTTGGTTGCGCCCTGGGCAGGCTCCTTCTGAAAAAGAGCGTGGATAACCTTACAAGTATTATAGAATCCCAGAAGGAGGAGCTAAAACGGAGCGAGGCCATATGTCAGATAGGCAAGACAGCCCTGACCATTGCCCATGAGATGAAGAATTCTCTGGTTGGCATAATCGGCCTGTTTGGCAAGCTAAAGGATAAGATTGAAGGCGATCAGAAGGCCGTTAAATATTACCAGATAATAGATAAGGAGCTTAAAAAGCTTTACGATTTTACGCTCGATATAAACAAGTTTTCCAAAATCACCAAGCCCAGGGATTTCAGCTTTGTTGACCTTGAGGATGTTATCGATAACTCCATAGAAATGGTTTCGGCCTTTGCCAATGATGTCTCCTTCTCTGTTTCCATAGATGAGAATATAGACAGGGTATTTGCAGATAAAAGCCAGCTTGAGCAGGTGTTTTTGAATCTGTTTAAGAACTCCATAGAGGCGGCAAAGGACAAAAAAAGGATAAGAATAGATGTCTCCGCAAAGATCGAAGACGGCAGGGTGGTTATAAGGATAAAGGACAACAGTGGCGGTGTGGATCAGGAGACGCTTAAGAACATGCTTAAGCCATTTTTTACAACAAAATCTTACGGAACGGGGCTGGGTTTGTCTATTGTGAAGGGTATAATTGATAACCATGACGGTGAGTTGTTTTTTAGCAATGTGGAGGGAGGGCTTGAGTGTGTTATACGGCTCCCCTTAAAAGGAGGTAAAAAGGATGGTCGATAAGAAGAAGATTATGGTTGTGGACGATGAGGATGCCATAAGGTTGCTGTATGAGGAGGAATTTGAGGATGAGGGTTATGAGGTGATATCGTGCGCAAGCGGCGATGAGGCCCTCGAGCGCTTTGATGAGGAAAAACCGGATCTTGTTATATTGGACATAGCGATGCCCGGTATGAGTGGGTTGGATGTTCTGGCAAAGATCAAGGAAAAATCACCCAATACTCCTGTTATCATGTCCACCGCATACTCCCATTATAAGAATGATTTTTACACCTATGTGGCCGATGCTTATATTGTTAAATCGCCCGATTTGACAGAACTCAAGGAGAAGGTGGCACAACTTTTGGGGTGAATTTTCTTGACATATAGCTTTAAATTTAATAGAAAAGCAACGGTAAAGTTTGAGAAAGGAATTTTGTAGGAGGTGTATCCATGGCTAAGGTTTGGGTTGATGAGGCAAGCTGCATTGGTTGTGAGGCTTGTGTTGATGAGTTGCCAGATGTTTTCCAGATGAAAGATGGTAAGGCTGTAGTTGTAAATGCTGAGGGTGCTTCTTTGGACGAGATCAAAGAGGTTGCTGAGGCTTGCCCAACAGAGTCCATTAAGGTTGAAGAGTAATTAAGAACTAAAGAGGGCGCCTTATGTGCGCCCCTTTTTTTATTTCCCCTCCTTTTTAATTTTCCAATTTTTGATTTATTTTTTTATAGAAATTTAGTATAAAGCTAAACAGGAGTGGAGCTTTTGGTTTGCAATAATAAAATTTATTGTTTATTATTCAAGGGGGTGCGGGATGGAAGAGCAAAAGGTTGAGGCCGTTGAGGTTAGGTGTCCGAAGTGTGGTTATACCATGATAATATACATGCCCAAAGAGGAGATTCCCAAATGCCCCAGGTGCGGAACGCAGATGGTTATCAGTGAGTTGCTGGATGAGGGTAAATATTATTAAGGGAGGTTTGCTATGAGAAGGTTTTTTGGTTTGGTTGCTTTCTTGGTCTCGGTTTTCATGTTGATGTCTTTTACCTCTAAGGCATCCGATATCAACCTGTGGCACAATTCAACGCTTTACAAGATTCAAAAGAAGGGTGTTCTGAGGGTCGGTTTGAACGCTGGCTATATGCCGTTTGAGATGAGGAGCAAAACAGGTAAGATCATAGGTTTTGATGTTGATTTGGCAAAGCTTATGGCAAAGGCCATGGGTGTTAAGCTTAAGATAGTCAACACCGATTGGGATGGTATAATACCGGCTCTTATGACAAACAAATTTGATATCATCATGAGCGGTATGACCATAACGCAGAAGAGGAATCTTAAGGTTAACTTTGCCGATCCATACATCGTTGTTGGCCAGACGATACTTTTGAATAAGAAGTGGGCCGGTAAAGTGAAAAGCTATAAAGACCTCAATAGCCCCAAGTTCACCATTACCGTTATGTTGGGAACAACGGGCGATTTTGCCGCTAAGAAGTTCATGCCTAAGGCCAAGATTCAGGAGTTCCAGACAGAGGAAGAGGCCGTTATGCAGGTTATACAGGGAAGGGCCGATGCGTTTGTTTACGATAAGCCTTACAACAGCATCTTTTACTCCACAAAGGGCAAGGGTAAGTTGATCTTTTTGGATAAGCCGTTTACATATGAGCCTCTGGGATGGGCAATAAACAAGGGCGATCCAGACTTTTTGAACTGGCTAAACAACTTCTTAAGGCAGATCAAACACGACGGCACTTATGATAAGATTTACAAGAAGTGGTTTGTTGATGTAAAAGCCTGGAAGGATAAGGTTCAATAGGCATGAAAAAGAAAAAGAATACCCTGATATGGAATATAGTCTTTGTGCTTGTCGTTGTGGGTATAGGTTTTTCTATCTACAAGGCCTCATTGAGGGTGAACTATTCATGGAATTGGAGGGCTGTGCCCTCCTATCTTGTTTATAAGGATCAGGTGGAGATAGACTCCCCTGTTAACGGTTTTGTTGAGGGGTATGAGTCTGGAGCCGTTGTTGTAAAATCCACAGACGGCAAGGTTTACAAGATAAAAGCCGACCATCCCACGGTCTCTAAAGGGGCTGTTGTCTCTGTTGGAGATGAGGTGGGCTATAACTCAAGCTATAAGGCCGGCCCTCTTTTGATGGGTCTTTACATGACCATAAAGGTCTCCATTGCTTCCATTATTATGGCTTTGGTTATAGGTTTTATAGCGGGTCTTATGAGGATTTCAGACAACCCCCTGCTTAGAAACCTCTCAATTTTGTACATAGAGCTTGTCAGGGGAACGCCTCTTTTGGTTCAGATATTTATAGTCTATTTCTTTATAGGCACGATATTCAGTATGACGAGGTTTTTTGCCGGCGCCTTTGCCTTGGCTGTTTTTGAGGGTGCCTATATAGCCGAAATAATAAGGGCTGGTATACAATCCATTCCTCGTGGACAGACAGAGGCAGCCGTGGCCTTGGGTATGAATTACTATCAGGTGATGAGATACATCATTATGCCACAGGCCATAAAGAGGGTTTTGCCTGCTTTAGCCGGTCAGTTTATATCATTAATAAAGGATTCCTCCTTGCTGTCTGTTATCTCCTTAACAGAGCTTACAAAGGCAGGAAGGGAGATAGTCTCCTCCACATTTAGCCCGTTTGAGGTGTGGTTCAGTGTAGCCGCACTCTATTTTATCGTAACTTACACCTTATCCCTCCTGGATAGGTATTTGGAAAGGAGATTGGCTGGCAATGAGTGATACCAACGAACCTATAATAATAGCCGAGCATCTGCATAAGACATTCCCAAACGGCGTTAAGGCCTTAAGGGATGTATCTCTAAGCGTTAACAGAGGAGAAGTGGTTGTCATAATAGGTGCATCTGGCAGCGGGAAAACGACATTCTTAAGAACGATAAACCAGCTTGAAACGGTGGATGAGGGCAGGATCATCGTTGAGGGTGTGGAGATAACGGATCCCAAAACAAACCTCACCAAGATTAGAGCCGATGTCGGCATGGTGTTTCAGCATTTCAATGTTTTTCCCCATCTAACGGTGCTTGAGAATGTTATGATAGGCCAGATTCTGGTTAGAAAAAGAAATAAAGAAGAGGCAAGGCAGATTGCGCTTGAGTTTCTATCGAAGGTGGGTATAGCCGATAAGAAGGATGACTATCCAACCAACCTGAGCGGTGGCCAGCAGCAGAGGGTGGCAATAGCAAGGGCATTGGCCATGCATCCCAAGATCATGCTGTTTGATGAGGCAACAAGCGCCCTGGATCCTGAGATGGTTGGAGGGATTTTAGACATAATGAAGCAGCTTGCAAAGGCGGGCATGACGATGGTTGTTGTGACCCATGAGATGGGCTTTGCCAGGGAAGCGGCCGACAGGATAGTTTACATGGACTCAGGCAAGATCATAGAGATCGGAACGCCTGATGAGATATTCAACAATCCAAAGAGCGACAGATTAAAGCAGTTCTTAAGTCAGATCCTATGAAGAGGATAAAGATCCCCATCGAAGAGGCCGTAGGCCAACCCATACCGCACGATTTTACCAAGATAGCCCCTGATGAGGGCTTTAAGGGGGTCTTGTTCAAAAGGGGGCATATCATAAGGCAAGAGGACATACCCCTTCTAAAGAGCATAGGCAAGAACTATATATACAAGCTTGTGCTCGATGAGGATGAGGTTCATGAGGATGATTTTGCCAAAGAGATGGCCAAGAGGATAGCCGGTGATAACATTGTGTATGATGATGAGCCCTCTGAGGGCAAGATCGTCTTCAGGGCGGCTATAGATGGACTGCTCAAGATAGATAAAAAGCGTATAATAAAGCTCAATTTGATGTCGGAGACATCTTTTCCCACCATCCATGGGGATTTTCCTGTTAAAGAGAATCAGAGCGTTGCGGCCTTCAGGATTATACCCCTTATTGTTAAAAGAAGGGTGCTTGATAGGGCCTTAAGGATAGTGGATAGGCCTCTTATTGAGGTTGTCGAATACAAGATAAGAAGGGCATCCTTAATAATAACAGGCACAGAGGTGTATGAGGGCAGGGTTAGAGATCTGTTTAGGCCAAAGATGGAGCGGAGGCTTAAGGAGTTTGGCGTAAGTGTTATAGATAGCAGGATAGTCATGGACGATATAAATCAGATAAAATCCACCTTTCTGGATTTTGCAAAAAACGGTTCTGAGATGATCCTTGTAAGCGGCGGCTCCAGTGTGGATCCGGATGATTTAACAAAGAAAGCCTTAAAGAGGGCAGGCGTTAAATTTATCAGAGAGGGCAACCCCATTCAGCCTGCCAACAACCTAACGATTGGGTATTTTGATGATATAACCGTTTGTGTGGTGCCTGCCGGGGCTTTGTTCTATAAGGCCAGTGCATTCGATATATTCTTGCCCAGACTATTGGCAAGGGATAAGATTACAAAAAGGGATATTGCAGAGTATGCCATAGGCGGTTTGTGCCATTTTTGCAAGGTATGCGTCTATCCTGTCTGTCCGTTTGGTAAGAAGTGATGATCAGGGTAAATGAGGCAATTGAGATAATCAAAGACAACACCCGTCCTGTTGATGGATGGGAAGAGGTGTTTTTGGATGGCGCTCTGGATAGGGTTTCTTATGAGGATGTCTTTTCTCAAATAGATGTCCCGTCCTTTAGCCGTTCTGCTATGGATGGCTATGCCGTGGTTTTTTCATCAAAAAACGATAAGCGCTTTAGAATAGTGGATGACGAGGGGTTGCTAAAGGAAGGCTGCTGCATAAGGATCAATACAGGCTTTCCTATTCCCGAGCAGGCTGATGCTATAGCCGAGGTGGAGATTGTAAAAAAGGACGGAGGGTTTATAGAGCTTACGAGGGATATAGAGAGGCAGAGGAACTTCACCTTTAGCGGTGTTGAGCTTAAAAGGGGCGATGTCGTCGTTGCAAGGGGTGAAAGGATAAGTGTAAGAAAGTGGGGGCTTTTGGCATATAGCGGTGTGTATAGGCTAAAGGTTAGAAGAAGGCCCAATGTGGGTATTATAACAACAGGTGATGAGGTTGTCTTTGCAGGCGATAGGCTCAAAAGGGGCGGGGTTTATAACGCCAATTATTACATTTTGTATGGGCTTACAAGGAAGTGGTTATGCAATCCGATTTACTTTGGTCATGTAAAGGATGACCCTGAAAAGCTAAGGGAAGCAATAGCCTATGCCATCAATAGATGCGATGCCGTTTTGACCACGGGTGGTGTTAGCAAGGGCAGCAGGGATTTTATAAAATCCATCCTTAAGGATATGGATGCCAAGGTGTTTTTTGATAAGACAACGATAAAACCGGGTAAACCCGCCGTTTTTGCGACCGTTGGAGATAAACCGTTTTTTGGCCTGCCGGGCTGGCCTGCTGCGTTGTACACGACGGCCTATGTTTATTTAAAACCCATGCTGTTTAGGCTTGCAGGACTTGATAGTGTCGGTGTGGGTTATCCCTATTGCGTAATGGATGAGCCTACACACTCAAGGGCTGGCAAGTGTTATTTTAATAGGGTTAGATTGAGTGTGGTTGATGGTGAATACCACGGTGTCTCTGCAGGCTCTCAGAAAACAGACAACTTCTATTCCATTGCCGTTGCGGATGGGCTGGTCAGGATAGATGAGGAGGAAGAAGACAAGGAAGAGGGAGTAAGACTCCCCTTGATTGTCTTTGACGATTAGAAGGGCTTATTTTTTGAATAGGCTCTCCACATCGATCACTTTGTCTTCCTTCTTTGAGGATGAGAACACATCGTTCTGCGGCATGCTTGAGCTAATCTTGATATTGCTTTTTGCCTCGTAATACTTATTCTCCAAATCCTCAGGAACCTTTGAGTATTCATATACAACCTTGTCCATGCTGATAAATCCGCTTATCTTCTCCTCAAAAGGAAAACCGTAAGGCACTATGGCTATCTGGATGCCGGCTGAGCCGGGTATGACCTGAATCAGGGCCACATCCTCCAGGCCGTTTCTTTCCTGATTGTATGTGCCTATCACCGTCTCGCCCGTTGTGAGCTTCACAAACTTAACCATTTCATTCCTCCATGAATGCGTTTTTAATCCATTCTATCTTGTTTTCGCTTATGCCTATAGCGTCGAATCTAACATCCATATCCGAGATGTTGCGTTTTTGCATAAAGAACCTGGCGCATTTTATTATTTTGGCTCTTTTTGAAGGGGTTATATACTCCAACGGCTCGCTGCCATCGAATCTTGACTTCACCTCAACAAAAACCAATAAATCACCCTTATGCGCTATTATGTCTATTTCACCGTCTCTGCAATGAAAGTTCTTCTCTATGATGGTGTATCCGTTGTTTTTTAGAAGGCGGGCAGCCTTGTTTTCTGCCCACCGTCCTGTTTTATTAGAATCCCTTTTTCTTAATCTTAGCAGCTTTACCTCTTCTATCCCTTAGGTAATAGAGTCTTGCCCTTCTTACCTTACCCCTCTGGATGACCTCTATCTTTTCTACAGCCGGACTTAGGTATGGAAAGATCTTTTCAACACCTATACCGTTTGACTCCTTCCTGACGGTAAATGTGCCATCAAGGCCCCTTCCGCCTCTTCTTCTAATTACGATACCTGCAAATACCTGAATCCTCTCCTTGTTGCCCTCTTTTACCCTTGTATAGACCTTTACTGTATCGCCCGGCCAGATCTCGGGTATCTCTTTGTTTAGAGATTGAACCATCTCATCCTTGAATGCCTTTAACTTATCCATCTTCAACTCCCATCCACTTTATTGTTTTTTCTTTGGCCTTTTTTTCTCTCCACTCTTTTATCTTTTTGTGGTTGCCCGAAAGCAACACATCCGGCACAGCCATGCCCCTGAAAACCCTGGGTCTTGTGTATTGCGGGTATTCTATCAAGCCGTTTTCAAAACTCTCTTCCTTTAGGGATTCCTCATTACCCAAAACACCTGGAATCAGCCTTACGGTGGCATCCACTATGGCCATAGCCGCTATCTCCCCGCCGCTTAGCACAAACCTGCCTATGGATATCTCCTCATCGGCTAAATACCTGACCCGTTCATCAAAGCCCTCGTATCTGCCGCATATGATAGCGACAGAGGCCCTTTTTGACATCTCTTTGGCCTTTTTTTGGTCAAAGATGTATCCCCCAGGGCTTAAAAGCACAACATGAACATCGGGCCTTTTCTCTTTGATGTAATCTACCGCCCTGTAAATGGGTTCTGGTTTCATTACCATGCCTGCGCCACCGCCGTATGGATAGTCATCTGTGGTTCTGTGTTTATCGGTGGCAAAATCCCTGATGTTTACAAGCTCTATCTTCACAAGGCCTTTTTCCTGGGCTCTCTTTATGATTGTTTCGTTAAATACGCTCTCAAACATGTTAGGAAAGATGCTTAATATAAAAAACTCCATTACTACTCAATGATTTCCAGCACTGCCTTTTTGCCTGCTTTCTTGCTTGCCGCATTAAGAATGGTTCTAATTGCCTTGATGGTTTTGCCCTCTTTGCCTATGATCTTGCCTAAATCGTCTCTATCCACAGACAATTCTATGACGGTTGTTTTCTCACCGCCAATCTCTTTGATCTTAACGGCTTCCTGATTATCTACAAGGCTATTGACTATGCAGCTTATTAGCTCCTTCATAGCCTATTACCCCACCTTTTTTACGAGGTTTTTTACGGTTTCGGATACCTTAGCCCCCTTCTCGATCCAGCCGTTGTATTTGTCCATATCCACCTTTATTGTTGGTGGCTCTGTCTTTGGGTCATAGTATCCTATCGTTTCTATAACCGCACCGTCTCTCTTTTTCCTTGAATCAACAGCAACGATCCTGTAAAAGGGTTTCTTCTTCATTCCGCCTCTTCTGAGTCTTATTACTACCACCTTTGCCTCCTTACATCTTTATTCCTAATCTTTTCATGAGATTGAACGCCTTTGATTTATTCATGCCCTTCATCATCTTATTCATCTCTATAAACTGCTTGATAAGCCTGTTTACATCGCTTACCCTGGTTCCGCTGCCCTTGGCTATCCTTCTTTTTCTGCTTGCGTTTAGGATTTTATAGTTCTGTCTTTCCTGCTTTGTCATCGATAGAATTATCGCCTCGATGTGTTTTATCTCCTTGTTGAACGCCTCTTCATCGTCTATCTTTATCTTGTTCATGCCCGGTATCATCTGTATTATCTTGGCTATAGAGCCCATTTTCTGTATCTTTTTGAGTTGATTGAGGAAATCGTCGAGTGTAAATTGCTGTTTCTTTAGCTTTCTTGCAAGTTCCTTGGCCTCTTCTTCGCTCTCTGTCTGCCTTACCTTCTCAATGAGCGTAAGGACATCGCCCATTCCCAAGATCCTTGAGGCCACCCTATCCGGATAGAAGGGCTCAAAGTCGCTGATCTTCTCTCCGACGCCTGCAAACTTTATCGGCTTTCCGACAACCTTCATAATGGAAAGGGCTGCACCACCCCTTGCATCACCGTCAAGCTTGGTAAATATTGCACCGGTGATTCCCACCCTTTCATCAAACACCTTTGCCACATTTACCGCTTCCTGTCCTATCATGGCGTCGGCGACAAAGAGTATCTCATCCGGGCTGATTCTCTCCTTTATCCTTTCAAGCTCCTCCATCAATTCATCGTCTATGTGGAGCCTTCCTGCAGTATCTATTATGATAACATTCTTGCCGTTCTGTTTGGCAAAGCCTAAGGCCTCTTGTGCTATATCCTCCGGTTTTGCATTCTCCTTGAAGAATACATCGATGTTTATCTGTTTGCCTAAAACCTCAAGCTGCTTTACGGCCGCTGGTCTGTATATGTCGCATGCAACCAAAAGGGGCTGTCTGCCTTTGGAGCGTAAGAACTTGGCAAGCTTTGCAGCCGTTGTTGTCTTACCACTGCCCTGAAGTCCAACGAGCATTATAATGAAGGGTGTTTTGGTTATGGTTAGGGGTTGCGCCTGACCGCCTAAAATCTCGGTTAGCTTTTTATGGACCTCTTCAACGATTATTTGACCGGGTGTTAGGCTCTTTTCTAACTCTTTCCCTTTTAGCTCTTCCTTGAGTTCTTTTATGAAATCCTTTACAACCTTATAGTTTACATCCGCCTCTAATAGGGCAAACTTTATCTCCCTAAGGGCGCTGTCCAGATCCTTTTCAGTGATAACGCCTTTTGACTTTATGACCTTAAAAATATCGTTAAGCTTCTCGGTCAAATCCGAAAACATCAAAACACCCCCAAGTAACGCACAATCCTATTAAAAATAGGGATAATTGTCAATATTTTTACCCTTAGGGTATATACTTTTCCTTTGAATATGCAACACCCTGCACGGTTGCTATGAGATTATCCTCTTCGTCTTTCACCTCTATTTGATAGACAGATGTTTTTCTATTCTTTGATATCCTTTTAGCATAGGCTCTTAATGTGCCTTTCGATGCGGGCTTTACAAATGTGATATTTGCCGTCAGACTAAGGTTTAGTATGCCTTCTGAATTTGATGCTGCACCAAAGGCCAGATCTGCAAGTGAAAATATGGCTCCGCCCTGAACCACACCTGCGGCGTTTAGGTGTTTCTCGTCTATCTCCATTTGAGATACAGCATAACCTTCCCTTACCTCTATCAATCTCATGCCGTTGTGAATAGCAAACCTATCGTTGGAGTTTATCAACTCTTTTACCCTGTTATGCATTTGCTAAATATTGCCAGATTTTGCTTTTGATTTCAAGGTGTTGTTTCTATGCAGAACCAAAACAGTGGCATCATCGTAAAGCTCTTTTTTGTTTACAAAGGACAATAGCTCTTTTTTGATGACTTCTGAAATGTTTGGTTTTGAGTCTAAGTTTTCTAAAATGAGCCTGTTTAGCCTGTCGTATCCGAACTGTTCATCCTTATCGTTTGTTGCATCCAAAACGCCATCGCTAAAGATAATTAATGTATCAAAGCTGTCAAGCCTTATCCTTCTAATTTTAAAGTCAAAATTCTCAAACACGCCAACAGGCAGGTTTTTATCCAAAAGCGGCGTGAATAAGGCATCCCCTTTTATTGCAACAGGCGGCTCATGGCCCGCATTGCAAAACTCAAGCTCCCCGTTTTGCCCATCTATCAGCCCAATAAACATCGTTGCAAAGTGATTCTGTTTTGTGATGGCGGCAAGGTAGTTGTTTAAAAAGTTAACCATGTTTTTTATTGAATCCGACTGCTTACTTAAAACATTTATGATGCTCTTTATCATGGCCACATACAAAACAGCCGGAATGCTTTTTCCCGAAACATCCCCAAGATAGAAGAGGATTTTTCCATCGTTAAGTCTATTTGCACCGTAAAAATCACCGCCCACCTGCCTTGCCCACATGCTAAAGCCCTCAACCTTAAACCCGCCAAGCTCTATATTTAGTTCATTTGGCACAAAAGCACTCTGGATCTTTTTTGCAAGCTCCAACTCGTTTTCTATCCTTGCCTTATCCTTGACCTCTTCGATGTATTTTTTTAGCGATTTCTGCATAACATCCAAGGCCTCTGCTATGGTTTGGGATTCATCGTTAAAGCTTGATGGTATCTCGACATCGAAGTTGCCCTTTGCGATTTTGAGCGAGATTTCCTTAATTTTTGATATGTCGCGGGTTATGTTTTTGGATATTAGCAAAATGATTAAAACAACAAAAGACAGGCCGCCTGCGATGATTAGAAGCGAATAGAGCTTGTATCTTTTGATTTGCAAGAATAGCTCGCTTTTTGGAAAGATCACGCCAAGAATCCAATCCGTTCCCCTGATTGGCAGACCAAGCAGAAGAAAATGGTTGTTTGCGCTCGATATCTCTAAGTATTTTTTCTCATTATTCAGTATATCCTGCGCAAGGCTTTTTAGTCTCTGTTTGTCGTATAGCTTTATTATCTGAGAAACGCTGTTTCTCGTTTCTTTATTGACATTTGTTAATAGATCGCCGTTTTTTGTAAAAAGAAACGCCCCGCCCGTTTTGAGCACCCTTATTTTGCCAACAATCCTTGATAAGAATCCTATGCTTATATCGGCCGTTGCTATGCCGATGATTTTGCCTGAGCCGTCTTTAATTAGGGCGCTGTATGTGCTCATCCAGACTCCGCCGCCGCCCTTGTCAAAGTATGGTTCGCTCCACATGTTTCTTTTTAACTCGATAGGCTTTTTAAACCAGTCGCTTTCTGTGTATCTGTATGATGGCGGTATGAGCTGTTTTTCTAAAATCCTGCCGTCTTTTGCATAGTAATACTGACAATAATACCTCTTGCCCTTGAAGTATCCCGGGATAAATGCCAAAGCCATGCCATAGATGAATTTGCTCCTTTTTACATCCTCTATCATTAGCCTTTTTACCTCATCGATCGAGATAATCCCTTCAGAGACGAGATTTGCTATCTCTTTAGGCCTTGACGAGGTGTTAAAAGTGATTTTCTCGATGTCCCTTGCAGCCTTGTATGCGAGCATGTTTGCCTTTAGCAAGGAATTGTTATAAAGCGTATCTCTCATGTTAATCTCGCCTATGTAAACAAGAATTGCAAAGATGGGCAGAAGCGTAATGGTTAGATAAAATATGAGCTTTGCTCTAATGGTTTGAAATCTCAATCTCTATCCTATTGAAGCCGTTTTCCCTTTTGTATGAGAAGCTTTTTGCCATATTTGTGACCAAAAAGAGGCCAAAGCCCCCTTCCTTTGTATTCTCTTTTAGCGGCTCGTTGATTCTATCGTCTTTATACTTCGTTGGATCAAATTCATCACCGTCGTATAAAAACGAAAGCCGAACGCTGTTTGGGCTTGTTTTTATACCAACCTCAACAAATGTGGTGTCTAACTTTACTGCATGCCTGAACATGTTTGTCATGATTTCCTCGTATATGAGCCTGACTTTGAAGAGTAAGTCGTTGTCTGGTATATGCTTTTTGCAGAAGGTATCGATACCTTTCATGGCGTTTTCAAGCGTATCGCTATTTAGGTCAATCCTAAACATCTTTGGCCTTTTTTAAAAAGGAGTAAAAGCCAGCTATGTTTAAGACATTGTCCACCATGCCGTTTGGCTTGTAAATTGAGACATCCTTGTTGATGGCTTTTCTGTCCTTCACCGTGGCGATTATCACCTGCAGGCCTGCACTGCTTATGTATTCCAAATCCTCAAAGTCAAACACAACGCTTTTGTCGGTTTCCTTTAGCCTTTCCAAAACCGCCTCATAGACCTCTTTGGCGTTTAGGGAATCCAGCTTGCCGTCGATTTTTATAACCAAAACGCCATCTTTCTCTTTAAATTCCAACCCCACCTCAACCTCCTCGGTATGCCTGCAAGATATTCTAAACTTCAAATTATATTACATTAGAGCTTAATCTTCAACAAAACCCACCCCCATTTTTCACACCTCGCAAGTGTGAAAAATGGTTGTTTAAATTCCATTTGACATCCACTAAATTATGTATTACAAATTATCTAAATAGATTTATTTTAAGGTGAAGATAGATGGGTGGTTTTGAAAAAAGGTCGGGGCGCAGGGAATTTGTCAGGAATATTCTTTTTGGGCTGGGCGGATTGGCTTTCGGCTATACACCTTTTGCACTGCTGCCGAAGCAAGCAGAAGCAAGAAGAAGAATGAGTAAAAGGTTAGAAGAGAAGTTAAAAATTGCTGACTTCTACTTCAGCTTTCACGACTATTCTAAAAAGGAAGCAGATAGAAGATATAATTTAACTGCAAACCTATTCAACAAAGTTCCACCTATGCTTGTTGAATATTATGCAAGAACAGGTGATGATACTTTATAGGATGCTTGGGAGTTTATGTTCGATTCCTACAGAACTTGGGAAGATTACAGAACTGCAATGCTATATTTAGATTTACAAAAGGGATTTAACCATGGGAGACATTTTGACTTGAAAAGAGCTAAATACGAACCGATGTATGCTGTAGAATACACATTTTTACCTCTTTTTTATCTACCTGGAGATATAAAAACACCAAAAGAATTTGACAAAGCAACTCATTATAAAGAAAATATGCCTATGTATTATTACTTTATGGGCGTTGGAGAATTGATTTATTTTTTAGTAGATGAAGGATATAAGAGTAACAAAACAGACCATGGAGAGGTTGCTGACTATTGTATTAAGATGTTCTCCTCTTCATTATTTGAAACATATTACCCAGGTAGTGGAAAAAGATTAGGCAGTTTATTCTTCCATGTGGACTTGGATAAAAAGAAAGAAATGATATACGATTTGATTATACCAAAAATAACAGAACACGGAACATTAGATAAGCTTTTAGAATACAAAGATAACGAAAATTTGCCTCTAAAAGAGAGGAGAGAACTTTTTTACAAAGGTCTTGTATATGCTCACAACTTACCTTTGGAGAATCAAATTGAGTATATGAAAAGGTTGTGGGCTTCCGCAGCTATCACTGCATTAGATAGTGCCTATGCGTTAGGTTACTTGTTTGTAACAGGGTATTATCATTGGTATATTAAAAAAACTTATCTAAAACCTCTAGACATAATATTTTACAACTTAGAAAAACCATATAATTTACGAAATGGTCGGAAAAATTACCTGCCATTTGTTCGAGGTCCTGTTTTTATTTACCGAGGTTATATGAGTAATGAAATTTTATTTTAAATTATTTCCGAAAATTAACTTTACCAATTCAGAAATCTCCTCCCCATTTTTTGCACCTACGAGGTGCAAAAATGGTCGGCTGACAAAATCCCTTCACCACAAGCCGCCAAACCCTGGCGGCTGTTTTTGTGCATTTTTGAATGGTTCAGTTTGCCATATCAACTATTAGGCGGGGAATATTATTGGCGCTGTTAGCTATTCTGCTCCCAGGTTTTTTAGAATTTTTCTCGCCAACGGCTCTTTTATTTCTTTATGCCTCGGCACTGCTTCGATAACCCCTGTTTTCGGGTTTATCCACAAAGAATGCGATCTTCCTTCTCTTTTGATATAGCATCCAGCTATACGGAGTTTTCTCTCTAAATCACGGCGATTCATGCAACTTCAACCTTATCAAGTATCACATCGTCGGGTAATCCTCGCAAGATATCTTCTCGACGATCCTTTAGGATTAATTCAATGGCCTCTTTTAGGTTTTCTTTGGCTTCTTCAACTGTCTCTCCCTGACCGTTTGCACCAGGGATTTCAGGACATATAGCCCAATATCCACCCTCAGGAGCTTTATCTATTATTGCCGTAAACTCTGCTTTCATTTTTTACCTCCAACAGTTGGTTGATAAATTCTTATACCGAAAAACACAATTAGTCAAGCCTCTGACTTCTTTCACTACCGAACCAAAAATTCGCACCTCGCAAGTGTGCAAAAGCGGCAGATTACAAAAACCGCTCATCAAAGGAGATGAAGTTCATTATTAGCTTGATCAACTGTTCTTTCTGCTCTGGCGGGCTTGCGGCTACAAGATAACATAATGCGGTTAGGGTGTTGCTGTTAAATTTGGCAAAAAGCTCCTCTTTTGATGAGTTTTCATATAGAAACTTCAAAAATAAAAGCGCTCCAATTCGCTTGTTTCCGTCAACAAAGGGATGGTTCTTTATGATTAGATAAAGCAGATTTGCCGCTTTTACCTCGATCCATTTCCAGACTAAGGCGTATTTTTCTATGATTTCAATCAAACCCTTTGCCTCTTTTGAGGTTAAAGAAGGCGTGTTTATGTTTTCTTTTATGAATTTTATCGTATTTTCAAGCTCTTTCAGTCTTTCTTGGGTTATCCTTTTTTCATTTATCGCATAACCATTTATGAGGTAGTTCTTTAAAACATTGGTTGCCCAGATTCTAAATTGGGTTGCTTTTTTGGAGTTGACACGGTAGCCGACAGATATTATTACATCAAGGTTAAAATACTCTATTGTTCTTCTTACCCTTCTTTTGCCCTCGATTTGAACTGTTGCAAATTTTGCAACAGTTGAATTCCTGTTCAACTCCCCGGACTTAAAAATATTCCTGATATGTCTTGAAATAACAGACTTGTCTTTTTCAAATAGCATAGCGATTTGGTTTAGCGTCAGCCATATTGTTTCCTCTTTTATCTGAACCTCTACTCTTTTATCCTTGTCCTCAAAAATAACCAACTGGTTTTCAGGCTCCATTTTATCACCTTTTATTGTTTTTTATAGTTTAAATCAGTATATTACATTTTCAGCTTATATTCAACAAAATTTTAATTTAGAGTCGTATCCTTTTCAACCTCTGAAAATAATAAAGAGGCAACATTTGAGTATGGCTTTCTGTCCATTAGAACATCCAAAACAACATTTGTATCAAACAAAACCCTCACAGATATTTTTCCTCAAGGAATTTTTTATAGTCTTCTTCGGAAAGCTTTTTATCTTTCAATAAACCCTTTAGTTTTCTTGTTATGGGGGGGGAAGGGTTTGCTCTTTTATTTCCTTGGCATCAAAGCTTTTAAAAAACTTTTCAACCAGTGAAGAGACCGACTCTCCCTTTTCTTTGGAGTATAACTTAGCTTTTTTAATTGCATCCTCATCAAGCCTCAAGGTCAGCTTTGCCTTCATGGCATACCCCTGCCGTATAGATTTTAGGCATATTATACGCCTAAATGACGGAATCTACAAGTTTATTCTTAAACTCATCCCCATTTCTTGCACCTCGTAAGTGAAAAAATGGTTTTAGATTCTTTCATCCACGATAAGTCTGATTTTGCCGGTTCGTGGGTTTCTCTCTATTTCGTTTTGCTTTACAACCTCAACGGCTACATCGTTGATTAAGCCCCTCTCAAACATCGCCCGCATCTCTTTTGATTTGTCGTATATGGCCTTTTTTAGCTTTTCAGCCATATCTTTGTAGCCACTCTCATTATCGCTCATGGCCTCAACCTTTACCCTTAACCTATCCTTCTTATCCAAGATTTCTGCAATAAGTTGGAAGTGGCTGCTCAAGCCCTTAACCTCATAAACAGCCTCAGCCACAACCTCAGGATGAATATTGCCGCCGCCTATAATCAACACATCATCGCTTCTTCCCAAAAGCTCAAACACCCTTGTTCTGCGCCCGCATTGGCAGTCCATATCGACCCACCTGCCCAAATCTCCAACCTCATATCGAATCGTCGGCATAAGCTTTCTGTGCAGGTTCGTCACAACAATGCGCCCAATCTCTCCGGGCTTGCACGGCTTGCCTTCATCATCCAAAATCTCGACATAGTGCAAGTCCTCATGGACATGGTGCAGGCCGTCTTTTAGGTATTTACATTGGTACCCTATGGCTCCCGTGTCGTTTGTCGTATAGCCGGTTGATGCAAACTTTCTAACACCAAGCACCCGTCTTAAATACTCTTTTGCCTCCTTAAAGAGATGCTCACCACCCGTTACGATTTTCTCAATGGTTAAATCTATCTTGTTCTGCTCAACATACTCAGCAACAGATAAAGCCACAGACGGTATCGTTATAAAGCCGTTTGCACCGAATATTTTTAAATTATTTACAATTTCTTCCATTTTCAAATTGCCGCCAATGGGCAGAATCCTGCAGCCTGTGAACTCAAGCGCCATATTGTATGACACAAAACTTGCCCACATATTACCTGCAAAAAGCAGATTTGCCACCACATCGTTTTCGTCAAAGATTGACAGTTTCAAGCCCTTGCCCAGCTTCAAAGCATTAAACCACTGCTCCTCAAAGGTCCTGTAAACCACTTTAGGTTTTCCTGTTGTGCCGCCGCTTGAAAAGACATATCCGCCAGAAGCTTCATCGGTCAATAAACCCTCACCATGAGGCGGAGGCGGCAGATATTTTTTGTAATCATCACCCACCATTAGGGGCAGTTTTTCAAAATCCTCAAATGAATTTATCCTTATACCGCCGTATCTTTTGCTTAAAAGCGGTGAGTGCTTTTTGGCATAATCGACAATTAACCTTAACCTTTTAAGCGTCAGCTCATCCCTTTCATCATCGGGCAGATAATCAAAATAGTCCTCTTTCTCGTCGTAGCAGTGCTTTTGAATTGTGATATCCCAGCCTGCATCAAGCTCATCACGAGCCAGTGAAACCCATCTGACAAGCTCAGACAGCCCCCTCGTTCCGTCGTGCGGTGTTCCGTGCTTTCTAACCGCCATTTTTCCTGCATCAACAAACCTGTCTGCACCGACCAAAGCCAGTTTATCCGCAAGCTCCTTTGCTTTCTCATTATCTGCAATAATAGAAACACTTTGAACAAACTGCCCCATAGGTTCAACGACTTTCACGACATCGTCCACTTTTTCGACCGGTTTTACAAAAAGTGTTCGGTTGTGATTGGATATGGTAAACTCAGCAGAGTCCTGATAGATAACGCTTGCAAGTGAGTTTTTTGAAAAGTAGTAATCACCCGTCCCGAAAGCCTTTGCAACCTTGGCAAGCTCCCTGACCTTTGTAATTTCCACAGCCTCATCTTCAAACACTATTCCCTGGGGTAACTTTTCACCCCAAAAATCAAACGCCCTGCCTATCTCAACCATCATCCTCTTTGCAAGCTCTTTTCCTTCAACATAAACCACATGCGGGGATGAGCAGGCAGACTGCTCCCACATAACAGCATCACGGGCAATGAACTTTGCCGTCTCTTCTATGCCGCGTTTGAACAGCTCATCCTTTTGCACAACAACAAAGCTGTATTTTGGCCCATACTCTATGAGTTTGCAGTGTAAACCCTGATTCTTTCTGTATGACATAACGGTCTCTGAGCCGCCGTAAACCACAATGGCATCTAAATTCTGTTTTATAATGTTTTCAATCTCTTCAGTTCCGCCCTTCCAGTTGATAAGCGCCATAGCCTTGTGCAGAATCCCCGTATCGTCAAGCTCCTTTAGGCTTTTTGCAAAAAGGATGGGGAATATAGGATCAAGAGTTGACATCTTCATTATGTTTATGTTCTTCGTTGCAAGCCCCTGAATCAGGCTGTCCACACCGCCGACAAAGACATTGCCCGCCGAGACATGTCCAACAACGCCAAGCGGCTCAGCCTTAATCAAACCCTTAAAGGCGCTGTTGTAAGTCCACTCATTCAGATAGTTCTTATCGCCCAAATCGGCATTGAGCCTTGCTGTCATACCGCCTCTTGATAGAAGTGAGCACATAGTTTTTATACCCTCTTCAACCATTCTTCTACTGAATCCAATTCTTGAGGGCAGCTCATCCAAAGCTGTCTTCCTGTATTTGTAATTCTCATCAGCCCAAGCATTCGATACCCTATCAAGCACATCTACAATATCATCGACCTTTAGTTTTGCAGCATCGTTTTTTAAAGCTTTTGCCCTATCAACAATTGACTGCATATCGGATGGCTTTAGGATACCAAAATCCCTTATCTCTCCAAACAGATAAAACTCCATAATCTACCTCTTTTTTGCCTTTAAAAGTTCTGTTGCACTGATTGCGCATCCCTCATGTTTTTTCACACCAGCCCTGCCCTTTAACTCGATATATTGACGAGTTATTCCACATGGGCAGTTGGAATTCAGCACTGCATAGTCGGTCGATAAAACGGATATCGCAGGCTGAGCGTAATTGTAAGGCGATAAAACCTGCAAAAGCCCTCTTTCATTTTCGCCCAAAACCTCTAAAGTCCCCGGTTTTCTGATAAACACCTTTGAGTAAATCGGAATATGAAAGTGGTGCTTTGAGCATGTCATATAAGGAACGCCGTGCTCCACAAAACCGTAAATATCCACTATTCTTGATTTATCAATCGACAAAAACTCATTTGTAAGTTCGGCAAACTCATCAAAGGGAATAGCCCTATTTTGTGCTGTCTTCCAGCCGCCTGCTATGATAATCAGGCTTTCTTTGTTGAAGTTCAATTTCAATCCGTCGCTTTTCATCTTAAGCAGCGCCTCATAGATAAAAGCGGGAAACCCAATAATCCTTAAAGGCATTGAGTTTTTTGCAAATTCTTTCAATTTTTCAATGGTTTTATCCAGAAAAAACTTTGCATTTGAATTTTCATCGGCATCTATGGCAAAGAACTTTTCGTTTTCCGGTGCAAATGTTGAATACATCTGATGGGCATAGGCTGCACCCTTGCCTTGAGAAACCCTTGGCGAATAGGCAAAAATCAAGTAATTCACGGGCTTTTTACTCACAAGCCCATAGCTTTTTACAATGTTTTCCCTCATCTTGCTCTGCCTGTTCTTTGATGCCTCATCCCAAGAGATATGGCTTTTCTGTCCGCTTGTTCCGCTTGATGTAAATGTCGCAACCACCTGCGATTTGTCGATAGAGAGCAAATCATACCACTTAAAAGCATCGACAATAATGTGGGGCAGCTTGTAAAGCTCATCTATTGAGCCTATAGAGTCAAAGCTAAAATTTTCCTGCTCGCAGATGTTTCTGTAAATCTCGCTGTTTTTATAGTGAAACCCAAAAGCCTCCTTCATTGCATTGAAGAATATGTCGTTACACTCCTTTGTGTCGCAGAAGGCATCCTCAATTTCAAACAGTTTATCAATCCACTTCATACTAACTCCCAAATCTCTTGTCTATCAAACGCTTAACTTTGCCCGTTATGGGGCTTCTTTCTGAGCTTCCTAATTCGACAAACTCAACCTCAAAAACCTTTATAAACTCAACATCGACCGCTTCTTTAAACAGCGGAATCTCATTTTTTAGGTTCTCTTTAATCAAATCAGCATACTTTTTGCTGTTTTGAGGCTCTGATGACTCTATCCTTAAAATGAAACTCGTCTTTCCATCGTCTATTTCGTCGATTATCACCTGATAGTTTGCGCTTATCCCGTCTTTTGAGATAAACTCAGAGAAGCACTTTTCAATCTGACCCATCGAAACATAGGCGCCGCCAAATTTAAAATCCTCACCAGCCCTGCCTTTTAGGACAATAAGCGGATTTTTATCACCGCAGGAGCAGCTTTCCTTTTTTATATAGCCCATATCTCCGATTCGATAGCGTATAACAGGAGATGATATTCTGCCCAGATTGGTAACAACGACCTCTCCCAACTCTCCGACATCGCACGGTTTATCCTTTTCAAAGTCATAAATCTCTATGAATTGAAAATCGGTCGGTATGTGGTATTCGCTTGCTGCACACCTCTTGCACTGATACCCCATAAGACCGCAGTCTGCGCTTGAATAACCGGCAGCCCTTAATCCAACATCACCAAATGCCTCTTTAAGCAGTTTTCTTGCGTTGTCGCTTAAGTTTTCACCTGCAAACTGAATCATTCTGACACTGTCAAATTTTTTACCCTTTTTCAAAAGCGTGTCTGCAAAGTAAATCAAAAGGCTTGGAATACTCAAAATTACAGTTGGTTTAAACAGCTCAAAGTAATAAATCAGCTTATCAAAATCGGTTATTGCCGATATGGGCAGATGCACAGCACCTATCTCTTTTATGATTTCATGACCGCCAAGAAACGATGGCCACATATTGCCAGCCACAAACAAGTTTGCAACAATGTCTTTTTTATTTACTCCGAGTACCTTTAAGGCATTTGCCTGAACAAAAGCAAATTTATCCCACTCATCGTGCGTAAGACTGCTGAAGCGGGCAACACCGCTTGTGCCGCCTGTTGATACGATAATCATATCCTCAATATCCACTGTGAGCATCGCTTTTGTGTTGGGATAGGCGTTGTTTCTTATCTCATCACGGCTAAGAAAAGGAATCTTCAGCCAATCCTCATAGCTTTTAATCTCGCCCAATCCTTTGTATTTTTCCTTAAAATACCCGCTTTTGCTTTTTGCTGCATTGAATATATCTATTGCCTTTTCAAGCTGCTTGTTAAAATCGTAATACTCAAAAATCATATCTTACCCCTTTATGAACTTGTGTTTTTTCACTGCCTGTTTTTGAGAGATTTCCTTAATCTCAACATTGATAAGCTCTATATCTGCAGCCTTTGTTAGGCTGTCGTATTTTGCGTTGAATTCACGAGAGTATGACTTTAAGAACTCAATAAGCTTATCCTTACAGTATTTCTCTTTGTCTTTGTTTTCGCCGTCTGTGTAAACGGTGAAGTAGAATGTGTCTATGCCTTCAATCTTTTTCTGCTCAACCTCAAAAACACCGCTGTATTTTAGCTCTTTTAGTGAATAGAAGAACCTGCCGATTTGGGGGATTTTCAGATTTGTGCCGTAAAAGACGACGCTGTCTGAAACCCTGCCGAATATGCATATCATCTCATCGGGAAGGCCTTGGTATAAACTTTTAGGAATTTTGCCTTCAAATTCTCCTTTTTCAAGCAAAATGCCAGAATCCTTCGTATCGTAGCGAATCAGGGGTATAAGCTGATCCTTTGTAACAACAATACTGCCGTCTATAATCTCAACAAACGCACTACTTGTCCTTTTCATTATCATCGGCGGATCGTCCGTATCAAAAAGCTCTCTGCATAAAGCGGAGTTTTCCAGCAAAAACCGCCTTAAACCGATTGTTTCTTTCGTCTCCATGCCCAAGTCTCCTGTGTCTGCAGAGCCATAACCCGTCCAGAGTGCTACAGCATCGCTTTTGTGTCCGAATTTTAAAGCAATATCTTTTCTAAAGCTTTCTGAGAAATACTCGCCCACAACGGGAAAAAAGACGCATCCCTCAAGCAGGTCTTTATCGTCCTTTAAAAGCGAATAGATGATGCTTACATTGGATGCGTTTGTTATCCAGATAAACTGGTCAAAGCTGTTTTTAAACCTCTTGACGATTTGCTCACCCTCTTTTAGGTCAAGCCCCGGAAGAGCGGTTGTTAATTGATAATCGACTTTGGAAGCAAGGCTGCGCATAGCACAAGCCAACTGCATCCCGCCAATCCACATACCAAAAGCCAAAGAGACAATAACAAGCGTTCTTTTTTTATCTATTGAGTAGAGAGCTTTGAATGATTCTTCAATGGCTTTTAAATACTTTTCCTCATCATCTGCCTGTTTCAACCAATAGACGCTGCCCGTTTTTGAGAACCCGCTTGAAGCACCGATTAGGGAGCATCTTTTCATCCCATCCTTCCTTGTTGTCTTTTCTATGTCGTATTTCAGAAGGTAGTTTTCCTTTGTCATAATCGGTATATCATCCCACTCTTTGACATTTTCGACATTAGAATCTTTTAGGAATTGTCTGTAAGCCTCCACATTTGATTTTACATCCTCAAACAGGGCAAATCTGTCCACATCAAGCCTCCTTCAGCTCTTTTATAAAGCCTATCCTTACGGCGTTTATGCCAATAAAGACACCGCTTAGGAGCAAAACCCACCTAAGACCCACAAGGTCTATAAAGACACCGGTTAGAGCATAGCTCAACGGCGATAGAGACATAGAGATGGCGCTCAAAAACGACATAATCCTGCCAAGCAGGTTGGCAGGCAGTCTTGTTTGATACAAAGACAACAGGTGCACATTAGCAGCGTTTAAGAAAAATCCTATAAAAAACAGGCTTAAAAGCGTTATGTAAAAATAGTGAATCTCGCCGAATATTACAAACATCAACCCAACCAAAAAAATCGAAAAGACAATAACATCCCTCGGGTGGGCTTTTATTTTTATTGAACTTAAAATTATGGATGAGCTAAACATACCGAAACCGTAGGATGCCATCATGGCTGCTATGCCTTTTGAATCCATGTGATAGATTTTGCCTGCAAATATTGGTATGACAATCGTTATTGCGGCAAAGAAGAAGTTTATAACGGCTGTTTTATCCAATAGTTTTGATGCTATCGGCTGGCTTTTTATCGTTCTAAAACCGTCCTTAATTGTTTCAAAAAAGGATAGTTTCACAGCTGTGGTTTCCATTTTTTTTAGTTTTATGCCCCACAAGAAAAAAGCCGAAAGCAAAAAGGAAAAGCTGTTTGATAAAAATGCAAGCGGAACGCCGATTGATGCAATCAGCCCTGCGCCTATTATAGGCCCTAAAACAATACTGAAGCTTGATGTGGTTTGGACTATGCCGTTTGCCTGAGTTATGTTTTCTTTTTTTACAATCTGGGGTATTATGGACATCGATGCCGGCATAAAATAGGCACTCGCCACAGACATAATCGATGTAAAAAACATAAGGTAAAACAGATTTAGTTTGTGATAATAGGCAAGAAATGCCAAAGCAAATGTGCAGGCTGACTGAATAATGTCTGTTGCAACCATTATCCTTGCGCGGTTTTTCCTATCGGCTAAAGAGCCTGCAAATGGAAAGACCAAAACAGCAGGCAGGCTGAACGATACCATAACAAGGGCGACAACAAGACCCGAATGGCTCCATTTGTAGCTTATCCACAAAAGCACAAGCGAATGAATGCCGTCGCCGATGCGGGATACAAAGCGGGATAGGAAGTATCTCAAAAAATAACGGTTGGAACTAAATACATTTACCACAAAACCCTCTTCATCATAGAAACAGAATAGTTAAACAGCTCTTTTGCAAAACTGCCGTAAACCTTAATTCTGTCTGTGTCTATCAGCGTGTTTAAATATTGAAACCTAACTGCATCCTTGCCGTCTAAGATATACGGGGCAACGCCGCAGAAGAAAAAACCCATCTCCTCAATTTTGTCTATATGCTCATCCAAAGGTGCATCGTTTAGCGGTATATTCAAAAATACAACCTCGGCCTGGGTTGAGAGTCTTAAGCGGTTGAAGGCGCTTTTTATCTCCTTTGATAGGTTTTTGCTTATGCTGAGGACATTTATCGTTCCAAATCCCCACGGTGCGTTGTATTTTGAGTCTATAAGGCTTTCGTTGTCGTATAAGGGCTTAGACGGTGTTTCTGTTTCAAAGTCCAAGTTGCCGTAGATTTTTTTCATAATTGCGCTGTGTTTTTCGGGTAGATAGACAAGCCTTTTTTCAGATGCAAGCGGCTTAAAGTACAAGATGCAGCTTTCACGCTCAGATAAAGGCTTTATCTCCATTTTCTTGTAGTTGAACTCCTTTGGAACCAAGCCAAACGACACGCCGCAGGCCTTAGAGCCGAATTCCTCGTTGATCTTCTGCGTTCCTGTATGGCTTGTTACAGGCTGTGAAAAGATGCCCTTTAGCTTCAAATCTAAAGCTAATTCTTCCAATTTCTTGCGCATGCTTTTGGCAAGCTTCTTACCCCTATATGCAGGGTCAACCGCCGCCTGCCCCAATTCGGCCACCGATTTGCTTGATAGCTTCTCTATCGCATAATGCCCGACAACCTTGCCGTATTTTTTGTCAATGGCCGTTATGGAGATAAGCTCCTTGCTCTTGTTCATCGCCTCTATCACTTCGGGGTAATACATATCGCCGTTTGGATAGCTATAACCGTAGGTTTTGTAAATTAGCCTTGAAACCTGATATGCATTTTTTGGTTTTAATGGCTCAATATAAATCTCATCCGACGGCTCTTCTTCACTTTCTTGCTCGAATAACATCTCGTATTGGGTTATATCCTTCTGTGGTTTGTTAAACAGAAGCCTTAGCTCCTTGCCCTCTTTGCCGTGGTTAACCCAGATGAGCCTGTCGCAGTAAGCCTGTATGAGGCTTAGGCTAAGTTTTTCTGTCTCGTTTGACTCATCGGCTTTGGGCAGTGGTATGCCCTTATCAAAAAATGAAACTATGAAGTGTTTTGGATCTATCCTTGTAATAATCCTTATTATTCTACTTTCTTTGTCGGCCTTTAGAAGCCTCAAGACATAGGAAAACGCCTCTTCGGCTATTAAGTAGAATCGGTCCAATTCCTCTTTCTCAAAGCCAGAGACCCTGGCCGATTCAACTATAAAGGACTGAACGATCCTCAACGAGACCAAATCATCCTGCACTGATAATTCAAAGTTTATCATCACTACCCCTATAAATATTTCTTGTGAAATATTTATACTTAAAGTTTAGTGTCTAAAGCTGGGAAAGTCAAAAAAATAGTTGAGTTTTTGGGTGAATGGTTGATTGCGGTCCTGTGGAGTCAAACATAGGGTTTGGCTATAGAATAAAAAGTTGTATCGGTTTGTTTTATGGTTTATAAATATTGAAGAGCTTGATTGTTGAAAAGAGCGATGGATGTGTAAATAGGAGGTATGATGATGAAAAATGAGGAATCATTTGAGCAGAAACTCTGGAAAGCTGCAGATAAACTAAGAAAAAATATCGATGCTGCTGAATATAAGCATGTAGTGTTGGGTTTGATATTCTTAAGATATATTTCCGATGCTTTTGAAAATTTATATGAAAAGCTAAAAAAAGGTGAAGGTGAATACGCAGGAGCTGACCCTGAAGATGTGGATGAATACAGAGCCGAAAATGTCTTTTATGTTCCCCAAAAAGCAAGATGGGGATATCTAAAGGCAAATGCGAAAAAACCTGAGATTGGAAAGATTTTAGATGAAGCGATGGAGTTAATTGAAAAAGAAAACCCTTCACTCAAGGGTGTACTTCCTAAAGTTTATTCCAGAGGTAATCTTGATCCAATTAGCCTTGGTGGTCTTATCGATTTGTTCAGTAATGTGGCATTTGATGAAGCAAAGGAGAAAAGTGCAGATATTTTAGGACATGTTTTTGAGTATTTTCTTGGTCAATTTGCACTTGCAGAAGGAAAAAAAGGGGGGCAGTTTTACACTCCAAGAAGCGTTGTTGAATTATTAGTTGAAATGCTTGAACCTTATAGAGGCAGGGTTTTTGACCCTTGCTGTGGTTCTGGTGGTATGTTCGTTCAATCTGAGAAATTTGTCAAAGAACATCAAGGAAAAATAGGTGATATTTCAATTTATGGCCAGGAAAGCAATCAAACAACATGGCGTCTCTGTAAAATGAATCTTGCAATAAGGAGTATTGACTCTATAATGCCCCCGTAAACTTCATCAGATTTTTGAACACTTCTCTTCTCAAATCTGATAAGATTTGAGAAGTAATCAGATGTTCTTAAATCTGATTTAGTCTTAAAAGTTTGATTGATTTGAGGAGGTTGTTGTGTCAAAGAAACACAGAAAGTTTTCTTCTGAGTTTAAGGCCAAAGTGGTCTTAGAGTTGTTGGAAGGTGACAAGAGTGTAAGTGAGATTGCATCCAAATACGGCATATTACCTAAATCCATACATCAGTGGAAGAAGCAGTTTTTGGAGAATGCATCCTTAGCCTTTGAGAATGCTGTCCCGGCAAAGAAGTATAAGGAAGAGATAAGAGAGAAGGAATCCCAAATTGAGGCTCTATCCAAAGCATTGGGTCAGGCTACCATAGAAAGGGACTGGGTATTAAAAAAATTAAAGAGCTTGGGCTTGAAGACTAAGAAGAGCCTGGTGGAGCCCAAGCTCAAAAACCTTTCAATCACCAGGCAAACAGAGCTTTTAGGGATGAACAGGTCTACACTGTATTACAAGAACAAGCCAGAGATTTCAGAAGAAGACATAGAAATCATGAATGCCATTGATGAGATATACACAGAGTTTCCATACTACGGATACAGAAGGATATACCACCAGTTGAGAAGAAAAGGCTTTGATAATGTGGGAAAGAGAAGAATAACAAGGTTCATGAAGATTATGGGCATAAGGGCTTTATATCCCAAAAGGAAGAGATTTAAAACAACAGAATTGGATAAGAACACAAAGGCCTATCCATATCTGCTAAACGACATAATACCCACAAAGCCCAATCAGGTATGGGTCTCAGATATCACATACATCAGGCTCTGTAAGGGCTTTGCCTATCTGTGCGTCATAATGGACCTAAAATCAAGGGCTGTATTATCACACAAACTATCACCAACAATGGATGATGAACTTGTTGTAAGGACTATAGAATCTGCTATAGAAAAATACGGAAGACCCGATATCTTCAACTCTGACCAGGGGAGCCAATACACCTCAAACAGGACAATAGAGCTTCTAAAGAAACACAACATATCCATATCCATGGATGCCAAGGGCAGGTGTTTTGACAACATACACATGGAGAGGTTCTTCAGAAGCTTAAAACAGGAGAATATCTATCCAAGCTGCTATGAGAGATTCAAAGACGCAAAAACTGGAATAGATGAATACATACACACCTACAATAGCAAGAGATTACACTCTGCTATTGGATATAAGACGCCTTTTGAGGTATATGGGTGTATGTCAGAAACAAAAGAAAACATAGTTGCTTGAAAAGGAGGTGAGTAGTCCTGTTAACTGAGGGTTAAGGAGAGAGAAGGAAAAGGGAAATGGGAAGAATTGACTTGACAAGTGGGGGCAATATACTCATCGCAGGTTAAATGGAATCCGGAAGGTTCATTCTTAAATGATGCCCATAAAGATTTAAAAGCGGATTTTGTAATTGCCAATCCACCTTTTAATGATAGTGATTGGAGTGGTGAATTACTCAGAAAAGATGTTAGATGGAAATATGGAGTTCCTCCTGCAGGAAATGCAAATTATGCATGGATACAACACTTTATTTTTCATCTTGCACCCCACGGAAAAGCGGGTTTTGTTTTGGCTAAAGGTGCTTTGACCACAAAACAAACAGCTGAATATGAGATTAGGAAAAACATGATAGAGGATGATATCGTTGATTGTATCGTAAATCTACCTTCGAAACTTTTTTTGAATACTCAAATACCAGCTTCTTTATGGTTTTTAAGAAAAAACAAAACCACCAGAAAAGGGCAAATCCTTTTTATTGATGCAAGGGATATGGGAGAGCTGATTAACAGAAGACAGAGGGTTTTAACACCTGAAGATATAAGAAAAATTGCTGATACTTACCATAAATGGCAGAAAGATGATGAAAGTTATGAGGATATCAAAGGCTTTTGCAAATCTGCCACCATTGAAGAGGTGAGAGAACTTGATTATGTGCTTACTCCAGGAAGGTATGTAGGCCTTCCTGATGAAGAAGATGATTTTGATTTTGAAGAAAGATTTAAAAAGTTAAAAGCTGAGTTCTTGGAGCAGTTAAAAGAAGAGGAAAGATTGAATAAACTTATTTTGGAAAATCTGGAAAAAATAGAAATAAATTCTGAAGGATGAAATATGAGTTATGAAAATGAATTGGTTATTTTTGAAGATAAGGATAAAAAGATTGAAGTTCAGCTGAAAGAGGAGACGATTTGGCTGAGTCTTAATCAAATTGCTTACTTGTTTGATGTTCAAAAAGCAGCGATATCAAAACATATTAGAAATATTTTTAAATCAGGAGAGTTAGAACCTGATTCAACTGTTTCCAAAATGGAAACAGTTCAAAATGAAGGTACACGAAAAGTAAAAAGACAAATTACTTATTATAACCTTGATGTAATCATAGCTGTCGGTTACCGCGTTAATTCTAAAAAAGCAACTCAGTTTAGAATCTGGGCAACTAATGTTTTGAAAAATTACTTAATAAAAGGGTATGCAATAAATGAAAAAAGGCTTACCAAAGAAAAATTAAAAGAACTTGAGAGTACAATAAAGTTTATAAAAGATAATATAAACACACCTTCCCTTACTGCAAAAGAAGCAAAAGGTTTGCTTGAAATTATAGAAAAATATGCTTTAGTCTGGAAATGGATTGAAGAATATGACACAGGAAAGATTGAGACTAAAATCACAAGAAAAGAGAGAAAAAAGATAAGTTATGAGGAAGCAAAATCCGCAGTAAAAGAGCTAAAAGAATATCTTATAAAAAGAAATGAAGCTTCGGAAATTTTTGGAATAGAAAGAGACAGAGGACTTTTTAAAAGCGCACTAAACACAATTTACCAGAGTTTTGGTGGTAAAGAGCTCTATCCTTCTTTTGAAGAAAAGGCGTCAAATCTGCTTTATTTAATAATAAAAAATCATCCATTTGTTGATGGAAACAAAAGAATTGGAGCGCTTCTATTTTTACAATTTTTATATGAGAACCTATCCCAAGAAGAACTTTTCACCAAATTTAACAGCAATACTTTGACAGCTATTTGCTATCTTGTAGCGGCAAGTCCGCCAGAGCAGAAAGAACAGTTAGTAAAATTGATAATGAATTTTATATCTTTTGAAGGATAAAAAGAAAGGATGAAGGATTAAATGTGAAACGGAGGACTTTTGATGAGTGAGAAAATACCTGAAGGGTGGAAAAAGGTAAAGTTAGGGGAAGTTTTGAATTTTGGTAATGGTAAAGTGCGCCCAAAGACAATGGGTAATATCCCAATATATGGAGGAAATGGTATATTAGGATATTGCGATAAGTATAATTATGAAGGAGAAACAATCATTATTGGTCGGGTTGGTGCTTATTGTGGGTCAGTTTATTTTGAAGATAGACCAATTTGGATTTCTGATAATGCTCTTGCTGCAAAATCAAAAGCTGGAAATAATGCTAAGTTCATATATTATTTCTTAAAAAATTTAGATTTAAATCAATTTGCATTAGGATCAAGCCATCCACTAATTACTCAAACACTATTAAACTCAATTGAGGTTGAAATTTGCATGGATATAAAAGAGCAAAAGGCGATTGCAGGAGTCCTTTCGTCTCTTGATAATAAAATAGACCTGCTCCACCGCCAGAACAAAACATTAGAACAAATGGCAGAAATACTTTTTAGACAGTGGTTTATAGAACCTTGTAAAAATGGATTACCTGAAGGTTGGAAAGAAAAAACTTTTATTGATTTTATAGAAAAAACTTTGGGTGGAGATTGGGGGAAAGAAAAAATAGAAAATGATTATACCCCTCATTCCGCACCTCTCCCTCCATTTATACCATAAAACCCCATATAAGTTCCACCCAACAGCTCCAGTATTAGCCTATGCTTATCTTCCAACCCAACAATTTGTTCTTGGTTGTTTAGAATAAGTAGGTGTATGGCAAAGAAGTTCTCAAACACCCACCTTGCTGTTGGGTTCTGAATGGGTTTCCCAAGCTGATTGGGAAAGGTCTTGTTTTTATTCTTAAGCTCACTTCTTATTCTGTATTCCAAGGCAGCATATACAAGTAAGGATATAGTCATTATCATAAGCATTGCTTCAATGCGTTTTGGATTTTTCAAAAACATGGCATCACTTAGAAACTCCGGTGATTTTAGAAACCTAAAGCCCCTTTCTATCCTCTGTTGTGATTTGTACTCATCAAGCAGTTCTTTTTCTGATAGTTTCATGTCATTGGTTGCAAGGATAAAAAGACCACTCTTTTGGTTCTGCTTCTGTTCTATGTACCCTTTGTTTGGTTTGGTATCTATAACCCAGTAGTATTCATAGTAATCCGGTTTGGCATCCGATTTTGGTCTTCCTTTTGTCTTGTATTTGGGCTTTGATATGAGTTTAGCTTCTGTTATGGTTAGGCACTCTAACTTACTTGTTTTTTCTTTAAGTACCTCTTTTGCGTCAGCTTCGCAGAAAAATCTTCTCCTCTGCAGTTTCTCAATGAGTTTCATTTCCTGTTTTTCTTTTTCTTGATACTCTCTCTTTATCGTTTTATCCATTTTTGATTTAGCATAGCTGCTTTTATACAGAACCCATTTCTGTCTCATTCCCTCATAATCTACTATATATGGGATAGCTTGATAGTTCTCATCAAGCTGGATAAATTCCCCTTCATTGTGGTTTCTGAGTATCTCTTTTGCCTTCTTCAGTTTTGATGGAACCCTTGAGATGAAAAGCATACCGTTCTTTTTAAACTCCTTCATTGTTTTAGAGCTAAAGAGAGCAGCATCGGCTATTACCTTTGTTTTTGTATTGTTTGCACTTCTTCTTCTTAAAGAGTTGATATGCTCCTTCACTATATTGGCAAATGCCTCTGCGTCTATCTGATTGCCATCTGCTGGTTTCATCCATGCAGGAATGCCTGCTTTGTGCTCCACTATGAGGTTAAGCACCACCTGGTTGAGCTCTGGGTGGTGGTCTCTGCTGTATCCCTGTGTGATAAAAACTGGGGTTGGTTCATAGTCTTTTTCTCCCTTTCTTTTCATCTCCTGGTTAGGATATTTGCCATCAAGATGAAAGCTTGTGCTGTCTAAGTGTATGGTTGACGGTCTAAGGTTCAGTATCTTAACTGCTTTGGATGCTATCTTCTCATATAGCTCACTTACGCCGTATTCAAAGAGTTTATCTAATGTTCTGCCCAGTGCATCATCGTTGAACCATGAAGAATCAACATCCCTTCCAAATAGTCTCTTTAGTGGTTTATCCTTGAAAAAGAGTGGTGTTAGGTAGAGCTGTTTGTTGACATAACCAAGACCGTTAAGGATCATTGCCTTTGTTGCTTCACCGTAGCTTAGGTTCTTTGATTTACTTGATGATGGTATTGCATCATCTATGGTTTCTTTAATCTTCAGTTCATCTATCATACCGGCTATCAGTCCTAAGTGATCCATGTTCTTGATAACTGCCTTTTGCTGTGTCATTTGAATACCCCCTCTTTTTAGGGGTAGGTGAAAGCATTTTCTGTTCCATTTGTTTTACAACCCTTTTCATTATTTTTCGCTCTGTGCGTTTACTGTGCATTTGGGTTTGGTTAAAATGGAGGTTTGGGTGCGGAAGGGGGGTTTTATTGTTCTCTCTATTAAATTTGTCGTATATACAACCCTCTGGATAGGCTCAGGATACTTAAGAAATGCAAGGAGTTTATAAAGCTCCCTCTCCCAAGATTTGACTACATTGGGGTATTTGGAGCTCCACTTCTTCTTGAATATCTCAAATCCTTTTAAAGCCTCTTTTTTGTTTGAAACCTGATATATCCTTTTTAGGTCATCTGCTATCTCTTTCCTGTCTTTGGCTCTTACTTTGCTTAAAGTGTTCCTGATTTTGTGAACTATGCATGATTGAAAATCTGCTTTTGGAAAGTACTCCTTTATCCTCTCCTCAAGGCCAACAACGCCATCTGCCACAAAGAGGAGAACCTCTCTTACTCCCCTCTCATACAGTCTTCTTATTATCTCAGAATAGCTTTCTACTCCCTCAGAGGGGTTGACCTCAAAGTCAAGTATCTCTCTGTAGCCGTTTTCATCTATCCCTAAAACGAAAAGGACGACCTCTTTTGCTGTAGTATTCCTCCTGACAGATAGCCACATGCCATCGAGCATTATCAGTGTGTATCTTTTCTTTAGTTTCCTCTTTTTCCAACTGTTTATCTCCTCTTCGGTAATCTGGGATATCTGGCTTATTGTTGAAGGTGAGTACTTTAGTTCAAATATACTCTCCAAGGCTTGTGATACAGATCTTAAGCTCATTCCAGAGGCAAACATCCCTAAGATTAGATCCTCAAGATCCATATCCCTTCTTTTGTATGGTTCTATAAGCTTTGTTCTGAATCTCCCCTCTCTGTCCCTTGGAATCTTTAAATTCAATTCTCAAGCCTTCCGATGGTCGTATCCAAACTCCTCTCATAGAATCCATTTTTCATTCCACCATGTTCTTTGACAAATACATCTCTTTCGGCTAACATAATAGCCGATAGGGTTTGTGTTACCACCTCTTTTATGAGGTCTGGTAGGACATTTTTCAGTTCTGTCATTTCAAACCTCCTCCTGGGGATTGGGTGTTGTCCCTTGGAGGATACCCAATCCTTAGGGATTACACAAGATATTGTACACTACCTTAAAAATAGAGAGAGAAAATATTTCGTAAAGTGAAATAAACATTAAAAAACGAAAGGATGATTATAACTATGCCTAACCTTACCGAATCTTCTATCGAAAACTTTGCAATAGAGCTTTTAAAAAATCAAGGATACGATTATCTATTTGGGCCAGATATTGCCCCGGATGGTGAAAATCCGCTTAGAAAATCTTTTGAAGATGTAATTTTGCTTGATAGATTAAAAACTGCTTTAAAAAATATAAATCCTGATTTAGCAGAAAATGTTATTGATGACGCCATAAAACAGCTTGCTCAAATAAACACACCTGATTTAATTGCAAATAATGAGATATTTCACCGAATGCTCACTGAAGGTATAAAAGTTGCTTACAGAAAAAATGGGGAAGAACGGGGCGATATAGTTTGGCTTATTGATTTTAAAAATCCCGAAAACAACGATTTTTTAGTGGTTAATCAGTTTACAGTTATTGAAAATAATATAAATAAAAGACCGGATGTTGTTATTTTTATCAATGGATTACCGCTTGTTGTAGTGGAACTTAAAAATCCTGCAGATGAAAATGCTACAATAAAGTCAGCATACAATCAGATTCAAACATATAAACAAACAATACCTTCTCTTTTCACCTATAATGAAATTTTGGTTATTTCGGATGGGCTTGAAGCAAGGATGGGAAGCTTGTCCGCTGGTTTTGACAGATTTATGGCATGGAAATCGATTGATGGTAAAAGGGAAGCTTCTCATTTAATGAGTCAGCTTGAAATTTTAATAAAAGGGTTATTGAATAAAGAAACACTTATTGATTACATAAGGTTTTTTATTCTTTTTGATAAATCAAAAAAAGAAGATGAACAGGGCCAGACAATCGTTAGAATCACAAAGAAAATAGCAGCATATCATCAATATTATGCAGTAAATAAGGCTATTAAGTCCACTATCAGAGCAATTGGAAAAAATAAAATTATACCTTTAAAAGAAGAGCCGGGAGAGTATGGTTTACCTGATGTAGAATCACAACCTGAAGGTGATAAAAAGGCAGGTGTCATCTGGCATACTCAGGGCTCAGGCAAGTCATTATCGATGGTGTTTTATTCTGGTAAAATAATACAGACTATTGATAATCCAACTATTGTTGTAATTACAGATAGAAACGATTTGGATGATCAACTTTTTGATACTTTTGCTGCGGCAACACAGCTTTTAAGACAGGAGCCTGTGCAGGCTGAAACAAGGGAGCATTTAAAAGAACTTTTAAAAGTAGATGCAGGTGGGGTTATCTTTACAACTATTCATAAATTCTGGCCTGATGATGGCAATATCTATGAAACATTATCGGAAAGAGATAATATTATCGTAATTGTCGATGAAGCTCACAGAACACAATATGGGTTTAAAGCTAAAATTGATAAAGAAACCGGTGAAATAAAATACGGATTTGCAAAATATCTAAGAGATGCTCTCCCAAATGCAACTTATATTGCTTTTACAGGTACACCGATAGAAAAAACAGATAGAAACACTCCCGCTGTTTTTGGAAATTATATCGATATCTATGACATTTCCCATGCGGTTGAAGATGGCGTGACTGTGCCAATTTACTATGAAAGCAGGCTTGTTAAAATTGATATCTCAGATGAAGGGAAAAAGTTAATCGAAGAGTATGAAGAAGAATTAAATGAAAAAGGGTTATCTGAAATAGAAAAGGCAAAGAGCAAATGGGCTAAACTTGAGGCAATAATTGGTAGTGAATCAAGGATTAAGCAGATTGCAGATGATATCGTAAATCATTTTGAACAGAGACTGGAAGTGATGGATGGAAAAGGGATGATAGTGGCAATGACAAGAAACATTGCTGTTCGTCTTTACGATGAAATTGTCAAACTACGTCCTGACTGGCACAGCGACGAACTTAAAAGAGGGAAAATCAAAGTTGTTATGACGGTATCATCTTCTGATGAACCTGAAATAGCAAAATTTTATCTGACGAAAGAACAAAGAAGAATCCTTGCTGATAGATTTAAAGATCCTGATGATGAATTAAAGCTCGTGATTGTGGTTGATATGTGGCTAACAGGTTTTGATGTGCCACCTCTTCACACAATGTATATTGATAAGCCTATGAAAGGTCATACTTTAATGCAGGCAATTGCAAGAGTAAACAGGGTCTATAAAGATAAAACCGGAGGTTTGATTGTAGATTATTTGGGAATTGCTGCTGATTTAAAGGAAGCTTTATCATTTTATGCTGAAAGCGGTGGTAAAGGTGATCCGGCAAAATTGCAGGAAGAAGCTGTTAAAATCATGCTTGAGAAGCATGAAGTGGTAAAAGATATGATGTTTGGATTTGATTATACTAAATATTTTAACGCTGAAACTTCGGAGAAATTATCAATTATTCTTGCTGCTGAAGATTTCATATTGGGGCTTGAAAACGGTAAAAAAAGGTTTATTGACGCTGTTACGGCACTTTCCAAAGCTTTTGCCATTGCTGTTCCATACCCAGAGGCGATGAGAATAAAAGAAGAAGTTGCGTTTTTCCAGGCGATAAAGGCAAGGTTAGTTAAATTTGATAGAAAGAGTGAAAGTAAATCCTTGGATGAAATAGAAACTGCCATAAAACAGGTTATAGATAAGGCTTTAGTTTCTGATGGTGTAATAGATGTTTTTGATGCTGCAGGCATTAAAAAGCCCGATATTTCCATCTTATCAGATGATTTTTTGGAAGAAATCAAGGTGATGAAGTATAAAAATATAGCAATTGAAGTGTTGAAAAAACTTATAAATGATGAAATCAAAAGTAGGATCAAGAAAAACCTTGTTAAAAGTAAATCTTTGATGGAATCTCTGGAAGATTTGATTAGAAAATATAATAATAGAATTATTACTGCCACAGAAATGATTGAAGAGCTAATTAATTTAGCAAAAGAAATCGAAAAATCGGGTAAAGAACCAGAAGCAATGGGGTTGACTGAATATGAATATGCTTTTTACTGTGCTGTCGCAGATAATGAAAGTGCAAGAGAGCTGATGGGCAAGGAAAAACTAAAAGAGCTTGCTGCAGTATTATATGATAGGGTAAAAAAGAATACTACGATTGACTGGACAATTAGGGAAAGTGCAAGGGCAAAGTTGAAGGTAATAGTGAAAAGAACTCTAAGGCAATATGGATATCCGCCAGATATGCAGCAACTTGCAACAAAAACGGTTTTAGAACAGGCTGAGTTGATTGCAGGAGAACTGGTAAAGGCTTGATTTGCGCTGCTGTGAATGTTTTGAGGTTTATTAGAAGTTAAATAGACTGATTGTTTGATTTATTCTTTACATAAAGCTAAAATATTAGATGTGTTATAGAACAATAGGAGGGTTGGATGCAGCATAAGCTAAAGGGTGGTTTGCTGATACTGTTTGTTTTATTTTTTGTTTCTTCTTGCATAACGAACCCTGCAACCCATAGGAAGGAGTTGAATTTACTGCCCCCATCTGCGGAGGTTTCACTCGGCTCTTCGGAAAACAAGAAGATCATAAAAGAGATAGGCGTTTATAGGTATGATGGCCTTAATGATTACATAAGGAGTGTCGGCAAAAGGCTATTGAAGTATGTCCAGGAGAAGCGATTTTCCTATTCGTTCAACATTCTGGACTCTTACGATGTGAACGCCTTTTCCATTCCCGGGGGTTATGTTTATCTAACCCGCGGTATATTGGCCTATATAGATAATGAAGCCCAGCTTGCCTGTGTTTTAGGGCATGAACTTGGCCATATCAATGCACACCACGGCGCCGTTATGATGACAAGGCAGATGTTGTTTAATCTGGGTTTGGGTGTAGCTGCATCCAGCTCAAAGAAGCTCAGAAAGATAGTCCCGTTTGTGGCCATAGGCGGCAACTTGCTCTTTTTAAGCTTTAGCAGGGATCAGGAGTATCAGGCAGACTATTTGGGTGTTGAATATGCGACGCTTGCAGGATACGATGCCATGGAGATGGCCAGGTTGTTTGAAAAGCTAAAGAGGATTGAACACAGAGGTGGTGTATTGGGCGAGTTTCTATCGACGCATCCATCTTTTCCGCACAGGGAGGAGAAGATAGCAGAATTTGCCAAGCATTGGCGGGCGATAGCAAAAAGGCCTTATTATATTGTCGGCGACAACAGATACCTAAGGCATATCGACGGGATACTATTTGGGAAAGACAAAAGATACGGCTATGTCGATGGGGGCTGGTATTTCCACCCCTTAATGAGGTTTAGGTTTCGCATACCCCATGGATTCAAACTCATAGACCGCAGAAACTTTATTGTCATCTTCCCGCCCAATTCAGGTGGTGTTTATATTAGGGTTTCATTAAGCGGCATGGGGATAACTGCCCTGGTTGATAGATTTTTAAGAAACGGTAAGGTTATCAAAAGCAGATGGCTCACAATAGGCGGCTTCAGAGCCTATGAGGCTTACAAGCTTACCAATAGCGGCAGTTTGGTTGTGGAGGGGTTATACGCCATAGATTTTAGGGGCAGGAGGGTTGTTTTTCTTACAAGATGCCCATACAACAAATTTGCAGCCTTTAGAGGTGCCCTGAGGGTGCCCGCCTTGAGCTTTGGTTATCTGTCCGATCCAAGAAGGATACACATAAAAAACAGCTATATAAAAATCGTAAGGGTAAGAAGGGATAGCACATTCTCTGGATTTTTGGATAGGTTTGGGGTTGAAAAGGATTTAAGAAAGACCATCTATCTTATAAACGGTTCCTCTCCGCAGACAAGACTAAAGAGGGGGCAATTGGTCAAGATTATCGTTAAACATTTTGCTAATTAATTTTTGGGAGGTGTAATTATGGGAAGCAAAGGCATCGAGATCGTCGGAATGGATGTAAACGAGGTTATCAATCTGTTAAACAAGGCCTATGCCGATGAGTGGCTTGCCTATTATCAGTATTGGCTGGGGGCAAAGTTGGTTAAGGGCCCTATGAAGGAGGCGGTAATACAGGAGTTGATAGAGCATGCCAACGATGAACTTAGACACGCCGAGATGGTTGCAAATAGGATTATACAGCTTGGAGGCACCCCTATTTTAAAACCGGCCCAGTGGTATGATTTTACAAATTGCGGTTATGATGCCCCAGAGAACCCCGTCGTTGAGGAGATATTGAGACAGAACATAAAAGGTGAGCAGTGCGCTATAGGGGTTTACAAGGATCTTATCGATATTACACACACAAAAGACCCCATCACCTATAATTTAGCCCTGCAGATTTTAGAGGACGAGGTTGAGCATGAAGAGGATCTGCAGTCCTTGATGGAGGATGTGGGCATCTTGACAGGCAAAAGATAAGCAGGAGGGCTTGTGCCCTCCGTTTCTGGACTCTCCATGAAATTCTTATCCTCCCTTAAAACCACCGTTTTTCTGTTTGTTGTTATAATCTGTATCCTTTCATATGCCACTCTGCAGTTGAGTTTTGAGCAGGCTGTAAGGGCTGTTTATTCGAAGTGGTGGTTTGAGGGGTTATTCTTCCTTGTTGGTATAAATCTATTGCTTGTTGTTAAAAAACATAGGCTTTATAAAAATCCCCCTCTTCTTATGTTGCATGCAGGCATCGTCTTGATGTTGCTTGGGGGTTTTGTTAGTCGCCATTTTGGTTTTAAGGGCATACTCCATTTGAGGGAGATGGAGGCCTCAAATCTTGTCGATATTGCCGACTCTCAAAAGGGTGTGCATAGGGATTTGGGTTTTGTTGTTAGACTGGATCGGTTTGTTGTTAAGCGATACCCGGGCAGCGACATGGCCAGCGGGTATGAGAGTTTCGTTACCATTACGGATGGGGATAGGTCTTATAGGTTTAAGATATACATGAACCACCCGTTGAAATACAACGGTTATGTTTTCTATCAGATGAGTTATGACCCGGATGAAGGCGGCACGATTTTGCTTGTTAAAAAGGATCCAGGTGTTTGGATTGTTTATGCTGGTTATTTTGTGTTTAGCCTGGGCTTTTTGCTGTTTTTGGTAGGGGTTTTAAAGAGAAGATGGGTGGTTTTCTTTGCTTTTCTGTCGATCTTGTATCCGTTTACCTCCAACTCTATGGATATCCAGGGGTGGGCTGACTCCTCTGGTTGTGTGGCTGTTGTTTGGGCCAATCTTATGGTTCAGCAGAACGGCAGGATAGAGCCTATGGATACGCTTGATCTTAACATATCGCTAAAGCTTACGGGCAAAAGGCGTCTGTATGGAATGGATTACAACCAGCTTGTTCTGGGCATGGTTAGCTATCCTGAATTGTTTGAGAAGCTAAAGATTATACTTGTAAACGACAGGAATATAGAGTCAAGATTGGGCATAAACACAAAATACGCCTCTTATGAGGACTTCTTCTATCCAGACGGTGAGTTCAAATTGGCAGGCGATTTGGCATTGGCAATGAAAAAACCCCCATCAGAACTTACCAAAACAGAAAAAAACCTGTTAAAACTGAACGATAGGCTGTATGTGGCCTATTCTGTGTTTAATGGCAGCATATTCAGGCTTTTTCCTGTGGTCGATTCGGTTGATAACAATTACAGGTGGGTTGGGGTTGACCTTCTGAAAACAGGAGCACCGCATCTTGCCGAAAGCCTGTTTGGATTATTTGAAGGACTCATAGATAGCTCCAGGCAGCTAAACTGCACCCGTATGGCGTATTTTTCAAAAAGAATCAGTGGGGTTCAAAAGGAATTCTCAAGCCCCATTATACCCAGCCACTTAAAGATAAAGGCCGAGATAGTCTATAACCGTCTGGATCTGTTCTCAAAATTGACATGGTTATACCTTTCTTTAAGCGTTCTGTCCATGTTTGCATCCTTTGGATTTAAGAGGCTTTCTGCTGTTTTTTGGTCTTTTGGGTTGGTTGTTTTTATAATCCATGCATTGAATATGGGGCTTAGATGGTATATAGCCTCGCATATGCCGTGGTCTGATGCTTATGAGTCTTTGGTTTTTATTGCCTTTTGTATCGCAGCCGTTGGCGTGGTTTTCTTTAGAAGGGATCTGTTGGGGTTTGCCTGCAGCTTCTTTGCTGCGGGGCTTTTTATGTTTATAGCGCACCTGGATAACATAGATCCCCAGATTACGCCCATTGTGCCTGTTTTAGATTCCTATTGGCTTTTGTTTCATGTTGCCGTTATAACCGTTGGATACGGCTTTTTTGCCCTAACCTGGGTATTGTCGGCCGTTGGCGTTGTTTTGCATCTAAAAAGGGATAGCTTCCAGAGCGAGATTGACCGCATCAGCGGTGTTTTGAAGCCACTTATAATACTCGGCGTTGGTTTTTTGAGTATAGGCACGCTGCTTGGGGGTGTGTGGGCTAACGAAAGTTGGGGGAGTTATTGGTCGTGGGATCCTAAAGAGACCTGGAGCTTGATCTCTATATTGGCCTATTCTGTGGTTTTGCACATGGGTTTTAAAAGAAGGGATGGTGTTTTGTTTTTTGCCTTTGTGTTTTTTAGCTTTTTCTTTATTCTTATGACATATTTCGGTGTGAATTTCTTTATTTCTGGAGGGCTTCACAGTTATAGCAGGGGCAGCGGGTCTTTCTTCTGGCTTGTTGTGTTGGAGGTTGGCTTAGCCGCCTGGCTTGTATTGTTTTTGTATATGGTTGCAAAAAGAAGGGTTTAGTGTTGTTGACAAAATAGAACAACTTGTATATAAGTTTACCAGCAAGCGAGCGTGGCGGAACTGGTAGACGCGCTAGACTTAGGATCTAGTGCCGCAAGGCGTGGGAGTTCGAGTCTCCCCGCTCGCACCAATTTAGCTGCCTTTTTTCCTTGCTTTTCCTGTTGCTTTTGAGTATAGTTGAGCTGTTTGGTTTGTTTCTTGCATTTAGCTTTTCCTGCCAAAAATAGGGCTTTAAAATACCAGATGCAACAAACGACTAAACAAAATTTATTTAGGTGGTATTTTATGGATTCAGAAAGAGACTTTAGTAGGCTGGGGTTATCCGAAGAGGTTTTAAAAACGCTCAGAAGACAGGGTTTTGAGAAGCCCACTCCCATTCAGGGTGAGGTTATCCCCTTTATGCTGCAATCGGATGGGGATTTAGTTGCAGAGGCGCCAACAGGCACAGGAAAGACATTGGCATTTGGTCTTCCGTTGATTGACTTATTAAAAGAGAAGGCTGGATATGTTCAGGCCATTATTCTGGCTCCGACAAGGGAGCTGGCCATCCAGGTGTGTGATGAGATTAATGTATTCAAGGGTAAGAAGAGGCTAAAGGTGTTTCCTATATACGGTGGCCAGTCCATTGAGCTGCAAAAAAGGAGGCTGAAAGAGGGCATCGACATAGTGGTAGGCACAGCCGGCAGGATTATAGACCATATAAACAGAAAAACCCTCGATCTAAGCAAGGTGGACTATTTCATACTGGATGAAGCCGACGAGATGCTCAACATGGGTTTTATTGATGATATTAAGGAGATTCTAAACCATACCAATCAAACAAAGAGGATGTTCATGTTCTCTGCAACAATGCCGGATCAGATAAAGAGGCTTGCAAAGCAATACATGAAAGAGCCTGAGTTTGTCAGGATAGAAAAGAGCAGGATGTTGACCAGTCAGGTGTATTTTGAGGTCAACGAGAGGGATAAATTTGAGGCGCTTTGCAGGATAAGGGATGCGGTTGAGGATTTTTACGGTCTTATATTCTGCAAGACGAAGGTGGATGCCCAGGATGTGGCAAATAGACTCATCGATAGGGGCTATTATGCTGAGGCGATACACGGGGATTTAAGTCAGGATAAGCGGGAAAGGATACTTAAGCGGTTCAGGGATAGAAGGATAAATATGCTTGTTGCCACCGATGTTGCAGCAAGGGGGATAGACATTGATGGCCTAACACATGTGATAAACTATTCAATGCCCCAGGATGCAGAAAGCTATATCCATAGGATAGGAAGGACGGGTAGGGCGCAAAAGAAGGGTGTAGCCATAACATTCGTAAGCCCTTCAGAATACAGAAAATTAAGGCTAATACAAAAGCTTGCAAAGGCCGAAATCAAGAAGGAGAAGCTCCCCACAATACAGCAGGCGATGGAGTATAAGAGATTGGCTATAAAGAGATTGGTTGAGGATGTGGAGTTGAATCAGACAGATGGCGGATACTTAACCGTTGCGGGCGAGCTTTTGGAGCAGAACGATGCTGAATTGATTATAGCCAAACTGCTTAAACTGAAGTTTTCAAGCCAGCTTAACAGGGCTAATTACAAAGAGATTAAAGAACCTGCTGTTTTGGGCAACTCAAGGGTCAGGTTGTTTGTCGCCCTGGGTGCACAAAACGGCTATACGGCCAAAAGGCTTGTGGATCTTGTCAGTAAAACGGCCGATATAAATCCATCCTCATTGAGGGATGTTAAGATATTAGATAGGTTTTCTTTTCTGAGTGTGGATGCTGAGGATGCAGAGGTTGTCCTGTATGCATTCAGGAGCAAGAAGAGGGGGTTTAAGCCCATTGTATCTTTGGCAAAAGAGGCTAAGAGGCCTTCTCAAGCATAAGGAGCTTAAAGAATACGGCCAGATTGAATAAGAAGATAAAACCCGTCATTATGTACATCGTATCAAAACCCAGGGCCAGACCTAACTGAATACCAAAGATAGGCCCGAGGCTTCCGCCTACATCTCCTAACATTTGATAAACGCCGACGGCCTTACCCCTGTTCTTTGGAGGCGTTATATCGCCCAATATACTCAAAAGAGAGACATTGTTTATACCTATGGCGCTACCAATCATAATAAGGGCTATGATTACCTCGGTTGTGTTGTTTGAACTGGCAAGCAGAACAAAGCCTAAAAAGACGATGACCACCGAGGGTATCCCTATCGTTGATCTATATTTTAATGAATCCACTATTCTGCCTGCAATTATGCCTCCAATGCCGCCGGAGAACATCATAAATGCCATAACTATGCCGCTTACAAACCTTGGGTCATCTGATATTAGGTGTATTTGTCTATGCTTTACAAATAAAACCAGCGTTGCCATCACCACACCCTGAATTGCAAAGAATGTGATGAGATTACCGCTGCCTATGATGGTGGATGGCGGGTTTTTAAACATGAACCTTAAAGACTCCTTTATATTCAATGCGCTTTTGAATTCAATGGGCGTATCCTCAAAGAAAAACCACACAACCAGACCGCCTATTATCGATGCGACAATGCTTGAAAAGAATGCCGTCTCGTCGTTATACAGGGTTGATAGAATACCGCCTATGACAAGGCCTGCCGGCACACCCAGCGATAAGGCTATCCTCACCTTTGCCGTTAACTGCCCCCTGTTTGACCGTTTTGATAGGTTTAGGGCTATTGTATTGGCAGAGATAAAAACCAGCGCCGATCCCAACCCCCATACTATTCTTCCAAAAAGCAATATCCATCCACTATAGGGCATTTTTAGGGATGCTATATAGAAAACGCTGCCTATGGCCTCAACGATCAATCCGATTATTAGCGGTCTTTTTCCGCCGAAGGCGTCTATTGCAGCGCCTGCTATTTGGTTAAACAGCACCCTGCTGAGCTTGTTTGCCGCTATGATTAGACCGATGAAGAATGCGCTTAATCCCAGTTTTAGCCCCAAAACGGGCAAGATGGGAAACACTATGCCCCCACCAATTCCACCCAAAAACACCGCAAGGGGTATGATAAAGCCGACGCCGCTTCTGGTTTCTCTGTTTTTCAATGGGTGCTCTTAGAATAGGCTCTCTATTATTTCTTTTGTGGCGTTGTATTTGTTTAGGGTATAGAAGTGCAGGCCTCTAACGCCCCCCTCTAACAACTCCTCACACTGCTTTATTGCATAGTCGGTGCCTATTTTGTATGATTCCTCTTTATCCTTACCTGTCAGGCTATCTATCAGCTTTTTCGGTATGGTTGCACCGCACATCTCGACGAACCTTTTAACCTGATTAAGGCTTAAAATGGGCATTATGCCTGCAATTATGGGGACATCTATGCCGGCCTTTTCTGCTCTTTCTATGAAATCAAAGAATTTGGTGTTATCAAAAAACAGCTGCGTTATTATGAATTCACCGCCTGCATCTATCTTCATCTTTAAGTATTCTATGTCTTTTTCCAGCGATGGCGATTCTGGATGGCCCTCGGGGTATCCTGCCACACCGATGGAGAAGTCCCAGTTTCTCTTTAGGTATTCAATTAGTTGATATGCGTATTTAAACTCCATTGTTGATGGGTTGAAGTCTTTTGGTATATCGCCCCTGAGTGCCAATATGTTGTCTATCTTGTTCTCCTTAAGGGTTTTAGCTATGGTATCCACCGTTTCCTTATTGGATGATATGCAGGTTAGATGCATCATGGGGTTTAGGTGGTATGTCTGTTTTATCTTTAGCGTCCAATCGATTGTCTTGTCCTTTGTGCTTCCACCTGCCCCGTATGTTATCGATACAAAATCCGGGTTGTGCTTTTTTAACACCTCTATGGTCTCAAACAGCGTGTGCTCGTTTTCTGCCTTCTTTGGCGGAAAGAACTCAAATGATATGGTTGTTTTTTTACTGTTGAGTATCTCAGATATCCTCATAGACCCTCCTCTTTAGAGTTGCAAAACTACGATAGTTTAATAAAAACACGGGAAAGTTCAAGACCAATCAGTTGGCTTGTTGGTTTGTCTGTTTTCTGCAGGCCCTATACATATCCAGTTTTGGGTTGTATAGTTTTGTTTTTACATCCAACAAGCCCAAGACCGTGCTGAATATGTTGTCGTGCGAATACGGCTTCTTTGACAGTTTCTTTGCGCAGTTAATATCTATACCAAAATGTTTGCCAAACCACGCAATCGCTGCCGGATGCTTTTGCACATCTGGTGCAATAAAGTATGGCAAGCCGTGGAGGTATATCCCGTTTTCGCCCAAGCTCTCGCCGTGATCTGCAACATATATCATGGCTACCCTGTATCTGCTCTGGTTTTTCTTAAGGAAGTCTATCACCTCGCTTAAGAATTTGTCTGTATATAGTATGGTGTTGTCGTATGCGTTGATTATGGATTGCCTTGAACATTTTTGCAGCTGGTTTGTTTTGCAGACCGGTTTGAATCTTTCGAACGATTTGGGGTATCTTTTGTAATATGCAGGTCCGTGGGAGCCCATCTGATGGAGCACGATAAAGACGGGCCTGTTGTTGTGTATATTGTTTAGCCAATCCTGAAGCTTATAAAGGAGTATCTCGTCGTGGCATTCAAATCTGTTGCAGTACGGCTTTATGTTTGCGTTTTTCAGATCCACATAGTTTTTGATTCTGCTTGCCACACCCTTTGAGCTTGAATTGTTTTCCCTCCATAGAACATTGACCTTAACCCTTGATAGTATGTCAAGCAGCGAGTCTGTGTGTCTTGCCTTTCTTACCGAGAAGTGTTTGCGGCTATAGAATGAGAACATACAGGGGACGCTTACGGCCGTCTCTGTTCCGCATGAGTGCATGTCGGGATAGCTTATGAGGTTCTTTATCTTGCTCAGTTGAGGGTTTGTGTTTCTCTTGTATCCGTTTAGAGAAAAGTGGTCATATCTGGCAGCCTCACCCACAACGAATATCAATAGCTTGGGTTTGCCTTCTTGCGGTATGAGTTTTGCATCTAAACCCACATGCTTAAACTTCATCGGCTTGATGAGGTATGTTTTTCCTATGTATTCCCCTAATGAATACATGTAAAATGTGGGGTTTGAATACATCCTGAGCCTTTTATGCGTTCTGAAGAATGATACCCACGCCTTGGGAAACGCTATGTATAACAACGGCAAGCTTGCAATGCATAGGGCTATAAGCTTTAGCCTGTCTTTTAGCTCTTCTTTTATAGGCTTCTTTTTGATCTTTATCATCCATAACAAGACAGACGGGACAATGCCAACAAGCAGTATGATCAAAAACAGCTTTATATTCAACAGGTCGTATACCTCTTTTGTGTCTGTTTCGAAGATGTTTTCTATCATCTTGGAGTTTATTATGGTTCCGTATTCATCCATATAGTAATAGGCTGCAGCCGATGCTATAAATAGAAAACTCAAGAAGGGCTTTAGGATGTATCTGTTGAGTATGATTGCAAGCGATAGCGCTATAACGACAAATAGGAATATACCCAGGCAGGCCAAAAAAAGCGGCCTGGTTTTGTATATCTGGTATGAGTGGCTGAAGAAGACCTTGTTGTCGAAGATCACAAAAAACGCCGATGCGAGTAAGATGATCTGGGTTTGGCTCAACTGAATGTTTTTTATCCTTTTGATTATCTGGGTCATATCTTATACCCCCTCGGGGTCAGGAGTTTTCCATCTTTTAGTATTGTTTTGGTGTTGCCCACAATTACCGTCGTTGCCATATCCACAAAATCGTAATCGAAGTTGGAGATACGGTCTATCTTAACCAACTCTCCCTCTTTGCAGCAGTTCTTTACGGATGCACACCACAGATCGCCTCTATGCTTGAAAAAACTCTTCAGCGCATACCCAAGCTGCCAGTTCCTATTTTTGCTTTTTGGATTGTAAATGGCGCATACAAAATCGCCTATATTTACGGCTTCTATCCTCTTTTCTATAACCTCCCACGGCGTTAATAGGTCAGACATCGATATGATAGCCAGATCGTCGCTTATTGGTGCACCTACCTTTGCCGATACGGCCAATGCGGCCGTTATACCCGGTATGATCTCAATATCAATACCATCCGATGCAAGCTGAACCGCCAGGGAAGCCATACCGTAAACTGAGGAGTCGCCACCGCTAACAATCGAGGTTGTGATGCCGTTTTCTGCTAACTCTATGGCCTTTTTTACCCTCTCTGTTTCAGAACCCATGCCGTTTGAGAATATCAGCTTATCCTCTATTAAATCAGAAAGGTATCTTATGTATGTTGTATAGCCGCAGATGGCTGATGATTCCTCTATAGCCCTCTTTGCCTTTATTGTTAGAAGGTCTGTTGAGCCTGGGCCTATACCGACAACAAACAGCTTACAGGCCAAATGCCCCCTCCCTTGCTATAGCAACCGTTACCCCATCAAATACGGTCTTTCTTAATATAAGCTTAGGGTTGAACGATGCAAGGAGTGCGGATGCCTCGGCTATGTTCTTTACGCCTAAATACTTCTCGGCTGTTGATTCTTTAAAGTTATAAAGCTCATTTTCGTATAGAAACCTTGGCAGGAATCTTACCTGCAATCCCAATTCAGAGGATGCATCGATTAGGCTGCTATTGCCTGCCTTATGCCAGCATGTTGATATAAACCGAACATCGCATGTTTCTATGTTTACCATATTTAGAGCCTTTAATATGGCCTCTTTAATCTGGTTTTTTGTGGTATGCTTTCTAAAGCCTATTCCCACGACATGCCTTTTTAACGATTCGGTGGCCGTTGTTATTATAGGCTGGCACCCTATAATGGAGCTAATGTGTAAGGTTAGGCTATTGGCTCCGCCCTCATGGCCGGACAATAGGCTTATGGCAAACCTTCCACCTTCATCCACCACCACAACGGCAGGGTCTTTGTATTTGCTTTCCATAAGACCCGAAACCATTCTAACGGCTATGCCTGTGGCCATGATACCTATGATTCTTCTGTATGATTTAAACAGCTTCTCAAACAGCTCCCTTAGCCTGTCAAAATGCACAAGGCCATCCCCTTCTATTCCACTTTTTGCAAAGATTACCCCGCCAAGTGAGTTTTTTAGGGTTTTGGCTATCTTCAACCCCTCTTCCCTTATAACCACAAATGCCGTGCTATTTTCTGTATCCATGTGAGAAGCTCTCATCATACAGCTTTGAGTATGCCTGCGGTTTTCCCTTTAGTGCATCGCCGATGATTATAACGGCCTGTCTGTTTATACCGCTCTGTTTCACCTTTTCTGATATATCCTCAAGCGTCCCTTTTATTATCATCTCATCAGGCCAGGATACCCTATAACATACGGCTACCTCTGTATCGGGTTTTCTGTGTTTTAGAAACTCTTTTGTTATCTCTTCTATCTTATCAACAGATAAATACAGACATATAATGCCTGAGCATTTTGCTATCTCGTTTAGGCCTTCACCTGAGGGCATAGGGGTTTTTCCTTCAACCCTGCTGATTAGAATGGTTTGGGAGAGCTGAGGCATCGTTAATTCAACCCCCAATCTGGCTGCTGCTGCAAAGGCTGCTCCAACGCCGGGTATGACCTCATACGCTATGCCCTTTTTCTTCAATTCGCTGATCTGTTCGGCTATCGCACCGTATACGGATGGGTCACCGCTGTGGAGCCTTGCCACATCAAGCCCGTTGTTTATCGCCTCCTCCATTATGGCTATAATCTGTTTTAGGTTTAGCCTGGATGAGTCATAGAGCTTATTGGTTTGGGCAAACGACAGGATCTCTTTGTTTATCAGGCTTCCTGCGTATATAACAACGCCGCACCCCTTTAGCAGATTTAAGCCTTTTAGGGTGATGAGTTCTTTATCGCCTGGGCCTGCGCCTATAAAATAGACCTTAGCCATCGTTTTTCCTTTCAAAAAACAGTATGCAGAGCTTGCACTCATTAAGTGCCTCTATGTCTTTTTCCGTTTTTAGCTTAAAAACCCTCTCGTCATTAAGCGATAGGTTGCAGCCTGCAAATATATCGAAGTCTTTGGATAAATCCCGCCAGGCATCCAAGATTTCTGTTTTGTTTTTTCCGCATAGCAAGACAAAGCTTTCCTTGGGCAGGCTTAAGCTAATTGGGTTTTGGGAATGGGCAGAAAAGAAACCCACCTCCTCATAACCCCTCTTTAGTTTAGCAAACAAGAGCTGAAAAGACGATATACCCGGTATTACCTCGGCTATGTATGGGTCGTATCTTTTGTATATCGTCTTTGCCAACGAGAAGAAGCCTGCATCGCCTGAAACAACAACGCCTATTCTTTTGCCCCAGTATTGCCTTATTAGTTCATCTAAATGGTCCGATAGGTTCTTAAGCTCAACAAACGGGGCATCAAATAGGCTTTTGAATCGCTTATGGCCTATCAGCACATCCATCTCTTTTGCCGTTTTTTTTGCCTTGATGGTCAGATAGTCTTCAGAACCGCAACCTGCAGATATGATGTATATGAACCTATGCCCTTCCAACGATGCGCCCCTTCATGTCGAATAGTATCACATCAACATCGAAGCCGAAATCCGCATGTATCTTTTCCTTAACCAGCAGGGCTGTTCTGTTTAGGCCGTATGACCCTTTTATCTGGCATATCTCTTCGGTGGTGTTGACATCTTGTTCTATTCCTTCAATGGCCTTTATTAGGTGTGTGGCCTGGGGTGAGAATCTGGAGTGGGTGTTGTAATAGCCCATAGCCAATTTTGCTATCTTTCCTGGATGGCCTGCTATGCCGAATTTAGTTATACCCTTGCGTTTTAGGTAATTGAAGGCTCCATCAAAATAGTTGCTGACCTGCACGCAGGGTGTATCCGTTATGCTCTTTAGGTGCCTCTCACCTATCTTTCCAGGGACCAGAAAGAAATAGTCCTCGTTGTTTGCAATCAACACATCTATCTCACACTCAATAGAGGCTATTAGGGCCTTAACACTCATAGGCTCAACAATGCCTGTTGTGCCCAAGATGGATATGCCCTCTATTATCCCCAATCGCTCGTTAAATGTCCTCTTTGCAACCCTCTTGCCCTCAGGAACGATGATTTCAACAAAGACATGCTCGTTGTCCTTTATGAGTGGGAGTGCGTTTTCCTCAATCATCTTTCGGGGTGTTGGGTTTATGGCTTTTTTGCCCACCTCCACTTGCAGCCCCTTTTTTATTACCAGTCCAACGCCTTCTCCTCCGTCAATGGTTATACCTCTTTTGCCTTTTTCTATTACGATTCTTGAGAAGATCTTTATGTTATTGGTTGCATCTGGATCATCGCCTGCATCCTTTCTTACACCGACCAAGCCGTCTTCTAAGAATACGGGAATTTTGAGTCTTTTGTTATTTGGAAGCTCAATAAACACATAATCGGGGAGCTTGGAGGTTTTTTGGTATATGATTGCAGCCTTGGTTGCTGCGGCTGCAGCAGAGCCTGTTGTGAATCCCCTTCTCATGGTTTTAAGTTTAACAATTACTTGACAAAAATCAAAGTTTTTGAAATAAGTTAATGGGTTTGCGTAGGGAAGTCCGGTGAAAGTCCGGCGCTGTACCCGCAGCTGTGATGGGGAACGAAAGCCCAGTATGCCACTGCCTTAATAGGCGGGAAGGCGGGCAAGTAGGCTATCTGCCCCTAAGCCAGAAGACCTTGCAAGCCTAATATTCCCCGGGTATTGGGAGGTTTTTTATGTTTATCGATATAGACTCCTCATCTTTGGCGTTGTGAAAAAATCATTCCTCATAGCTGCCGATAGGTCCAATAGCGGTAAAACCACGATAACGCTGGGTATACTTTCGGCTTTAAGGGAGCGTGGTTTGCAGACGGTCGGATTTAAATGCGGCCCGGATTATATAGACACACTCCATCTAACCAAAGCCTCTGGCAATCCCGCATATAATCTGGATACGGTTTTTGAGTCCCCCGATGAGCTTAAAAGAACATTTGCCTGGGGCATGAGGGGGGCGGATGTTGGAGTGGTTGAGGGCGTTATGGGGTATTTTGACGGTATTGACTATAAGACATTCAAGGGGAGCAGCTATGAGGTGGCCTCTATTTTGGGTTTGCCGGTGTTTTTGGTGTTGGATGTATCTGGCGTTTCCTATTCTGTTGCCTCTTTTGTTGAGGGTATTGTCTCCTTATCACGGGATGCCTCTGTTTGTGGTGTAATTCTGAATGGTGTTGGATCCCCTTACCATGAACAGATGGTCAGATCGTCCATTGAATACCATGCGGGTGTGAAGGTATTTGGTGCATTGAGAAAGAGCGAGCTTGCCTCATTACCATCGAGGCATTTGGGTGTATATACGGCATTTGAAACAGAGGATGAATTTTATAAGGAGCTTGCAAGAAAGATCGGCTTGTCTGTCGATTTAAACGGCATGCTTGATTTATCTTGGTGCGATGTTGGGGTTGTTGATTCAAAGGACGAACAACCAAAGGATAAAAAAGCCTTTGTGGCCTTTGATGAGGCCTTTAGCTTTTATTATCAACACAATCTGGATTTTTTGGAGCAGTTGGGTTTTGAGATACACTTCTTCTCCCCCCTAAAGGATGAGGATGTCTGTGGTGCGGATTTTGTTTATCTGGGTGGGGGTTATCCTGAACTGTATGCCGAAAGGCTTGTTCATTCAAAGAAGACAATGCAGAGTATACTTCAACATGTAAACTCAAATAGACCGCTGCTTGCCGAATGCGGTGGTATGGTTTATTTAACCAAAGGACTCATTAAAAACAATAGATTTTTCAATTTTTGCGGTGTTTTTGATGCTGTATGTGAGATGACAGAAAACCGTAAGGCCTTAGGCTATGTTCTTGTTAAGGCTTTGGATGGGCAGTTTAGCGGGATTGGCCATGAGTTTCACTATTCCCGTCTAAAAATGGTCAATGAGCCTTATGCCTTCAGGATAAAAAAATTGACCACACAAGAGGAATACGGCGATGGTTTTATTAGGAATAAAACCGTGGCGAGCTATACGCATTTCTATTTTTCATTGAAGAACCGTGATTTGATAAACTTTCTTTTTGGAGGTGTTTTATGAGGCGGGTCTTAGAAGTTGTGTTGGTTGTTCTGTTGGTTTTGGTCTTTTCTAATGTGGGGTTTGCAGGCCATGCGGATAAGGGTAAGGTGGCCATTGTGCTTGCTGATTTTGGCACGACCTATCCCACCGGTTTTGTGGACATTCTGAATATAGAAAAACAGGTTAAGAAGGCCTTTCCTCACCAGAAGGTTGTGTTTGCCTTTACATCCAATATCATCAGGCATATATGGCATAAAAGAAGGCACGATGAGGGGTTTTTGAAGAAATACCCCCAGGCTAAGGAGTTTCTGGATATAAAGGGCCCTCTTGCCACAATAGCCGATTTGCAGGATGAGGGGTATAAAACGATTATTGTTCAGCCGACGCATATTTACGACGGTGAGGAGTTTCACGATCTATGTTCCTATGTGGCCGGTCTGAACGCTATCAAGACCATGAAAGAGAAGTATATGCCGTTTAAGAAGCTTGTGGTTGGAAGGCCTGCATTGGGGAGGAATGTCTGGAGGTATGATTACCATGAGGATATCAAGATAGCTGCTAAAGCGTTAGCAGACGATGTTGCATTTGCAAAAAAACAGAAGGCGGCTTTGGTTTATATGGGGCATGGAAATGAGTTTTTCTCCACAGGCGCCTATGCGGAGCTTCAGAAGCAGCTGAGGAAGATGTATAAAACAAACAAGATCTTTGTCGGGACGGTGGAGGGTTTTCCATCGCTTGAGGATACACTCGATAGCGTTAAAAGAGAAGGTATAAAGAGGGTTGTCCTTAAGCCCTTGATGGTGGTTGCAGGGGATCATGCGAACAACGATATGTGTGGTAAGGATGAGGATTCCTGGAGGTCTGCATTCAAAAAGGCCGGCATAGATGTAATTTGCAATATACACGGCCTCGGTGAGAATAACAAATGGGTGAATATATACATACAGCACATAAGGGATGTTGCAAAGGATAACAATATAGAGCTGAAATGAAAACCAATCTGTTCCTCTTTGTTTTGGGACTTTTGAGTCTTGTTGCTTTCTGTGTCAGCCTATTGGTTGGTGCTGTGTGGATAGACCCCTTTAGGCTGAATAGCACAGATCTGAGTATTATTTTAAGCTATAGGCTGCCCCGCTCTATGGAGGCCTATCTGGTTGGCGCCTCTTTGGGTTTGAGCGGGGCGGTTTTGCAAATTATCTTAAGGAACCCCTTAGCAGACGGATTTACAGCCGGCGTATCGTCTTCTTCTGCGGTTGGCGCTGTCCTTGCCCTGTGTTTGGGTGTAAATGCCGTATTTATTCCACTATTTGCCGTTTTGTTTGGCATTGTTGGTATGGCTTTGGTTTTGGTTCTATCCAGGGATTCTTTGGATTACACCACCCTGATTTTGGCCGGTATAGTGCTAAATATCGTATCGACGGCCTTGATCGGTTTTTTGAAGTACATCTATCAGGAAAGCATTGGCGGCATAGTGTTCTGGCTCATGGGTGGGTTCTTTAGCGTTAGCTTTACCAAGGCTTACCTGCTTTTGGCCGTGTTTGTTGTTGTGTTTTTTGTGTTTTTGAGACTCTCTATAGATATGAATGTGCTTTTGTTTGACAGGGTAAGTGCTATGTCGTTGGGTTTGGATGTAAGGTTTATAAGGATGCTGGCATTTGGTCTCTCTGCTGTTTTGGTGGCTGTTGGTGTTAGTTTTTCCGGCATAATAGCCTTTGTTGGCCTGATTACACCACACATTGTCAGGGCTGTGATAGGCTATGATTCTAAGGATGTTATAGCTGGTTCATCTGTTTTTGGGGGATTGTTCTTGTTGGTTTCTGATGTGCTTTCCCGTTGCATTGCTCCGTCTTCTGAGGAGTTGCCTGTTGGCATCTTAACATCATTTGTCGGCGGTATCTTCTTTTTCTGGCTTTTGGTTAAGAACAGACGGGGCCTGTGGTATGGCTAAACTTGAGGCGTTGAATGTGAGCCTAAAAAGGGATAGGTTTGTTTTGCATATAGATAAATGGACTGTGGAGGATAAGGAGAAGGTTGCCGTATTGGGCGAAAACGGGAGCGGTAAGACCACACTCCTTGAGGTTCTATCGGGCAATTTGAAGGCCGATAAGGGATGCGTTTTGGTCGATGGTAAGGATATAGGCAGGCTTAATAAGAAGGAAAAAGCCAGGATTGTATCCTTCCTTCCGCAGTTTAGTGATGTGCTTTTTTCTCAAAGTGTTTACGATATTGTTCTTTTGGGCAGGTATCCATACAGCAAGGGTTATTTTACCGATGAGGATAAAACAAAGACGCTTGAGGTGTTGAGAGAGTTTGACCTTTTGGATGTTAAGGATGTAGGCTATTTTGAGCTATCCGGTGGTCAAAAAAGGAGGGTGATGATAGCAAGGTCTATCAATCAGGATACCCCGATAAATATCTTTGATGAACCGTTTGCCAATCTGGATATTAAACACTCGTTGTCCATTTTAAAGAAAATCAGACAGACAGAGAAAACAATAGTTGCATCGATACACGATGTTAACCTTGCCATAGCGTTCTTTGATAGGGTTGTTATCCTAAAAAGTGGCCGTGTGGTGTTTGATGGGAAACCGAATGATTTAGATACGGGGGTGCTGCATGAAGCATACGGTGTGGATTTTAGGTCTTGTTCTGGGCGTTTTGTTTTCATTTAATGGTTTCTGTTTCGATAGGGTTGTTATACTTGCACCGGATGCCGCAGATATATTTGAAAAGCTTAAGCTTACAGATAGGGTTGTGGGTATAACAAGGCATGTTAAGGGTTTTGAGAATGCGAAAAGGGTAGGCACCCACTTAAGACCCAATATAGAGATTATAAGGTCTTTGCATCCAGATATGATAGTTCTAAAGAGGAAGAATGAGTTGGATGAGTCTATGTTTAAGGATGTGAGGTTTTACTATTACAATCCACAGACGCTTAAGGGTATATTGTCCTGCATAGAAGAGATAGGGGCATTGTTTGGAAAAAGAAGGCAGGCAGAGGGGCTTATAGAGGAATTGAAATCCAGGCTTAAAACGATTGAAAAGTTAAAGAGAAGGCCGAAGGTGGTGTTTGAGGTTATGCAGATGCCCTATATCCTTGCTGGTAAAAGATCGATAGTTAACGATATTATAGAAACAGCTCAAGGCATAAATGTGATAGATGGGGATAAGTATTTTGTCAGAACATCGCCAGAGGTGGTTTTCTTAAAAAAGCCCGATATCTATATCTATGAGGTGGGCCCGATGAACAAAAACCCCACACCGCCCAACAAAAGGGCTCTGCTTAATAAGCTCAACATGGAGGTTGTTAGGGTGGATGAGAGCAGGTTTTTAAGGGCCAATACGGTTTCCTTCGATAGTGCCGTCTATTTGTATAAGGTTTTTAAAGCCTGGAGTGAGCATGGCCGCTAAGCTTGTCATAGCCTCAACACCGCCAGATAAGGGCAAGATAACAAATCAGTTGAGAGAGGCTTTAGAGAATTGCGATGTGATACTGCATGACAGACTGATAGATGTTGGAATTCTGGAGGGCGTTAAGGCAAAGAAGGTGTTTGTCGGGAAGCAGCCCTATAAAAAACACCCCTCACAGGATTCCATTAACGACATGATAAGGATGTACCTAAAGAGGGGCTTGAGGGTTGTAAGGCTAAAGGGAGGGGATGCTGCGTTTTTCTCAAGAGCAACAGAGGAGGTGGCTGTTGCTGAGGAGTTGAATGTGGAGGTTCAATGGATAGCAGGCGTAACTGCCGCCTCTTTGTTATGCGAAAGGCTTAAGACTTCGCTTACCGTTAGGGGTGTTTCAAACGGTGTTATTTTTATTACCGGGCATACCAGGGATAACAAAATAGAGGAGGAATACGATTGGGATGCCATAGTAAGGCTGAAAATGACGCTTGTGATTTACATGGGCATAAAGAACCTTCCGCTTATATCTAAACTGTTGATGGATAGGGGCATGGATCCTTTTACACCTGTGGCCGTGGGCATGAATTTGGGTTTTGACGATGAAAAAGTGGAGTTTTTCTATTTAAAGGATTTGAAAGAAAAAAGGGAAGACCTAAAACCCCCGGCTATTGTTGTCATTGGCGATGTTTTGAGGTATAGTTTAGATAAGTAGTATTGTTTTTGAGAAAACGCATGGTTAGTGATAGGAGTGGTTTCTGTGGGGGCTGAAGCTTTAGGAGTATTGAAAAGAAGGATGTACGGTGAACACCTTACTCCTATCCAAATATTCAAAAGATTTGTATTGCCTGAGATAAAAAACCAACTCTATGATTATGTTTGGGTGGATTTATTTGCAGGCGAAGGCAATCTAATACTCCCGATTTTGGAGCTTATTCCCGAAAATAAAAGGGCGGATTTTTTTAAAAAGCATATATACTTATTTGATATTCAACAGGAGTTAATAAACAGGGCTATTAAAAATGCAGAAAGCTACGGTATACCTGAAAATATTGCAAGAAATAATATAATTCAAAAAGATACACTAAAAGAGTATCCTAAGTTTTTGCTTGATCTGGATTTACCGATTTACCATGTAACTAACCCACCTTATTTGTATATAGGCTATATTGTAAAACATAAAGAAACATGGAAATATTTGGAGTATTTCAAAAACGGCAATGAGGGTTATCAGGATTTATATCAACTCGGTCTGATTAACGATTTGCGCAATGGTATTGAAAGAATGATCTATATCATTCCATCAAATTTTCTCTTCGGTTTTTCTGTTTCAAATAAGATAAGGGATGATTTTTTGGAGCATTACACCATTAAAAAGGCTGTTATTTTCGAGAAAGGAATTTTTGAACATACAGGGACAAATGTGGTTATATGTTTTTTTGAGAAGAAGGGATTACCTGGTCGTGAACAGTTTTCCTTTGAGGGGATAAAGATCAATAGGGAGATCCAAAAAAAGACATATGAGCTTAAGCCGAGAAATCACTATCGTGCAGGCAACGACTTTGAAGATTTTGTTGATAGTTTTAAGGCAGATAGACCTTTAAAAATCAAATATTATTTGACTGTGGAGGAAGTGGAGGATAACAGGGGTGATTATGCGGTTAATGTAATTGATGCGAATGGTTTTAACGGTAAGGAATATCAAATGATAAGAGTATGCATAAACAGGGAACTTTATGATAAAGTTATGTCGAATATCTTGTTTGTAAGAACTGTGGATACCGGTGGTTTTAATGGCAGGGCTGGACTTTATAAAATAAGAGATGTTTTTGGTGTGGATGGGATTTTGGTGACAAAGGCTAAATATAGAACCCATCCAATCCAGATATTTTTAGAACCACAGCTTACACAAGAAGAACAAATTTTGCTTATGAATTATTTTAATCTGATGCTTGAGTATTTTAGGAGCAAGACAGACAGTGAGTTCATGACCACTTATAAATATTCTAATAGTGAATACACAAGAAAATATCTCGGATTATCTCAGGTAAAGAAGCTGATCCAAACGTTCCCTTGGCTGAGTATTACCAAAGCAGAGCAAACGGAATTGGAAAAATTGGTTAACAGTAAGAATGCTGAAGGTGTTATATTTTTCTTGAAAGAAAGAAATAAAAGAAGGAAGTTGCAATTGTGGCTTTAAAGGAGAATGTATATTACTGGAAAGAATCCTTAAAACACCCCGAGCCTGTATTTGACAATTACTATGTATTTGATCAAGTTGTAGTTTTTGAGAAGGATCTAATTCAAAAAGTTAATAGATTGAGAGAACTGATAATAAGTTATTGTGTGGTTATAGAGAAGGATAAAAATTCAGCCCTTGAGATTTTAAAAGAGATTCACAAAATAATCGTATCCGTGGATAAGATTCAATATATGGAGTTTATAGCTTTTTGGAAGACGTTGGATATGTCTTACTCTATCTTTAAAAAATTACCTAATCAGGAGTTTGTTCTTGGGGATTTAATTTATGAGTATTGTAAAAGAAGGCGCAGGTTGTATGATGGACTTGGGTATAGCAATATGGTTATTCAGGCTTTATACGATAACGGGACATCTCGAAAGAAGAGAACATCAGCAATAGAGAAGATAAAGGGAATGGTAGTAGATATATTTGGAGAGGTTTTTAAAGCCGATACAGTTGATGATATAGATAGATTGGAGTTGGCTTACATTTTGCCTGACAGTGGAGATAAGGAGTTGTTTTTAAATTTTTTATATAGATTCAACCTTAAGTTTTCTTATGGTAAAAGGAATCAAAATAAAATACCAGATTTTTTATTAAAATGTAAAGGCCGTATATTGATAATAGAGGCAAAACACATAAAGGAACCCGGAGGTGAGCAGAATAAATCTATAGGTGAGTTGATTGATTTTATTCATCAAAAAGAAGATAAAAACAACATACATTATGTGGGTTTTGTAGATGGCATATATTTCAATCTCTTGATTGATCCGTCAACATCAAAGGGGAAGACGAAAAATAAAATCCAGCAGCAGAAAAATGATATAGAGTCTTCTCTGAGTATGTATAAAAATAATTTTTTTGTTAACACTGCCGGCTTGAATAGTCTTTTCATGGATTTAAAAAAGGGGTGATCATGGGCAAGGTGTTTGTTATTGGTCTTGGGGCTGGGGATGAGGGGCTTATTACGCTTAAGGCCTTCAGGATTCTTAAGGGGTGCGATGTTGTGATAACGCCCAAATCGTCTCTATCTGCAAGGAGCGTTGCGTTAGAGATTGTAAGGGGTATAATGGATGAGAGTAAGATTGAGTTTTTCTTGTTTCCCACAACAAACGATGAAGAACAGCTAAAGGAGGCTTACGATAAGGAGGCCGAAAGGATAAAACAGCTGACAGATGAAGGCAAAAGCGTTGCATACACCACCATCGGCGATGTTTCTGTCTATTCCACATTCAATTACCTATCCGAAAGATTGAATCGCCTGGGTGTGGATTTTGAGATCATAGAGGGCATACCATCGTTTATCTCTTTGGCAGATAGAGTAAAAAAACCCCTGGTGCTTAAAGGGGAATCCTTTGCTGTTGTTGAGCTTAAAGAGGGTGTGGATAAGATTGTAAAGTTGTTTGAGCTTGTGAGCACCGTTGTTGTTATGAAAATAGGCAACAGGATTGAACAGCTCTTTGAGTTGACGGATAGGCTAAATCTTGAATACGCCTATCTGGGCTCTAAGCTTTACTTAGATGGCGAGCAGATTGTTGACCTCTTAAGCGCAAGAAGGGAAGAGATATCCGATGCGTATCTGTCTGTGGCCATACTGAAGGGCGCCAAATGAAAGGGCAACAGATCGAAAGGAAGAGCTTTGAGATAATAGAATCGAGCGTTGATTTGGGCAGGTTTGATCGATTTCAGCAGGCCATAGTTAAAAGGATAATCCATGCATCGGGTGATCTTGAGTTTGCAAAGCTGATAGAGTTCTCCCATGATGCTGTTGAAAGGGGCATTGCGGCTTTGAGGGAAGGATACAGCGTTGTATGTGATGTAAATATGGTAAAGACGGGTATTACCGAGGCCTTTGCCTCTAAGATAGGCATAGAACTTCACTGTTTTATAAACGACCCCGATGTTATCAAACGATCCAGGTTGGAAAACAAAACAAGGGCTGAGTGCTGTATATTGAAGGCCAATGAGATGTTTGACGGTATAGTCTTTGTAATTGGCAACTCGCCGACGGCCTTGCTTGAGGTGCTTAGGCTAAATCGGCTTGGAGTGTTAAAACCGTCGTTTGTTTTGGGGTTTCCCGTGGGTTTTGTGGATGCGGAAAAATCAAAAAAGCTTCTTGCTGAATCCAACCTGCCTTATATAACAAACAGGGGCACAAAGGGCGGAAGCCCTGTTGCTGCAAGCGCCTTCAGGGCGTTGGCTGGATTGGCCTTCGATTTATGATACTGATTCTTGGTGGAACATCCGATACACACAAGGTTGTCGATAGCCTAAAGGAGCCATACATAATCACCGTCGCCACCGATTACGGCTTTAGTGTTTTCTTTAGGCTCTATGGTGAAAGGGTTAAACGAATCAGGTTTACGGAGGAATCGTTAAGGGGTTTTATAGAAAAACACGGCATCGATAGGATAATCGACACGACACATCCGTATGCTAAAGAGATTTCAAGGATAGCAAGAAGCGTCTCATCTTATATGGGCATACCCTATGAAAACAGAAAGAGGAAGCTGTCTGTGGAGTTTGATTATGAAGGTATTTTTTTGGCTAAAGATATAGAACAGGCTAAGGAATTTTTAAAGAATAACTGCAATAGGATTCTGTTTACCATAGGCTCAAAGCCTTTGGATGAATTTGTCGATTTTAAGGATAGGGGTTATTTCAGGATTTTACCCTATTCAAGCTCTATAGACAGATGCCTTAAGCTCGGTATAGAACCAAAAAGGATAATAGCCATGCAGGGGCCGTTCTCTGTCAAATTAAACGAGGCGTTGATAGATGAGTTTGGCATAGACTGCCTGGTATCAAAAAACAGCGGCAAGGCCGGTGGGTTGGATTCAAAGATAGAGGCAGCAAGAAGAAAAAATATTCGTGTGGTTATGCTGCTTTAATCAGTGCAGTTTCGCCTGCTGCGGCTTCTTAAGGATGAAAAGTAGCGGTATGAGCACGATAAACATCACTGCACAGAAATAGAAGGCGTCGTTGAAGGCCAACATCATCGACTGTCTTAACAACTCCTTATACATAACGCCGAACTGCTCCATCACCGAATGGAACTTTAATGATAGGGTCTGTTGCGCCTGTATGAATGCCTCGTTTGTGGGTATCAGGTTTTCAACAAGCCTCTCCTGATGGAATTGAGCCCTTCGGGTTAGTATTGTTGTGACTATGGCCGTTCCGAAGCTTCCCCCTATGTTCCTGATGAAGTTAAACATACCCGAGGCGTTGCCCATCTCCTCGTTGCTTATATCGGCAAATGTTGCAGCGGCCAGCGGGACAAAGAATGTGGCCATGGATATACCCTGGATGGCCCTGGGCGTGATTACGCTTAAAAAGTCTGCCGATAGATTGAAGTGAGCCATCATGTTTATGGCTATGTAATTGACGATAAAGCTTATCAGGAGTATCTTTCTTGGGTCTGCACCCTTCTCTAAAAACTTACCAACGATAGGCATGCCGATCATTGTTGTTAGAGCGCCAGGCCCCAACACCAATCCGGCCAAGAATGCATCGTATCCCATGAGGTTTTGAAGATACATCGGCAGAAGCACCACGCTTCCAAAGAAGCTAAAAAACCCAAAAAACATGAGGGCATTGCCCGCAGAAAACGATCTGTCTTTAAAGATGCGCAGGTTAACAACAGGGTGTTTTTCCCTTAGCTCATGCCATATGAACACTCCAAACCCGACAGCCGATATAATCGCCAGTGTCGTGATGAATCTGGATTCAAACCAATCCTTCCTCTGGGCATTATCAAGGAGTATCTGCAATGCTCCGACGGCTATGGCAAGATAAGCAAGCCCCTTGTAATCGATGGGTGTCTTTTTCATGTTCTTTATGTATCCCGGGTCGTGTACGAATATGTTTACCAGCAAGAAGGAGAACAACCCTATTGGCACATTGATGTAGAATATCCATCTCCAGCCCCAGTTATCCGTGATCCATCCGCCAAGCACAGGCCCCAAAATAGGGGCAACAATGACACCCATGCCGTAAACGGCCATAGCCATGCCGTGCTCCTTTTTGGGGAATGATTCAAGCAGTATGGCCTGTGATACAGGTTGCAATCCGCCCCCTGCTATACCCTGGAGAAACCTTAACACCACAAGGGATAGGAATGTTGGTGCATATCCGCATGCAAAGGAGAACAGGGTAAACAGAAATATGGATGCAAGCAGGTATCTCTTTCTGCCGAATCTTACGGCCAGCCAGCCCGTTATGGGGATAATTATGGCGTTGGACACCATGTAAGAGGTTAATACCCATGTGGATTCGTCTAAGCTAATGCTCAAATCGCCTTGGATGTGGGGCAGTGAGACATTCACTATGGTTGTGTCTATGATCTCCATTATCGTGGGCAACATCACCGCTATGGCGATGAGCCACTTGTTGGTTTTCTTTTCCTCCATCTATTTTACAAGCACCGTTGTATATGCGCTCATTCCAACCCTTAAGGGCACATTAGGCGGGTTTTTGAACAGTATCTTTACGGGTATCCTCTGTGTGACCTTTATCCAGTTTCCTGAGGCGTTTTGGGGTGGAAATAGCGAAAAGACCTCGCCCGTTCCGTATTGTATGCTGTCTATTGTGCCTTTGAATGTTTTGTGCGGATATGCATCTATCTTTATAACCACATCCATGCCCTTTTTCATCTTCTCTATCTGGGATTCCTTGTAATTGGCCACAATCCAGGCCCCCTTATCTGGCACTATCGCACATATGGGTATCTGGGGCGATACGAATTTACCCACCTCAACACTCTTTTTGGTTATGAAGCCCTCATAAGGCGCCTTTATGTTTGTGTATGATAGGTTAAGTTTTGCCCTCTCAAGGGAGGCTCTGGCAGCTTCAACGGCCTTCTGTGCGCTTTTGTATGTTGCCTCTGCCTGCCTGTATCTTTCCTCTGCGGCCTCTAAGGAGGCTTTTGTTATGTTGTAATTTGTCAGGTAAACCTCGTATTTGTCTTTTGATATGACCTTATCCTTAAAGAGCCGCTTTGCCCTTTTGAAGTCCCAGATAGCCTTTTGGAGCTTGGATTTGTAAACATTTATTTGGGCCTGGGCAAGTGGTATGGCCTCCTTTGCCTCGATTAACTTGGCCTTTGCAAGCTCTAAGTTAGCTTGAGCCGATTTGAGGGCAATCTCAAATGGCTGCTTGTCGATAACGGCAATTATTTGCCCCTTCTTCACATGTTGATTGTCATCAACAAGCACATCTATGATTGTTCCTGAAATGCGGGGGTTTACCCAATAGATGTTGTTGGTTATATAGGCATCGTCGGTTGAGATGTGGGTCTTTTTGTATTGTATAAAGAAGAATGTCCCCACGGCAAAAGCCACAAGCACAAGGATTAGGATGAGTTTCTTGTTTGGTCTGTTTTTAGCCTTTGTTTCTTTCATGTGTATTTCTCCTTTGGTTAATAATATAGTCTTCCGCATTCTTGGCCATTGTCTTTAAAATCTCATAGATCTTTTCTTTATCGTCTTTTGTTAGCCCCCTGCAGAGTATATCGTCCCATTCCAAGGCCAGTTTCCTTATCTGCTTTCTGACCTCTATGGCCTTTGGGGTTGGGTAAAGATTATAGGAGCGCCTGTCCTTTTCGGATACCGTCCTTGTTATATATCCATTTTTTTCCAACACCTTTATGGCTTTTGCCGTTGTGCTTTTGTTGATCTTTAGCATATAGCTAAGTTTCTCTTGTGTTATACCTGCATTGTCCACGGTAAAGATAAAAAACATCAACTGACTGGCCGTCATATTAAACGGCTTTAACTTCTCATTGGCATGAATCATGGAGTATCTGTATAGGATAGAGATCCACTTCCCTAACGGTTCCTTGCTTAAATAATCCTCCATTGGAAAAATTGTATACCAAAAAATAGTTTCAATTGCAACTAAATTATCGTTTTTGCTTGTATGTCTTATTCGCCGATGATCTTGATTAGAACCCTTTTGGGTCTTCTGCCGTCGAACTCACCGTAAAATATCTGCTCCCACGGGCCAAAATCGAGCTTGCCGTCTGTAATTGCCACAACGACCTCTCGCCCCATAATCTGCCTTTTTAGGTGGGCATCACCGTTGTCCTCACCCGTTAGGTTATGCCTGTATCTGCTTATCGGCTCATGCGGTGCCAGCTTCTCAAGCCATTCCTTATAGTCCTGATGCAGCCCGGGTTCATCGTCGTTTATGAATACAGAGGCGGTTATGTGCATAGCGTTTACCAAACACAGACCCTCTTTTATGCCGCTCTCTTTTACGGCGTTTTCCACCTCTTGAGTGATGTTTATTAACTCCACCCTCTCTTTTGTGTTAAACCATAACTCCTTTCTGTATGACTTCATCTCAACCTCCCTCTGCTGTTGTGATTCTGGCAAGATTTTAGGCTTTTTTATCAAAAAGGCAACGGGTTTGGGGTTTGAGAAATTGTTTATTTTTTGACAAAAATAGAGGAGTTGTGTATTTTCTTGGTAATGGATAAAGATGAGTTCTTTATGAGAAGGGCCATAGAGTTAGCCAAAAAAGCAAGGAACAAGACTTGCCCGAATCCCCTGGTTGGTGCCGTTATTGTAAAAGACGGCAAAATCATAGGTGAAGGCTATCACAAAAGAGCCGGCCTGCCACATGCAGAGGTTGAGGCTATAAACTCCGTTGGCGATAAAAGCCTGCTAAAGGGCGCCACCATCTATGTCAACTTAGAGCCGTGCAACCACTATGGCAGAACCCCGCCTTGCTCGTTGGCCATCATACAATCCGGCATAAGCCGTGTTGTCATAGCCATGAGGGATGTAAATCAAAAGGCGAGGGGCGGTATTGAGAGGCTCAAAGAAGCAGGCATAGATGTGAGGGTTGGTGTTTTGGAGGATGAGGCTAAAAGGCTTAATGAGGTTTTCATAGAGAATATAACAAAAAACAAGCCATTTTTCATAATGAAGGCTGCCATGCTTCTGAACGGTTGTATAACGGTTAAAGGGGGTGTGTCTCAGTGGATAACATCCCAGAAGGCCCGCCGCTTCTCCCACAGGCTAAGGGGCACAAATAGCGCTGTCCTTGTGGGGATTAATACCGTTATAATGGATGATCCGCTTCTTACATGCCGCATTAAGGGATACAGGCAGCCAAAGAGGGTTGTCTTGGATATGAATATGAAGATACCGATATCGGCCAGGATGTTCAGCGAATACGCAGACAACATTTACATAATCACATCAAAGAACTCCGATGAGGCTAAAAAGAGGGTTTTAGAGTCGATGGGTGTCAATATAGTGGAATGCAGCGTGAGCAACGGCGAATTCGACCCGATAGATTTATCCGAAAAACTCCTTAAAAACGATATATGTTCTTGTGTGGTTGAGGGTGGCAGCAGAACCCACGGTTATTTCCTCAAAAACGGCTTGTACAACAAGGCCTATCTCTTTTATGCTCCAAAGATCAGTGGCTCTTACGGTGCGTTTAATGTTGCGGGTTTTGAGGCCCCAAAGAGCTTAGACGGCGTCTCCTCCCTTAAGGATGCAAAGTGCAGAAAAGTGGGCGATGATTTGCTTATAGAGGGGTATTTTTAGGCCATGTTTAGCGGTATTGTTGAGGAGGTTGGAAGGGTATCATCCATAAGGCAGATGCCCAAGGGCAAGAGGCTTTCGGTAAATGCATCGCTTTCTAAGCTTGTCGGTTTGGGCGATAGCATTGCCGTAAACGGCGCCTGTATGACGGTGGTTGAAAAAAGCGACAATGAGGTCTTTTTTGATGTCTCGTTTGAGAGCTTAAATAAAACCAATCTGGGTTATCTAAGGGTTGGCGATTATGTCAACTTAGAGAGGGCTTTGTTGGTTGGTGGGAGATTGGACGGACACATGGTTTTGGGCCATGTCGATACCACGGCTGTTGTTGAGTCTTTGGTCAGGCAGGGGGATTTTTTCCTGTTTAGGATAAAGATAAACGATTACATATACTCACATAGCGTCGAGAAGGGGTCTATATCCATAAACGGCGTAAGCCTAACCATAGCCGATCTTAAGAGGGATTATCTTGAGATTGCAGTTATCCCCTTCACCTTTGAGAATACCAACCTTAAATACATAAAAAGCGGCGATGTGGTTAATATAGAGGTGGATATAATAGGCAAATATGTTAAGAAGTTCTTAGAGAGCAGCCAGCAGGGTTTAACGGAGGATTTCTTAAAACTGCACGGCTTTGTTTAATTTATTTGAAACAATCAATGAGCTATTATAGAATAAACCGATTTTGATATGAAAGGAGAGTGGTGATGTTTGCAACCGTTGAAGAGGCTATAAACGATATACGCTCGGGTAAAATGGTCATAATGGTCGATGATGAGGATAGGGAGAACGAGGGCGATTTTGTTATGGCGGCCCAGTTTGTTACACCCGAGGCTATAAATTTCATGGCCAAATACGGCAGGGGGCTGATATGCCTGCCCATGGATGAGAAACTCATCGAAAAACTCGATTTGAAACTCATGACCGTTGATGAAAACGATAAATTCAAGACAGCCTTTACCGTATCCATCGATGCCCATCCGAGATTTGGTGTGACCACGGGTATATCCGCCTTTGATAGGGCCACGACGATCCAGACGGCTATAAGGCCCGATGCAAAGCCTGAGGATTTAGTCAAACCCGGCCATATATTCCCGCTTAAGGCAAAAAGGGGTGGTGTTTTAGTAAGGGCAGGTCATACAGAGGGCAGTGTTGATTTAGCCAGGCTTGCAGGTCTCATACCGGCTGCTGTTATCTGTGAAATCATGAACGAAGATGGCACGATGGCAAGAAAGGAGCAGCTGCAGGATATAGCCAAGAGGTTTAACTTAAAGATAATCACCATTGCAAGCATAATAGAATACAGGATGAAAAAGGAAAAGCTCATAGAGAGAACGGCTGAGGCTGATCTGCCCACAAAATACGGGCACTTCAAGATTATCGTTTATAAAAGCAAGGTGGACGATTTTGAGCATGTGGCCCTTGTAAAGGGTAAGATAAACAAGAACGAGCCGACGCTGGTTAGGGTTCATTCGTCTTGCCTTACAGGCGATATATTGGGGTCTTTGAGGTGTGATTGCGGCGATCAACTCCATGCAGCAATGGAGATGGTTGAAAAGGAGGGCAAGGGCGTTGTGCTCTATATGCAGCAGGAGGGCAGGGGTATAGGTTTGACCAACAAGATTAAGGCCTATGCCCTTCAGGATCAGGGATACGATACGGTTGAGGCCAATATTAAGTTGGGCTTTAAGCCGGATTTGAGAAATTACGGCATAGGGGCGCAGATTTTGGTCGATTTGGGTGTTGGCAAGATAAGGTTAATGACCAATAACCCCAAAAAGATAGTAGGGCTTGAGGGCTATGGGCTTGAGATAGTTGAAAGGGTGCCTATTGAGATAGCCCCAAACGAGGTCAATAAGTGTTATTTAGAAACAAAGAAGACAAAGATGGGTCATCTTTTAACCAAGGTTTAAGGAGAGGTTTCGATGAGGATTGTTGAGGGTATTTTAGATGCAAAGGATATCAGGGTTGCAGTGATAGTCAGCAGGTTTAATAGCTTTATCACCACCAAGCTTTTGGATGGTGCCAAGGATGCATTTGTCAGGCATAACGGCGATGAGAACAATATGGATGTGTTTATGGTGCCTGGGGCGTTTGAGATTCCAATGCTTCTGTCGAAGCTGGCCGAGAAGGATTATGACGGCATCCTTTGCCTGGGCGCTGTAATCAGGGGTTCGACGCCACATTTCGATTTTGTGGCAAATGAGACGGCCAAAGGCATAGCGCAGGTTTCGTTAAAGAGTAAAATGCCTATCTCTTTCGGCATACTTACAACAGATACTATAGAGCAGGCCATAGAAAGGGCAGGAACGAAGATGGGTAATAAGGGTTTTGATGCTATGGTTGCCCTTCTTGAGATGATAAACCTTTATAAGCAAGTGTGAGCCATGTCCAGAAGGAAAGCCAGAACCGTAGCTGTTCAATACATATATTCAAAGGAGTTTGGAAACGAGGACGGCCCTTTTGAGTTTATGGACTTTGTGGGCCAACCCAAAAAAGAGGACGATAGGTTGTTTGCCAAAGGCCTGATTGAGGGGACACTGAGCAACTTAGACATAATAAACAACCTCATAAAGAAGTATGCGGCGGTGGGGGAGGATATAATGTCTTTGATTGATAAGAGCATACTGAGGGTTGGCATATATGAGCTTCTGTTTCACAGGCAGGCCCACCCCGTTGTGGTTATAAACGAGTATGTTAATATAGCCAAGGAGCTTTCCAAGGATAGCTCAAAGGCCCTGGTTAATGCCATTTTAGATAGGATATACAAGGGAGAGTTTAATGAATGAGAAAATAATCGTTGCTTTGGATTTGAGGGGATTTGACAACATCTTAAGGGTTGTTGATAGTCTAAAGCAAGCCGTATGGTTTAAGGTTGGTGCTGTTAACTTTACGGCTTACGGGATTCGCCTGATAGAGGAGCTAAAAAACAGGGGCAAGAAGGTCTTTTTGGACCTTAAATACCACGACATACCCAATACGGTTAAGGGCGCAGTCTATGAAGCTGCCCATATGGGTGTTGATATGTTGACGATACACTCTATCGGCGGTTGTGCCATGATGAAGGCGGCTGCCGATGCCGTTAGGGAGTTTGAGGAGAAGGAGGGTAAAAAAGGCCCCATGATTCTGGCCGTTACGGTTTTGACGAGTATGGATGAGAGTTCCCTAAAAAACGATATGTTTATTAATGATTCGGTGGAAAATACGGTTTTGAGGCTTGCTCAGAACGCTATGAAATCCTCCATCAATGGACTTGTGGCATCGGCCAAAGAAACGGTTATGTTGAGGGAAAAATTTGGGGATTATTTTACCATCGTAACGCCGGGCATCAGGCCTTCCTGGGCATCAAAACAGGATCAAAAAAGGGTAACAACGCCTTCAGATGCTATAAGGTTTGGCAGTAATTACATGGTTATAGGCAGGCCAATATACGAGGCTGTTGACCCAGCCGAAGCATTTGAAAAAATAAGAAAGGAGATAGAGGATGTTGACGCAAGATGAAGCATTGGAATTGTATAAGAAGCGCAATGCTTACCTGCAGGGGCATTTTTTGCTCTCAAGCGGCCTTCACAGTGAGTTTTATCTTCAGAGTGCCCTCGTTCTTCAATATCCGCATGATGCATGGAAGCTGTGTTCTTCCATTGCGGAGTATTTTAAGGATAAGCAGATAGATGTCGTTGTTGCCCCTGCTATGGGCGGTGTCTTGGTTTCTTACGATGTGGCCAGGGCTTTGGGTGAAAATGTAAGGAGCATTTTTGCCGAAAGGGTTGAGGGTAAATTAACCCTCAGAAGGGGCTTTACGATAGGAAAGGATGAGCGTGTGTTGGTGGTTGAGGATGTTGTAACTACCGGAAAAAGCGTCAGAGAGACCCTTGAGGTGGTAAGGCAATTTACAGACAACATCGTGGGAATTGGTGCTTTGGTTGACAGGGGCGGGAATTTCGACCCTGAGGGTCTGGATTATTTCCCGTTGATTAAGCTAAAGATAGAAAACTATGAACCGGATAACTGTCCGCTTTGCAAAAAGGGTATACCCTTACAAAAGCCGGGCAGCAGGTTTATAAAGAAGTAAGACCCGGGCGGGTCTTACTTCTGAATGGTTATGAATATGTGCGTATTCCCCCTCAGTATGTCTAAGAATATGACATTCTTGGCTTTCTCTATGATCTTTTTGAACTCTGCAACGCTCTTGATGGGCTTGTAATTCAGCTTAACCACCACATCGCCTTCCTTTAGGCCAACCATTCGTGCAAATGAATTGGGTTCGACATTGACTATGACGACGCCGTGGGTCGTATCAAGGTCGTATTTTTTGGCTATTTGCGGTGTTATGTTGGCAACGGAGAATCCGAAGTCTGTTTTGTAAACGCCGCCCTCCTGAGATGTTTCTGATAGGTTCTCTGGCCTTTCTCCTAACTTAACATCAACGGTTATTCTCTTATGGTCTCTGATTATGCCTAACTTTATGGTTGTGCCTGGTTTATAGCTGGATATGATGTATGGCAAATCGTATGAGGATTTTAGCGGCTTGTTGTCCACGCTTATTATAATATCACCCGGTTTTAAGCCAGCTTTGTATGCTGCCGAATCTTTGAGCACCTGCGATATTATGGCGCCGTGTGTGTTCTTTAGGTTCAAACTCTTTGCAGCCTCGGGTGTTAGGGGTTGTATCATCACGCCTAAATAGCCCCTCTTTACCTTCTGACCCTTCATCAGGTATGTCAACTCACTCTTGACCATGTTTATGGGTATGGCAAATCCTATACCCTGGCCGTTTGCTATTATTGCTGTGTTGATGCCTATAACCTCACCCTTCATGTTGACTAAAGGACCACCGGAGTTTCCTGGGTTGATGGCAGCATCGGTCTGCAAGAAGTGGTCAAACGGACCTTCGCCTATAACCCTTCCCTTTGCTGATATGATTCCGACCGTTACTGTGCCGTTTAGGCCAAACGGGTTTCCAACGGCAACAACCCAATCGCCCACCTCTATGTCGTCTGAGTTTCCAAGCTTCAGTGTGGGCAAATCACCGCTTGGTTTGATCTTTATTAAGGCTATATCGGCCTTTGGGTCTGTGCCTATGACCTTTGCCTTATAAACATCGCCTGAGTTTAGGAGCGTTACCCTTATGTCCGATGCCCTCTTGATTACATGATAGTTGGTTAGTATGTATCCGTCCTTTGAGATGATAAAACCTGAACCGAGGGCGTGCACCTTTCTTTTGATTACAGGCGGTCCGAAGTTGTTGAAGAAGTTTTTGAAGAAGAAATCGAACGGGTCGTTCTGGTCGAACTTAAACTCGCTGAAGGGGTTTTGGTATTTGATTACCTGAGTGGTGCTGATGTTTACAACAGCTGGCAATACCTTTTTGGCGACATCCCTAACATTTGGCAGGTTTGCGGCGTTGATGCTTTGGCTTAGTATGATGCTGGCTATTAACACCATCAAGAACCTGAGTCTTCTCATAGCTCACCTCCTTTAGACTGCTATATTTTTTACTTTAATGGTTTTTCTGTCGCTTTTTACCTCAAGGTTTAATATCCTGCTGACCTTTGCAAGCTCTGTTGTTTTGTTGACATCGGCTATTCTGGGTCTTGAGAGTGCCGACCTGAACGATGCAATAGATGGATTTGTGGCGAATATGGTCATCAAAATGCTTCCAAGCACAATTCCCCTTCTCATCCTCCACCTCCTTAAATCTTTTGTCGAATAATACTATTTAAATATTACAAAAAGATTACAGGTTGTTATTTATCTGTGGATGTTGATGTTTTTTAATTTATCTGCCCGGCTTTTTGCTATTTGTTGATTTTTCAAGGCTCCTGTGTTTATAATGCAACAAAGTTTTTTAGGAGGGGTTATGATAGCTCGAATCTGGCATGGAAGGACGAGGGTTGATGATTTTGAGAGGTATTCTGATTTTTTAATAGAAAGAGCAATTCCGGATTATAAAAACACTGAGGGTTTTATTAAGCTTGTTTTTTTGAGAAAAAAGACAGAAAAGGAAGCGCATTTTACATTGATTACCTTCTGGAAGGATATCGATGCCATTAAAAAATTTGCAGGCGAGGATTACGAAAAGGCAAAGTATTATGAAGAGGATAGGAAGTTTCTGCTGGAATTTGAGGAAAATGTTGAGCACTATGATGTTTTTGCAGAGGAGTATGCATAAGAAGCTTGGCAGTATCACTTAGAAGGCTTAAGTCCTGCAAGGGTTAAAAGACTTGGCTTTTGATTTTGGTTTTTTTGTTTCTTTCAAGGTTATATTGTCACTTGATGATACCGAAAATATTACCATTAATCATAATTTGAGGTTTACACAAATAGGATCACTTAAAGTCTAGGTATTCCCAATCTTCTGGTTTTTCTCTGAATGAAAAATATTCTTTTTTGCTATTGATTCTAAAGTGTTGCCCTTCTTTAATTATCAAGCCACCAAAAAGGTTCTTTCCTTTTTTATTTTCTTCTTCTATGTATCTTTGTAATGCTTCTGCTTTAAGTTTATTATTTTCTTCTCTATTACCACTTGCTTTTGTATCGAATATTCCCAATCTACCATCTTTAAGCATAACCAAAAAATCTGGCTGGAATGTGGAAAAATTACCGTATTTAATTCCAAAATTACTTTTCATGTGTTCATTTCCATTCTGCCACCACCAAAGAATTTTATCTTCTTTTTGCTCTAAAAGCTCTACAAATTCTTTCTCAATAGTACTATCAAAATTCAAATAAACCTTTTTATTGGTCGGGGAAACATAAAGAGAAAGTTTATAATCAAATGGCTTATAAATGTAGGGATTGTAATTTCTTGTTTCTTCTATTTCCCATTCATCATTCCATTCTTCCAATTCCTCCATCTTCTTTTTATTTTCTTTTTCTTTAATTGGTTTGTATTCTCTTATAGCTTTATCAAATAATTTAGAAAAGATATCTGCGTTATTTAAAATTATATTTTCAATATAAATAGCACCATTATTTAAACGATAATTAATGTTTAGGTATTTTTTAAACCATCTCCATAGAGCATATTTAAAAGTAGGGATAGACCTTTTAGGAGCAAAACCACCAAGGTTCACTTTTATTAAATGTTCAAAAATATGGTGAAGATCTTCTTGTGATAAATGAGCTTTAATTGTTTGTTCTGAAGTTATTTTGCTTTCAGTTAATTGATCAAAAAATTTAGTGTCTAATTCTTTATTTAAAATAATTTCATCTTGGTTTTCTAATCCTTCTATATTTATTTTGTTCTTTAGTTTTTCTTTATTCTTATTATAAAATTCTAAACTGTTTTTCTCTATGTCAAAAAATTCACAGAAAACATCTTCTAATACTTCATAAAATGAAGATGTTATATCTCCAAAATCAACTCTATGTCTATAATAAGACCTTAATTTTAATGGTTTATAAATCTCTTTTCTCTTAACAAATATTGATTTTATTATATTTGGGTTATAAGTTTCTTTTTTAACTTCTATGCTTTTTACATTTGTATAAACATAACCTTTATTTAAGATTTCATTCTTATAATGTCTTGCCTCAGGCATTCTTAAAATTCTACCAACTGTTTGAATTTCAAAGACTATACTTCTAATTTCTCTGAATCTAACCAAGATTTGAGCTCTTGGACAATCCCAACCAGTATCGATAGCCTGTTTAAAGATTAAAAATTCAACTTCACTTTCATTAGGAGTTACTAATTCTTTTTCATTATTAACTTTCTCTTCACTTAACCATACTGCTAATTTGTGATTATCATAAGATATATCTTTTGATGCTAAAAAGTTTTCAACAAAAGCCTTTTTATCTTCTCCTGCTTCGCTTGTGGGTAATTGAATTAGAACTAAAGGATTTACTTTTACTCCTTCTTGTTCATACAATTGTTTTAGTTGTAATCTTTTTTTATAAGCAGCTTCTAAAATCAATTCTTGAGAAGTTATTTCATCATCATTTATTTGATCAATATTTTCATTAATTATAATTTCTTTTTTTATCATGCCTTCTTCAATAACATCGTTAGGCTGAACAACTACTTTTTCGTTATATTCTCCTTCTCTTAACACCGGTGTTGCACTCATTTCTATTGTTAAATCTGGTTGAATGATTTCATCTCTTAATTCTTTAGCTCTTTCACTTGTAGCATTTGAGTGGCTTTCATCAATAACCATAATTATTGTTTTTCCTTCTTCTCTCGTATTTCTAATAACTTCCCTAAAACTCCACTTTTCACTATCTTTCATTAAAATATTTTTCCATTCTCCTGTTTGTCTATCTTTTGTTCTTAATTTCTCCCAATTAACAACAACTACTTCATTTTTATCTATTGAATCTTTAGAACCAAAATATTCTTGCTCTAACAGATGAACTTCTGGAAAACCTTGAAATTCTTTCTTTAAAGAATCATAAGATTGAATATGCAAATTTCCTTTTCCTATACTAATCCATAAAAAAACTAAATCTTTATCTTCTAATTCATCAATAATCTGTTCAATATATTTTGACAACATAAAAGTCTTTCCACTACCTGTTGGAGCTTGAAAAACAATTGTTCTTTTGTCTATGTTTTTATCAAAAAGAAGTTTTGCTTTAAGAATAAGCTCTTCTACTGCCTTTTCTTGATATCTTTTTAATTCTTTGATTGCCATTTTATCACCTTTAAATATTGAATTTATCTATTAGTGATTGAATATGTTTATAAAAATTTTTTACTTGTTCTAAATTATATTCATCATATTCGCCGCGTGAAGCATGGTTTCCTATTGCCAAATAAGTTTGATTTTCTTGCCATTCTACTTGTGATAAAACATTTTGAGCTTTTAAAATATCATTTAAGCTTGATATTTTTATTTCCTTTCCTTTTTCATTCAAAATATTTATTTGATTTAATTGGGCAATTTTTTGTAAAAGTTTCTCTAAAACAACTCTTAGTATTTTTGCTCCTGTGTCTTTATCTTCATTCTCAAAAATCTGTTTCTTGGCTTTTTCTAAATCAATAAAAATTGTTTCTGCTTTGATTGGTATATTCATTTTAACTAATTGGTTATATACATCTAATATCTTTTGAGGTATGGGTTCTATTGTAAAATTTTCTAATTCTGAGAATAAGGATTTATCTACCTTGTTATCAATAGCGAACATATAAATAATTTTTTTACCATTTAACTTCTTGAGTTCTTCTAAAAACTCGCTAAAGCTATCATCAATAAAATTATAATAAATACATAAAAATCTGTCCTTTTTATTTGAAGAAAATATTTTATAATCTTCTTCTTCTTTTTCTAAATTATATATATTTTCTTTTACACAAAGCATTTCTGTTGCTTTTTGTGTAAGATCTATTTTTACCTGATCTCTGTTTTTAGATTTTTTTATTAAAGAAGCTTTAAAGTATTGGAGGTTAAATTTCATCTTTTATTTTTCTTAGTCATTATTAATTTTAATAATTTTTTCTATTTTTTTACCCTTTTTTATTGGATATAAATAGTAATACCCTGAATTGCCATTCATTTTTAAATATTTTTTAACTCCCTTTTTTATAATGGTGCTAGATAACTCGAAACTAAAAAAATAAAAACAATTGAAGTTATCTCTATTTTTATATAAAGTTTGAACAATAATATCTTTAATATTTTGGTCCAATAGTAAAGTAAAGTTGAAACTTTCTATAGCCTTTATTAGAGTGTATTCTCTATTCTTAGTTTTCATTGAGGAGGATTTTATGTCTATAGTTTCGTTGTTTATTTTAAAATCATATTTATCTACTTTATTATCATAATTTACAAAAAGTCTTTTTTTCTTGTTAGATAAATCGTAAACCAGGAAAGAAAATGCTTCTTCGGCCATTTTTCCTATAATTATATTTTTTTTGTGATTTTCATCATCCATTCCGGATCTTTTGTATGTGTTTTTTGCTGTTTCTTCCGCGAACTTTTTTATTTTCATTTTTAGATTATTATCATTTTCCTCAAAACATACTTCAAAAATTTCGTAATTATTTATTTTAATTTTTTTTACTTTCATGATCAGGTGCTCTCTTTTTGCTTAAAAGATTTTTTAATCTGCGATAACATATGTTTGAAAATATATTATTTTCATTTGTATTGCATAATATAAATCTCCTGTTTCCGCCGTCTTCTTCATTTAATTTTAGAACAGCTTCTCCTGTAGTTCCTGAGCCTGCAAAAAAATCAAGAATTATAGAGTTTCTAGAGGAGTATAATTTTATTAGTCTCTTTATTAAATCAACAGGTTTAGCTGTGGGAAACCCAGGGTAACCTCCTTGATATTGTCCTAAAAAAGAAGGAACTTTCAGTGTTAGAAATCTTGAAATGCTTTGAAAGTAGAAATTGCCTAAAACAAACTTTACACCTAAATTATTTCTGTCTTTAACGTTTAGAATTACTCCTAAATAACTTTCTGGTAAATTATTTTTCTTTAAAATTTTTTTGTAAAAATTTACGTATTTTTCAGATCCATGACCCTTTTGAAAAATTCTTTTTTGAAAGCGATGTTCCTTGAATGATCCTTGTTTGTATTTTCCGATAGTATATTCTGAAGGTGGGATTAGAATGATTTCTTTATTTTCTTCTTTTAAGATTTTATATTTTGATATGTCTTTTTTTAGAAAAATACCTAATGGATAATTTTTTATTTTATCTTTTGCAATGAAATTATCGGTATTTTCTAAATCGATAAGCTCGTTTTTGGATTCAACTTCTTTATTCCCAGCAATTATAATATATTCATGACATATAGCCGAAGTTTTTGTAAGCTTATTTTGATTTAAAGGTGATTTTGAAAGCCATACTAAAGGTTCGCTTACAAAATTAAAAATTTTATTCAAAAGCAAGACTAAATTTGCAAGCTCATCTTCTCCTATAGAGCAAATTATTACACCGTTTTTGCTTAATAGCTCTTTTGCTAATTTTAGTCTTTTTTCCATAAAATTAAGCCACTTGCTATGCCTATAACTATCATTTTTGTCTACATATTTATCATTGTATTTCCATTCTTTTGCTTTTCCAGTATTGTAAGGAGGATCAATATAAATAACATCAATCTTTCCTTTATGAGTATAATTAAGAACAGTTAAAGCATGATAATTATCTCCTTCAATAAGAATATTATCCTCGCTATCATCAGTTTTTATCTCTTTTTCCTTAACTCTTTCTAATACAGGCAAATGATTTTTGCAATCTAAAACAACTTGTTCAGGTTCTCTTTCTGCATCCCAAACGAGTCCGTATTTTTTATTCTTTAGTTCTTGTTCTTGTCTTTCGATTATCTTTATAAGTTCCTCTTTTGTTAAACAATCATACTTACTCATCTTTTCTTTTAAATATTTTTAAGTGCGTTGTTTTTTCCGGCCGAACCCAAACATAGACTTTAGTTTTTGTTTGCCTCGACTAAAACTATTTTCAAGAAGTTTCCTGTTTTGTCAAGTTAAATCTTGAAGATTTCCAATTTTGCAATTTTTGCTTTAAAATTTCCCTGAAAAGCTAACCCCCTCGATTTCTTAAGACCTTAAGACTTATTGGATAGGTTAAATATATCAACTTTTTGCCTTTTTGAGTGTTATTGTTACGGTTGTGCCTTCTGAGGGTGTGCTTTCTAAGTGTATTTTGCCGTTGTGGAGTGAGAGTATCTTTTTTGCTATAGACAGACCCAATCCGAAGCCTTCGGTCTCTTTTGATCGGGATTTATCAACCCTGTAGAATTCATCAAAGATCCTATCCAATTCATCCCTTTCTATGCCTATGCCCGTATCTTTTATAGTTATTTTGCAGGTATTTTTATCCTCGTTTATCTCTATGTAAACATAGCCTGAGGGTCTGTTGTATTTTATGGCGTTGTCTATGATGTTTGAGAAGAGCTCCTCAAGGAGTATTCCATCACCCCTAACAGAGCAGGTTATATCACCCTTAAGCTCTATCTTTATGTCTTTCTCCTTCGCCTTGAATCTTAAAAGCTCTATGCTTTTTGTTATGATTTCTCTTAGGTCTATCTTTCTGTATGCCTCTATGTTGAGTGAATCCAGTTTTGATAGCATGAGCATCTTATCAATAAGCGTTCCCATCATAGAGACGGTATCCTTTATAAGCTTTAAGGCCTTCTTGTAATCCTCTTCCCTTCTTGGCTTTCGTAAGGCCAGATCGCATTGCATCTGTATAACGGATATAGGGGTCTTTAACTCATGCGACACATCCGATATAAACCTCTTCTCCCTCTTAAAGGCCCTATCCAATCTCTCAAGCAGCATGTTGAAGGAATCGACAAGGTCCTTTAGCTCCTCCGGTGGGTTGTCCAACGACAGCCTTTTATCGAGGCTCTGTTCGGTGATGCTTCTAATTTGATTGTCTATCTCATATAAGGGGCTTAAGGCGTTATTGGAGACAAAAAAGCCTATAACGGCCGATGTCAGGAGTATGAATAGGAGGCTAAGAAACACCGTGATCTCAAATTTAAGCAGTATGCTGCGCTCGTTTTCCACATTGTATGCAACCTGTATGATGATTTTGTTGTCTAAATCTTTTAGGTTTAAAAGCCTTAGGTATCTGCCGTTTACATTAACGGTCTCAAACTCCCCCATGGTGTCCTTATAGGGCAGTATAAACTTGCCCAGTGATGCCGATTTCTCTATGAGCTTGCCGTCTATAGTTCTTAGCTGAAAATAATACTTCGAATACACGGAGGAGTATATCCACATCTGGGCTTTGGATAGGTCTATCTCAAACTTCTGCCCATAAGCGTTTGGGAATGTGAATTGCATTGTGGTGGATCTGATTATTCTATCAAGCTGCATGGCCTTCTTCTTTAGGCTTAAATCCACCGGCTCATAGACGATGCTTTTTAGGTAAAAGATGAAAAACAGGCCCAAGATGCCCAATACGATGCCGACGATGGAGACATAGAGCAGGATTATCTTGGATTTTATGGAGTTTAGCTTAATCGTTATCCTCCTTGAGCATATAGCCCGCTCCTCTTATTGTGTGAATGAGCCTTTTTTTAAAGCCCTTATCTATCTTTTTTCTGAGTCGGGCTATTAGGACATCTATTACATTGCTATCGAAGTCGTATTGATAGTCGTATATGTGCTCTAAGATCTGATCCCTCGTTAGGAGCCTGTTTTTGTTTAGGGCTAAAAGCTCAAGCAGGGCATATTCCTTTGAACTTAACTCTATGTTTTTCTCATCCCTTTTTACCTGATGGGTGTCTAAATCTATCTTTAGATCTGCGATCCTTATTGTATTCTCTGTCTGGCCGTGGTATCTCCTTGTTATTGCCCTCATTCTTGCTATAAGCTCGTCAAATGAGAACGGTTTGGTTAGGTAATCGTCTGCCCCGCTGTCTAAGCCTATAACCTTATCCTCTGTAGAATCCCTTGCTGTCAATAGCAGAATAGGTGTTTTTATGTTGTCTTGCCTTAGTGTTCTCAATACCTCCAATCCATCGATCTTTGGCAACATTAGATCCAGTATGATTATGTCGTATGGTATGTTTTTGGCAAGGTATAGGCCCTCTTCACCGTCCCCTGCCACATCGACTATATAGCCTTCATCGGTTAGGCCCTCTTTGATTAGATAGGCCAGGTTTTTCTCATCCTCCACAACCAACACCCTCATGCCTTCCAACCTAACACAAAAACATTACAGAACGATTACCATTGAACAGCGATGTTTAGCAGTAGTATAACAAGCAGAGCTAAAGAGAGTATAAATAGCCTCTTGTTCTTTTGTTTTAGATAATATACCGAAAGGTATGCAAAGCTGACGGTTGGTGATATTATCAATACAAGAGCACCTATATTTGCTATGTTTGCATACGGTTTTGATGCTATGTGAAGGACAAAGCCTATCCCCATGATAAAAAGACTTAAAAAGAAGAGGTTTTTTAACAGGCTTGAATAGGCGTTCATCTTAAAGACCTCAAGAACATCTCAATGGCTATAATCAGCAACACAACAAAGAATACCCTTCTTATATCGTCGTTTCTTAAGCGTGAGTGTAGGTATACACCAACCTTTGCCCCCAAGTATGCGCCCAACAGGCTGACAAATGCAAAGAACGGGTTTAGCCTGCCGTGCTTAAAATAGATAAACGCCGATGCCGAGGCGGTGATACCCACCATGAAACTGCTCGTTGCAGAGGCAACCTTCATGGGCAGTTTGCACACATTGGCCAGTATAGGCACCTTTAATATGCCGCCACCAATACCAAACATGCCTGAGGATACACCCGCTATAAACGATACCAGATAGGCTATGGGGAGGTTTTTTATAGTGTAAAACACCTTTCTGTTTAGCTGGTGGTCGAAGTATGAATACTCCCCCTCTGTATCTATGTTTTGTGCGGCTTTTTTATCCTTAAGCGTCATTACCGCTATGACCATCAGGAATAGGGCAAAGAGCAGGCTTAGTGTTTTGTGGTTTATGTTCAGGGCGGCGATGCTCCCTATTATGGCGCCTAAGGTTGTGGAAAGCTCCAAGGTGAAACCCAGAGGGAGGTTTAATGCCCCGCTTTTTATATGTTTTGAGCTGACCAGCATGCTAAGGCCTATAATGGTGAATAGGCTTATGGCCACGGCTTGTTGGATCTGTATCTTTAGGAGTATAACAAACAACGGAACCATCAAGACGCCGCCGCCGATTCCCAACAGTCCGCCTATACTGCTTGCGATAGAGCTGATCATTAGGATGTATAGATAATCTGTAATCATTTCCTTAATCTCCTCAAGGTGTATATTAGAACTAAAATCATCAAAATCAAGCCAATAGTGGTGTTTATACCGTTTAGGGTGTTGAGGATGCGTTTTATGTTGTTTCCAACTATGTATCCTGCGCCCACATAGGCTATGCCCCAGATTATGCCGCTTGTTGTTGCCCATATGAGAAACGATGCGGTTTTCATTCTCATAAATCCTGCTACAAAGGGTATTATTGGTCTTAAGGGGCCTATGAATCTGCCCAAAAACACGCTGATGCCCCCGTGTTTTCTAAAGAACCTCTCGCCCTTTGTTAATACCTCCTTAAACCTTTTTGGCATTGGTCTGTTTAGTGTTTTTACATATGCAAGAATCCCCAAATAATAGCTTATTATGTCTGCGGCGATAGCCCCTATGATTGCCCAGATAATGAGGTATGTTATGCTTATAATGCCCTTTGATGCCAAAAATCCGCCTGCCAATGCGAATGCAGCACCAGGCACAAACTCGCCTATAACCACAAACGACTCAAGAAATGATATTGCGCCTATGATTGCATATACAAGCAGGGGGTTTTCCTTGATGGTGAGGAGTATCTCTAAGGCTCTATCCATGCTTAAGGTGCATTAGGAATTCACGATTACCGTCTTTGCCCTTTATGGGCGATTCGACAATACCACCAATGGTAAATCCGCACGATTGGGCAGAGGATTTAACCCTCTCTATTGCCTTTCTTATCAGGCCTTCGTCCCTTACTATGCCCTTTTTGGTGTTTCCCTTGCCCACCTCGAATTGGGGTTTTATCAAGACAACGCACTCGCCATTCTTGCTCAGGAGTCTTTGGATGTGCTTTAGTATATGCACAAGCGATATAAAGCTTACATCCACCGTTATTAGGTCGAATGTCTCGTTTATGTTTAACTTTCTTATGTCCGTTTCCTCCATCGAGACGACCCGGGGGTGATTTTTTAGGCTTGGGTGGAGTTGATCCTTTCCCACATCGACTGCCAATACGCTTTCTGCCCCTCCCTTTATTAAACAGTCAGTAAAACCGCCCGTGGAGGCACCAACATCCAGACATTTTTTGCCTTTTGCATCAACCGAAAACGCATTCATGGCGAATTCAAGCTTAAGGCCGCCCCTGCTTACATACTTAAGTGTATCTTTAACCTCTATTACATCCTCATCCGATACATCAAATGCCGGCTTTGTTATTGTTTTTGAGTTTACACAGACCCCGCCGCTTTCTATTATCTGTTTGGCCTTACTCCTTGTCGGCAGGACGCCTTTGTTGACCAGATAGATGTCCAACCTCATGGCCTTTCCGATTTCTCTTTTTTCCTTTTTCTTAATATGTATATCAACTCGTTGGAGGTTTCTGCCTCGTGGGATTCTGCGCTGACCACTGTGTATTCTATCCTCTTTGGCAGTATGTCTTTATTGCATGTTTTTGAAACCCTCCTGCCCAGCAATCTTAAAAAGCGCTCCAATTTTTCCTTATTTGTGTCGTTTTTGGGGTTTACTTTAACAAGAACAAACGAATCCCCTCCAAATCTGCTTATCAAAACAACTCCATACTCCTCTGTCTGCCTGAGCAGTTCGGATGTTTTTATAAGAACCAGATCACCTATATCGCTTCCGCATCGTATGTTTATCAAATCCATATTCTTCACATCTATCATGTAAATGCAAAACGGCGTATGTGTGTCTATCATCGAATCCAGCTTCTTAAGGAGGGCGCCCCTGTTTAGAAGCCCCGTCAGGTGGTCGACATTGGAGAACCTTCTTTTGTAATCGTCAAACGCCTTTGGTATCAGGGAGCCTGAAACCAGCTTTTCTGCCTCTTTGTATGAGGATAGGAGTATCTGTTTTGATTTTGAGAGTATCCTTTCGTCAAAATGCCCCTTTTCTGCCATCATTATCTTTATGGCTTCCTCTTTTGAGAATGATTTTCTGTAGGGTCTTGATGTGGTTAGGGCATCGAACACATCCGATATGGCCAGGATCCTTGCGCCCCTTGTAATCTCCTTACAGGTTATGCCGTCTGGGTATCCGCTGCCGTCGCACCTTTCGTGGTGCTGCCTGACCATCTTGGCTATGTCCTTTAAATCCTTGATGCTTTTGAATTGCCTGACGATTTCATACGACATAACGGCGTGGTATTTTATCATCTCATACTCGACTTCGGACAGCTTTGCGGGTTTTAATAGCACCGAATCCGGTATACTGATTTTGCCTATATCGTGCAATAGGCCTGCAATATAGACCTTTTCCTGAAACTCCTCTTTATACCCCAATGCCTTTGCTATATTCCTGGCATAGTATGCAACCCTCTGGGAATGACCCTTGGTGTATACATCCCTCATCTCTATGGTGAGGATGAAGCTGTTTATTATCTCCTTTTCGCTGGATGATATGATGTTTAAAAGATGACTGAATTCCTTTGTGGTTTTTATGAATCGTGTTAGGCGTTTTGCCAATAGGTTAACGATATTTACATCGTGTATGCTGAACTGATAATCGTGCATATATCCATAACCTATAACGCTAAACAGTTTGCCCTTTAGCCATATGGGCACTATCAGTATGTTTTCTATGCCTATCTTTTTGTTGATTAGTTTTAGGCATTCTATGTTTGGGTTGAGTTTATGTCTGAAAACCACAGGGCCTTTTAGATTTTCTTGAAACATCTTATAGGTCAGGGTGTTTTTTACCCGTTGGGTCTTCTTGAAGTTTACAAAGTTGAGGGAGTCATCCCTGCTGACAAACGCATAGAGGTTGTATATAGGAAATACGAAGCTTACCGCCTTGGATTTGGTTATGCTCATTATTCGATTTAAGTTGAACAGAAGCCAGTCCCTTATGTCGTCTTTTGATGATGACACAGGCGGCACTATGTCTAAATTTAATAACTCCTCATTCAGTGTTTTCTTTAGTATATGGTTTTCGATTGATTTGGACAGAAACAGAGAGACTATCTCTATTGCCTCCGATTTGTCCTGTAATTGGCAGTCTGTTTCAAAACCTGCAACCAATACGGCGTTTATGTCTGTATTTAGCCCCTTTATGAGGAGGGTTGATACGCCTAAGGTTTCATTCAGTATCTTTAAGTTTCTGCTTATAGCTGCCTGCTCAAGAATTGGGTAATTTTTCTCAATTAAGGGCTCTATGTCGATGGGTTTGTTTGATTCAGAAAAGAAAACCTCCATATCCTTAAAGGCCACGATTGCGCATAACTCTGCATCCAAAAACTCAGCTATATGTTTGAGTGTTGTTCTGTGTATATCCTTTTGCGTTATGTTCTTTAGCAGTTCAAATATGCCGCTTTTCTTCATGGGCTTATGCTCCTTTAATAGTTTATGAGAAACGGCTCTGTTTGTAAAGGATGGAGTGGTGTGGTTTTAGTTGTCTTTTGCCCTGTTTAGGAGTTTCATGGTCAGATAGAAGAACATCGGTATGAAGAGTGTGCCTATAAGGGTCTGTATAAGCATGCCGCTGACCACGGTTATGCCTATGATCTTTCTCGATACGGCGCCTGCACCGCCCCAAAATATCAAAGGCAGGCTCGCTATTATGAATACGGCGGATGTCATGACGATGGGCCTGAACCTGATCCTTGCAGCCTGGGCTGTTGCCTGCAATAATCCGTATCCCTCCTGGAGTTTCTCCAAAGCAAACTTTACAAGCAGTATGGCGTTTTTAACCGACAAGCCTATGAGAACCAAGATGCCTATGTTGAAGTATATGTCTTTTTCCAAATGGGCCATGAATAGACCGAATACGGCGCCAAAGACGGCAAACGGCACGATGATCATGATTGCCACGGGTATGCTGAAGCTTTCATAGAGCGCTGCCAGTATCAGAAATACGAATATAACGGTGTATAGAAAGACCAGATTACCCGAGCTTTCCAAAACCTTTTCCTGGTATGATGTGCCGGACCAGGCTATTGTATACCCTGGTGGGAGTGCCTTCTTTGCTATCTCGGTAATGGCCTTCATGGCATCGCCCGATGTATAGCCCGGGGCTGGTTGGCCTATCACCGTGGCAGCGGTAAACATATCAAACCTCTGAATGACGCTTGGGCCTACAATTCTTTTGATTTTGACAAGCGAGCTTACGGGTATCAGCTCACCCGTTAATGACCTTACATAGATATAGCTCAAATCGGACGGATTATCCCTGAAGTTTTCATCCGCCTGTATGTTTACCTTGAATGTCCTTCCATACATGTTGAAATCGTTTACATAATAGCTCCCCATTGTGGCCTGAAGTGTTGAGAACAGCTCACTCAACGACACACCCAGGGCCTTTGCCTTGTTTATGTTTACCTCTATCTTGTATTGCGGGACATTCGTATTCAGGGAAGACCTGACCATCATAAGCCTTTTATCCTTGTTTGCAACGGCCACAAACCTCTTTACAACGCTGTTTAGCCTCTCTATGCTGCCTCCTGTTCTATCCTGTATGTGGAGGGTGAAACCGCCTGTTGAGCTCATACCCATAATAGGCGGCATATTAAAGGCCATAACAAAGGCCTCTTTTAGTGTTGAAAACGCCATCATCAGCTGCTTGATAACATCCCAGGAGCTGTCCTTTCTTTTAGACCAATCCTTAAGGTGAGCCCAGCCTATGCCTGAGTCTGTTTTGAACGAGAATGTTATAAAATCGAGTCCTGCAACATAGCCTGCACCGACTATGTTGGGATTTTTCATGACTATATCCTCTATCCTCTTCTGCACCCTGAGCGTTTTTTCAAGCGACGATCCGGGCATTAAATAATACATGACCATTATATCGCCCTTATCCTCCTCCGGCACAAGGGATGATGGAAGCATCCTGTATAAAACAAACATGCCTATCACAACGGCTACAAATATACCCAACCCCACAGGCCACAGCTTTATTAAAAGCTTGGTGGAATTTTCAAACCAGGCCGTTGTTTTTTTGAAGATAGCGCCGAAGGCCTTAGAGAAGGCCGTTTCCCTTATTCCGCCTTTTTTTAGGATCAGGGCGCACAGCGTTGGTGTTAGCGTTAGTGCCACTATGCCTGAAATGCTGACAGATGTTGCTATTGTTAGAGCAAACTGCTGATACATCTTACCCGAGAATCCGCCCACAAATGATGCGGGGATAAAGACAGCATCTAAGACCAAAACTATAGCTATGAGCGGGTTTGTTATCTCCTCCATCGATTTTATTGTTGCCTCTTTGGGGGTGAGGTTTTCGCTTTTTAGTATCCTATCTGCGTTTTCTATGACTATTATGGCATCATCGACCACAAGGCCTATGGCCAAAACCAATCCGAACAGCGTCAATAGGTTTATGGAGAAATTGGCCGCATAGAATCCGGCAAATGTCCCTATGATGGATACAGGGATGGCCAAAACGGGTATGGTGGTGGATCTTATGGTGCCCAAGAATATGTATATTACCACAACCGTTAGGAGTATGGATATGATGAGGGTATAGACCACCTCGTCTATTGATGTCTTTATGAATTTTGTGGTGTTATAGACATCTCTGTATTTTAGGTCTTTTGGGAATCTCTTGGATAGTTCGTTCATGGTCTGGTCTATTCTTTTTGATACCTCTAATGCATTTGCCCCTGCGGATAGCCATACCCCCATCAAAACGGCCCTTTTGCCGTTATAGGTGCTGCTAACGGAATAGTTGCTTGCCCCTAATTCGACCCTTGCTATATCCTTTAGCCTTAGTGTTGAGCCGTCAGAGTTGGTTTTTATGATTATGTTGGCAAATTCCTCAGGTGTTTTTAGTCGTCCATTTGTTGTTATTGTGTAGGTGTATGTGTGTTTGGCCTTTGTAGGCTCTTGCGCTATCCTTCCTGCTGCGTATTGGTTGTTCTGGTTTCTTATGGCCATTATGATGTCTGATGGTGTTAGGTTGTATGCGGCAAGCTTATCCGGCTTTAACCATATCCTCATTGAATATTCCTTGCCGCCAAATATCATCGCCTCGCCCACGCCGGGGATTCTCTTTATATCGTCAAGCACATTCACCAATAGATAGTTGGTTATGAATGTGGTGGAGTGTTTGTTGCCCTTTGAGGTGAAGGCAAACACCCTTAGAAGGTCTGGGGATCTCTCTCTAACCACAACGCCTATCCTTCTTACCTCTTCGGGGAGCTTGTTTAAGGCCAGCTGAACCCTGTTGTTTACATCGACCTTGGCTGTTTCTGGGTCCGTTCCTATCTTGAATGTGATCTTTATGGAGACCATGCCGTTGGGCGATGCGGTGGAAGACATGTATATCATGTTCTTAACGCCGTTTATGGCCTCCTCAAGCGGTGCAGCCACGGTTTTTGCCAATGTTTCTGCATCAGCCCCAGGATAGTAGGCTTCAACACTTATGGTAGGCGGTGTGATGGTTGGGTATTCCTGAACGGGCAGGCTTTTTAGGGCCGTTATGCCTGCCAGTATAATGACGATGGAGATAACTAAAGGGAATACGGGTTTTTCGATGAAGAACTTTGATATCATTTAACCAGTTCCTCAATAACCTTATCGACCTTGACAGGCATGCCTGGTTTTATCCTGAAGAAGTTGTCTATGATAACCAGATCGCCGGGTTTTAGGCCGTATTGAACGATGAATGTGTTGCCTTCTGCCTCCCTTGCCTTTATCATCCTGACGCCAACCCTTCCGTTCTGCACAACAAACACCATCTTGCCCATAGAGTTTTGCAATACAGCCTCAGAGGGTATCACTATTACATTCTTCTGTTTAAAGCCGACCACCTTGATTCTAACAAACTCGTTGGGCATGAGTGTGCCGTTTGGGTTGGGGAATACCGCTCTTGCCTTAACTGTGGAGGTTTTTGGGTCTATTACTGAGTCTATAAAGTCTATCTTGCCGTTTATCGTTTTGCCATTTACCTTTATGAATGCCCTTAATCTGTCTGCCTCCCATTGATTGGTGGTTAGGTAATTCTTTATCCTTAGATAGTCGCTATCTGGAAATGAGAATTCTGCATAGATTGGGTCTGTCTGTGTGATTGTCAGAAGTTTCTGAGACGGCCTGACATAATCGCCCACATCGACCATTTTTAGCGATGTAAATCCCGATATGGGTGCTTTTGGTTGGGTGTAATTTAGGTCTATCTCTGCAAGCTTTAACTTAGCCTGCGCAAGCTTCACAGACGATAGGGCGTTCTGGTATGAGGCATAGGCGTAATCGAGCTTCTGTTTGCTAATCGCCTTGCTTTTGAAGAGGTTTTTGTATCTATTCCAATCCTTCTTGGCTTTATAGAGTGTTGCCTTTGCCATGCTTAGGTTTGCCAACGCCTCGTTGTATCTTGCCCTGTATATATCTTGCTCTATGGTGTATAGTATCTGCCCTTTTTTGACAAATTTGCCTTCGGTGTAATGCTTTTTCAAGATAGTGCCTGAAACCCTTGCAACCACATCGACGCTTTTTACTGCTCTTAGTCTTGCTGGATATGTCAGTATTACTTCTTTGTCTTTTGGCTTGCCAACCTTGTAAACATCAACAGACACCATCGGGTATTGCGGTTTGGGGTTTGCCATTGAAAGTATGGGCAGAAGTATAAACACGACGATGATCGGGACTGCTTTCTTCATAAAACCCCCTTATTTTTCCCCTATGGTTCTTTTGAGTTTTGCAAGGGCTATGTGGTATCCATAGAGTGCATTGTAATAGTTGACCTCCGCCTGTGTTAGGTATGAGCGTGCGTCCAACACCTCCGTCGATGTTGTGATCTGCTGCTGGTATTGAAGGTTGGTAATGCGGAAGTTTTCCCTTGCCTGCTTTAGTGCCTCTTTTGCCGTTTTTATGTTTTCCTCTGCTGTGTTAAGTTCAAGAAGGGCGCTTTTTACCTGTAGCTTAACCTGATCCCTCATTTGGTTGAAGCGCTCCGTTAGCTCAAATACATTGTGCTGTTGCTCTTGTGTGGCATAGTAATCCTTTCCAAACGAAAATATGTTCCATTCTATTTGAACACCCACCATGGCGTTGTGCTGGTTTGAGTAATCATTATCCGTTGCAAGCATGTCCTGACCCTTTTGTTCGTATTTGGCAAAGGCCTCGATATGGGGGTAATAGCTGCTCTTTTTGAGTTTTATACCCAGGCGTGCCTGTTTTAGTTTTAGGGATAGCTCTTTTAGAATGGGCCTGTTCTTTAGGGCTTTTTCTATTAAGCTGTTGAGGTTGAACCGCCTGTTTTTAAACTCCAAAATATCCACGACATCTGTATCGGCGTTGATGTCTTTTCTTAATGCTAAGTTGAATGAGGATATGGCAAGCTTGAGGTTGTTTGAGGCCCTTGTTCTGTTCTGTATGGCGTTGGCCAGTGCAACCCTCGATTTAAGCAGGTCGTTGTATGCTATGACACCGTTTTTGAAGAGCTTTTCTGCATCCCTTAGGTGGGATTTTAGTGTTTTTACCTCCTCATCGGCCACCTTCAGGTATTTCTTTGCAAGGAGTATCTTAAAATAGGCGATCTTTGTGTTTTCAGCCACATCCAACACAGCCATCTCTTTTTCTATCTTACTTATATCTAACCCGAGGCGTGCTATCTGTTTTTGGGTGATTAGGGCGAATCCCTCAAAGATGGGTTGGGTTATGGTGATGCTCCATTTGGCGTTATCATCATCGCCGGCCCTTACCTTGGCTCCCCCGCTTATCGAGTATGGATAGTCCTTTAGATGGGTAAAGTTGTATGAAAAATCAACAGTGGGAAACAGGCTCGATTCGCTGCTTTTGTAATGGCTCTCTGCGGCCTTTTGTCTTTCTATGGCCTCTTTTATTATGTAATTGTTTGATATGGCTTCATTCACAGCCCTATTTAGTGTGTAAATCTCTTTTGAATAGGATAGCTGGCAACCCAAAAGAACAATTAAGAGAACAAGCAGTTTGCGCATAAATGTTAACCTCCATGTCTTTTTGGGTTTATATCACAGATTAGTTTCAATTGCAACTAATAGTTATTGCAAATCGGCGCCTATATGTGATAAACTAACCCAAATTGAAGGGGTGTGTGGATGGTATTTTATAAGAAGTTTAACCTAAGTAGATTGGTGGAGAATCTATCTAAATCGTTAGACCTTATTCTAAACGGCAGCCCCTCAAACCACGCCTTGAGGGTTAGCTTTATCTGTATCCTGATATCCTATCAGATGAACTTTAAACTAAACGAGAGGATAAACCTCTATCTGGCAGGCCTTTTGCACGATATAGGTGCAGTTGAGAGGGAAACCCAGCTTTTGCTTGAATACGATAAAAGGGACTGTGTTGATCTGCAGAGGCATGCCATTGTTGGGTATGAGATACTTAAAAAGATACCGCTGTTTGAGGAGATAGCCCTGATTGTCAAGGATCACCACAATCCGGCAAGCAACAATCTGTTGTCAAGGATAATATACTTTGCCGATGAGGTTGAGGTTTTGCTAAGAAGGGAGAATCTGTTTGAGCCCAAAACACTAAAGGCAAAGATATACCCTTTGTATAAAAATAGGCCTATGTTTAGCGATATATTGGATGCCTTTGTTGAGGTAATAAGGAACGATGCCTTTTTCATAATGCTTTCCAATGTTGAGGAGATAAAGAAATACTTTGTTTCTCATGTTGAGGAGAAGATAGTTAGCGTGGATGCTGAATTGTTTAATAGATTGGCAAAATCCATAGCAGAGAGCTTCATAGACAAAAAGAGCAAATTTACGCTTACGCATTCCAGCGATGTGGCCAAAACGGCGCTTGCCATAGCCAGGCAGGTTGGCCTGAGTAATAAGGATTGCAAAACCATCGAAACAGCAGGTTTCTTACACGATATAGGCAAGCTGTTTGTGCCAAAAAGCATACTGGAATATCCAGGTAAGCTAAGCGGAAACGATTGGCTTAGGATGAAATCGCATGTTTATTACACCTATTCCTTCTTAAACCAGATGGAGTTAGATGAGGATATTATACACATAGCAAGTTCCCATCATGAATATTTAGACGGTTCGGGCTATCCGTTTGGATTGAATAGAAACGACCTCTCCACGGGGGCTCAGATATTGACCGTTGCCGACATCTATTCAGCGCTAAGGCAAAAAAGGCCATACCGAAGCAACTCCTTCTCCCATCAGGAGGCCCTTGAGGTGCTAATCGGCATGGCCAACAAGGGAAAGATCAACAGGGATTTTATAAAAGCCATCCCTTCTGATGTGCTTGATATTTAGGTCTTTTCCATGTATTCCTTGACCCACTCGATCTGACAGTCCTGGGGCAGCTTGGATTTTACTATCTTTTCTGCCTCCTCCTCGTTTACACAATACTCCTCAATACCAAAGGCCTCGCATTTGAGATGAAACCTGTCGTTTTCCTTCTTTAACTCAACCTTGACCTTTTCTGCCATATCACCACCCCCTCTTTGTGTTGTTTTAGTTAAGCTTAACTCTTAAGCGGTATTTTTTCAAGGGGTGGTTTCTGAACTTTTGTTCTTTTTTGTTGCTGAATCGAGCATGTACGCAAACATAGGCACATAAACAAGCGTTAGGAATGTTCCAACAAGCAGTCCTCCTACCGCCACATCGGCAAGCGGGGATAGCCTTTCAAGACCCACAGCGCGCTCCAAAGCTATGGGTATCATGCCGGCGATGGTTCCAAAGGCCGTCATCATAACCGGCCTGAATCTCACCCTCACGCTTTCCAAGGCGCTCTCAAACGGTGATTCCTTTTCTCTGTAATGTTGATAGAAGTCTATAAGGAGGACCGAGTTTTTTATAATTATACCAAAAAGCAGCAATATGCCCATCATGCTGGGCATGCAAGAGGGTTTGTGGAATATTAACATGGCCCAGAATGCTCCTATCATGGATAGCGGCAAGACCACGATCATTACAAGACCCATCCTGACAGACCTATAAACCGCTATCAGGGTCATTGTTAGGAGTATAACGCCTATCACTATGGCCTTTAGCATCCTTTTGAAGCTGTCGTTTAGCTGCACGATACTGCCTGCCTGCTCAACCTTGAACCCTTCCGTGTTTAGATGCTTTAGGATTTTCTGGCTGTCTGCCGTTATCATCGTTATTGGTTTTTTGTTTCTGAATCCGTTTACATCTAAACTGTAAAGCAGCTGATCCCTTTCTATTTTGGCTGGTGTGAAGTGCTCTTTAAACTTTGCCACCGCCTGAAGTGGTATGTAATAGCCGAAGGGTGTTTTTATGGGCAATAGTCTAATGCTGTTTATGTTTTCGTTGAATTTTCCCTTTAGATAAATCCTTACAAACTGACTGTTCATAGAGGTAAAATCGCCATTTATCGCTGCTATTCTGCCGTTTATGGGTATTTGTGCTATGATCTGTGCAGGTGTTAGGCCATAACTTAGGGCCTTATTTGTGTCTATGTTTAGTGTTATTTCCTTGAAATTACTGTCCCAGCTTATATCTATGCTGGTTAGACCCTTAATGCGTCGTATGTTTTTGGCTATAATATTTGCTTCATCTGATAAGCCTTCGTATGTGGCACTTTTTATTCTTATGTCGAGGGGTGCTTTTATACTGGAAAGCGGCGTGGCTCCGAAATCGTAAACATCAACATTCTTTATGCCTTCTAATTGATTGAGTTTGTCTCTAAATATAGATTCTATTTGCCATATGGTTAGCTTTCTGTGAAATCTATCAACGCAGTTTATTGTTATCGTCGCTTCAGAAGGTAAGTTACCGTTGCCCAAGGATAAAACGCCAGCTTCTGATCCGAATGCCGTTGAGCTCATTCTTACATAAGGTTGTTTGTGCAGCCAATTTAGAAAACCTTTGAGTTTTTTCATCGATTCGTCTGCTGTGCTATTTGAGCTGAACTTTATTTTTGCTATTACTATGCCTGTATCCATAGGAGGCATGATGTCTCTTCCTAAAATGGGCATTATGTTTTTCATGCTCAAAATAAATATTACAATGACACCAACTATGAGTATGACCCTTCTTAGGATATATTTGCCTGAATTTGAGAATCTTAACACACCTATATAGACATCTATCAGTTTGCCAATGGTTTTTGAATAGAGATTCTCAAATATTAGCTCTATTTTTGTTTTCTTAGTGCCGTTTTTGTATAGATATGCGGATAATTTAGGCACAAATGTTACGGACAAAAAGTAAGACACAATTAAGGATATAATGAGGGTTGAGATTAACGGCTGGAATATTCTCTGTGGGTAATCGCCTATGAACATCAGAGGGAATAGAACGACTATAGTTGAGAGTGTGCCTGCAAATACCGGCCCCAAAACCTCTTTTGTTCCTTTATAGATAGCTGTGTTTAGATCCTCCTTGAGTTCATTTAGGTGTCTTTCTATGTTTTCAAGCACAACCACGGCATCGTCTGTTAGCATACCTAAAGAAAGGATGATGCCCGTGTATACGACTATATTTAGCTCCCCGCCCGTAAGCCATATAACGGCTATGGTTGTAAAAAACACCATTGGTATGGAAAGACCTGCTGCAATTATGGCCCTGAAGTTGCCCAAGAACAACAAAAGCACAATTAGTGTATAGATGATTGCATCCCTTAAGGCCTCAAGCATGTTTTGATTTGATGTCAGTATTAGATTTCTCTGGGTATCCGATATCTCAAACTTTATGTTTGGGTATTGTTTTTTTAGGTATTTTATAGCTTCCCTTGCGGCATTGGATACATCCAAAACACTGCCTTTGGGGGCTCGTTGTATGGCTAAGGCTATAGCAGGATGGCCGTTACCCATATAGCCGCTAAACCGTTTTTCGTAATCCCATTTTACATCTGCAACACTTTTTAAGGGCAGGTTGGGTGCAATCTGGAGTTGTTTAAGCTTCTCGATCTGGTCTTTCTCACCGTAATATGTTAGGGTTAGGAAGTTGTCTTTGCTTTTCATAAATCCTATGGGCATATCCCTATCAAGGCTGAAGAGCGCTTTGATGATTCTATCTGCCGATATGTTGTATTTGGCGAGTTTATAAGGGTCTATGTTTATTGTTATGGCGCTTTTGTATCCGCCGAACACCTCAACATTGCCTATGTCTTTTATGCTAAGAAGATAGGGTTTTATAAAGCTGTCGGCTATCTTTCTTATGTCGCCTAATGTTATGGAGTTGTTTTTTGGGCTTAGTGAGACAACATCGACGGGCAAGGTAAAGCTTCCAACTGTGTATATGGATGGATTGGCATTTGGGGGCAGCTTGGATTTGACAATTGATAGGGCATTTGCAACATCCACAGCTGCGTTCTTTAGGCCTTTTTTATATTCGAATTCTACTTTAACTATGGAAAAATTAGCCACATTTATTGAACTTATATCTCTAACATAGCTCAGTCTTGCAACCTCCTCCTCTATGGGTTTTGAAACGCTGCTTGCTGCAACCTGAGCCGTGGCTCCTGGTATCTTTGTTACGATAATAACCTGAGGTCTGTCTGCATCGGGGAATAGGTTTTTGGGCAGCTCCTTCAGGCCTATAATGCCCAATACGAAAAATAACATTATAATACTGAAAAGCGTATAGGGTCTTTTGTAAAAGTAATCAAACATCGCCTACTCCTTTATAACCTTCACTCCGCCTAAGAGCTTTATGAAGATGTCGGGTTTTGCCAGGATTAACTCCTTGTTGACAAGGGCGTTGTCCTTAACGGCTATACCCTCTTCTGCTGATGCTATTACCTTGATCTGCTTTGGTATGGCCCTGTTGTTCTTCAGTATGAACACATAATTTTTACCCTCTTTTGAGAGTACTGCATCAAAGGGGAGCTTGATGGCCTTGCCTTTAAATACAACAACGCCCACCCTTATGCGGGTATCTGTGTTTAGGTTTGTGTCAACATCGGCCTTGTATTCATCTAAGCCGTTGAATGTATTGTTCAGCGGAATAACATTGTATACTTTATTGTTAAACACAAGACCCTGGGGTTTTATGTCATCAGGAAGCCTCAGGAGTATGTATTTTCCGCCCCTTGAGCTGATAGAGCAGAGCGGTTTACCAGGCATTACAACATCGCCTGTGTTTAGGAATTTCTTGCTTATTGTGCCGTCTATAGGTGATTTTATGATTCCATAACTCAAAAGGATCTTTAAATGCCTAATGTTGCTTTTTGTTGCCTCTATCTGTGATTTTAAAGAGGCGATTTGGGATTTTACAGAGGCCAATTGGTCTTCCTCTTTCTGAAACTGCTCTATTGATGCACCTTTAACCTTTAGGAGTTCCTTGGTTCTTTTGTGTGTAAGCTCTAAGTTTTTTAGCGTTAATGTGGCCGAGGAAAGCTTGGCTTTGAGTGATTTTAATTGAGAGACGGCCTGGGATATTGCCGCTTTTGTTCCAGATACATCTAATTTTGCCACTATATCGCCTTTTTTTACCTTATCGCCTATATTCTTGATGTAAATGAGTCTGCCTGAGAGCTTTGAGGTTATATTTAGGTCTATTGAGCTCTTTACAATCCCAAGACCGCTTAGGGTCAGGCGGAAGTTTTCAGGTTTGGGCTTCATCGTCTTTACAACCACAGGATACACCTTTGCTGTGGGCAGCTCTGCAAGCTCTTTTTTCCTCTTTTTGACCAAAACCCCGATACCAACGGCTATCAGGATAGCCAGAACAACAGATACAACCTTCTTTGTCATCTCACTATCTCCTTTAAATCATTTCCATAGATTATTGCCAGCTTCGATATGTCTTGCCATTTTTTTAGCTTAAGCTCGAATAGTTCCGCCTTGGCAGAAAGCAGGGCATCTTCGTATCTTAAATACTCCTCCTCTGTCATCCGTTTTAATCTAAAGGCCACCTTTGCGTATTCAAGCAATTCTTTGGCGTTTTTTATGTTCTTTCTTGCTAAAATCATGGATCTGTTGAGTATCTTTAGCTCTTCTTTTATGCTTTTGGATTGGGAGATAAGCTGTCTTTTATACTCCCTTAGTTTGTATTGGCTTTTCATGTAATCGGACTTTGCCTTTTCTATATCCGCATAGATGACCTTGTTGAAAATGGGTATTTGAAGGTATATGCCTATACTGCCGTAATTTTTAACGATGTGTTCGTTGGTGTTATAGCTTTTTGCGAATTTCCTTGCTATAAAACCCTTCATGTATATTGACGGGAAGAGTTCGCTTTCCTTTGCTTTGAGTTCATATTTGGAGGCTTGCAGGTTGTATATTAGCGGTTTTAGCTGAAACAGCTCTTTCTCCCTTACCTGTCTTGCAAGCTCCATCTGGGCGGGTTCTTTTAGTTTTATCCCTGTTAGTGAATAGATTGACATGATGATGCTGTATTCGGATGAGTTGAGTTTGTTAAGCTGTATGTTTAGTTTGTTTAGATTGTCCTCTATCTTTAAGGCATCAATGGGTGCTGCCCTTCCAAGCTCAACGGCTTTTTTTATTGTGTTTAGCTGGGCTTTTAAGGAGTTTATACGCCCCTTTATGGCTTCCTTTAGGTTTTTTACATACTCAAGCTGGGCGTTTAGCAGGACAACGGCTGCTTCGTTTCTAATAAAATTCAACTTCTTCTTTGTTTTTGCTGCTTTGGTTAAGGCCTGTGCCTTCTTTGTGAGGCTAAATAGCGGATAGACAAAAACGGGCATGCTGACATTTATGCCTATCTGAGATATGTTTTTGCTAAAAGGTATAGCCTTGTTTAGCCTTATTAGTTCAGAGCTTTCTGTAGGCAAGAGGGGCCTTAGGCTCGTTGGTGAGTTGTAATGGGTGTATGACGATGTGGCGTAAATTTTTGGCCAGAATAGTGATGTGGTTTTTGAGTATCCGGCCTTTGCGCTTTTTAGGAAGAACTCATCCGCCTTTGTCTGTGGTTGGTTTTTTAAGGCATTCAGGAGCTCTGTTATTGTTGTGGCCCTTGCCTGGATCGAGATTAGCAATAAAACACATAAAAAAAGACTAAATACTCTCATTTTTTATCCCCTCTGTAATGGTAAGATAGATTTCTCTGCATAGACTCTCGGGCTCCTTTTTGAGAAACTGGGGTGCTTTTTTGATTCTCTCTGTATCGTTTCTTATTTCCCTGCTGCAGACGATAAAGCTAATGGTTCCTATGATGGTAAGATGAATCGTTAGTGTGTTTACTTCTCTGAAGACCCCTATCCTCTTGCCTTCTTTGAGTATCTCATTCAGTATGCCCACAGCCTGCAAGAACATCTCTAAGGCCAGTTGAGGCATATGTTTGGCAGAGGTGGATAACTCCCCCATCAGCATTGCAAAGAAGCCGCTGTCTTTTTCTGCAAATTGACAGAAGGCCTTTATGTATGTAAAGAACGCATCGAGCGGTTTTTGCGGGTCTATCTGCTTTATCGTTGAGAGTATCTCATTTAGGGAGATCCTGAATATCTCTGAATAGAGGGTGTTTTTATCCTTGAAGTAATAGTATATTAAGGCCTTGTTTATCTTTGCCCTCTTTGCTATCTCATCCATTGTTGTTGCCTTAAACCCCTTTTGCGTGAAAAGCTCCTTTGCAACCTTTAGGATTAGGCTGGATTTAGTCATGCCACCTCCATTAACTAACCAGTTATTTAAATTATAAAATTTTTTATCTAAAAGTCAACAAGAATGTATGTCTATTTTTTCTTGAAAAACACCAGCTTAAATATTATTGTTGGAATATGGGTAAAATAGTGCAGTGGATGCCCGATTGGTTTTTTCTTGTTGTTTTGAGCATACTGTTGGGCGGAATAGTCGGTCTTGAGCAGGAATCGTATCATAGAAAGATAGAAGAAAAACACTTTGGCGGCATCAGAACCTTTCCTTTAATCTCTTTATTGGGCTTTTCTGTTGAATATTTTGTTAAAACCCCCCTTATCGTTGGCATTGTATTCGGTTGTTTTGCCCTGATGATCATAGGCGAATATATGTATGAGGCCTTTTATTTTAACAGGAAGGGTATTACAACAGAGATTGCAGGCCTGTTCACATTTGTTGTGGGTGTTATACTTGCCAAAGGGTATGTGATAGAGGCTGTCTCCTTAAGTATCATTATAACGCTGATTTTGTCTTTAAGGGAATTCTTACACGGCTTTGTGGAGAAATACATATATAAAAAGGACATATCTGCTATATTGAAATTCCTTGTTGTGTCTGCCGTTTTGTATCCGATTCTTCCTGATAAGGCCTTTACTTTTCTGAAATTAAACCCCCGATCCATCTGGCTTATGGTGGTTTTGATCTCATCCATATCATTTGCCGCCTATTTTGCCACAAAGCTGTTGGGCTCAAAAAGAGGGATATTGATAACAGCGCTGTTTGGCGGCCTGATGAGCTCAACCGCTGTAACGCTTGCATTCTCCAAGCGATCTAAAGAGACGCCTGAGTTATCCTGTGAGCTTGCCCTGGGCATAGTGCTTGCAAGCTCGATAATGTTTATAAGACAGCTTATTGTTATGTTTATCATATATCCTTCGATATCGTATAGGTTCGCCATCTTTAGCGTTGTTGCCTTTGGTGTGGGGCTGATTTTTGCCCTCAAGAAACACAAATCAGGTGATGATGTTGTGGAGGTGGAGTTCTCCAATCCGTATGATTTAACCCATGCACTATTTTTTGGTGCTTTCTATACTGTTATTTTGATTCTATCCCGTCTTGCGCATACATACCTTGGCTCAAAGGGTATATACCTGTTGGGATTTATATCCGGCTTTGCCGATGTTGACCCGCTGACTATCTCTATGAGTCAGTTGTCTAAGACTGGCGTAATCGATATAGATATTGCCCTTATAAGCATCATCATATCCAGCATAACAAACACCGTTATAAAGGGTGTGTATGCGACCATCTTTGGTCATCGGAATGTAAGGTGGATTATATGGAAGGCGTTTGCCGCCATAAGCATCGTCAGTGTGGCAGTCGTTGTTGGCTTAAAATTCTTGTGAGGTGATTGTGAATGGAGAAAAAGCTTAAAGAGAGTTGTCTTGATGTGGGTACCGAGTGTGTATTGGGGCATATCTGCTATAAGTATGCTTCTATGGTTATGTCGGGGCTTGTTGAGGCCTTGGAGTATTTTGGTGGCAAGCAGGGGACAAAGGTCTTAAGAAGGATACTTGCAAAGAGGATACCCATGCAGATGATGGAGGCAATGGATGTTGATCCGAGTCTGCTTAAGAAGTTCTCAAAGGAGGAGATGGCAAAGATACTACCTCAAATGATAAAATCCAAAGGAGGCCCCGATATATCCATAGAAATAATGGATAATGGCCAGATAAGGTTTACACTAAATGAATGCCATTTTTTGCCCTATTCGAAATCAAAGGGGTTCTGCAATATTACAGCGGGCTTGATGCTTGGTTTTGCCCAGATGCTTTCTGGTAAACCCATGGACATAGAGGAGATTCAAACGATAGCAAAAGGAGGAGATAGTTGTATATTCATAGCCAAACCGAAATTTTAGGAGGCGTATTATGATTATTGGGGTTCCAAAAGAGATAAAGCCCAACGAGAACAGGGTAGGGCTTACACCATCAGCAGTTGCTGAGTTTGTCCATCACGGGCATGAGGTTTTAGTTCAAAGGGGAGCGGGTGAGGGCAGTGGCATATCCGATGGTGAGTTTATAGCAGCAGGGGCGAGGATTGTTGATAAAGCAGAGGATGTTTTTGAGGCTGCCCAGATGATAATAAAGGTCAAGGAACCCCAGCAGAAGGAGATAGAGATGTTGAGAGAGGGGCAGATTATATACACATATCTCCACCTTGCCCCAGACAGACCCCAAACGCTTGGTTTGATGGAAAAGGGGGTTGTGGCCATAGCCTATGAGACCATAGAGGTGGATGGCAAGCTGCCTCTGCTTGAACCCATGAGCGAGGTGGCGGGCAAGATGGCCTCTATCATGGCCGCCTATTACTTAGCAAAGCCATATGGCGGAAGAGGGGTTTTGGCAGGGGGCGTTACGGGTGTCCATTCTGCCAAGTTTGTGATAATAGGCGGCGGCACGGCCGGCTTGAATGCAGCAAAGGTTGCAGCCGGCATGGGTGCGAGTGTCTATGTGTTGGATATAAACGCAGAAAGGTTGAGGTATCTTGAGGATGTTTTGCCTAAAAACTGTCAGATGATAATGTCCAACAGGATGAATATAGAAGAGGAAATAAAAGATGCAGATGCCGTTATAGGCACGGTTTTGATACCCGGAGCAAAGACGCCCAAACTCATCAGATATGATATGCTAAAGACCATGAAGAGGGGTGCTGTCATAGTTGATGTGTCGATAGATCAGGGTGGTTGTGTTGAAACATCAAGGCCAACCACGCATCAGGATCCGGTCTTTGAGGTTGAAGGCGTATTGCATTACTGCGTTGCAAATATGCCTGGTGCTTATGCACGGACATCGACATTTGCCCTTGTCAATGCCACATTGCCCTTTGGTTTGATTATCGCCGATTTGGGTTGGAGGGAGGCTGCCAGGCGTTATATCCCTATAGCCAAGGGTATCAATGTGGCCTATGGCAAGATTACATGCAAGCCGGTTGCTGAGGCGCACGGGTTGGAATTTGTTTCTGTTGATAAGCTGCTTCAATGAAACCCATAGTCATTACCGGGCAGACGGCAACAGGTAAAACAAAAACGGCCATAGAGGTTGCAAGAAGAATCAACGGGGAAATCATATCGGCAGATGCGGTGCAGATTTACCGTTATATGGATATAGGCAGTGCCAAGCCGTCCAAAAAGGAGCAAAGCCTGGTTAAACACCACCTGATCGATATACTTTCTCCGGATGAAACATTCAGCGCCGGTGAGTTTGCAAGGCTTGCAGATGAGCTTATAAAGGAGTTGCTAAATGCAGGTAAAAATCCAGTAATCGTTGGCGGAACGGCATTTTATATAGATGCATTGATTAACGGTATAGATAGGATAGACCCAATTGATGATAATGTTAGACTTTTCTTTGATGATATATGTGATGAGTTGGGCAGTTATTATCTGTTCGAATGGCTTGAGGTTGTCGATAAAAAGTGGGCGGATAGGCTTTCTGTGGGGGATTGCCAGAGGATCAAAAGGGGCCTATCTGTCTTTGTTAGCAAAGGGAAGCCGCTAAGCAGTTTCTTCAAAAACACCTCAAGGCAAGATGAATTTTGCGTATTTGTTCTTTATGCACCTAAAGAGGCCCTAAAAGAGAGGATAAAAAAAAGAACCGAACTGATGATAGAAGAGGGGCTTATTGAGGAGACAAAGAGGTTGATTGAGATGGGTTTTGGCGATTCAAAAGCCCTTAGATCCATAGGTTATGCCGAGACAGTGGATTACATTTTGGGAAAGATCAAAACTTCTGATGAGCTTAAGGATTTGATTGTAAAAAACACCCTCTCCTTTGCCAAACGGCAGCTTACATTCATAAAGAGCAAGTTCAAGGATGCTCACTGGATAGAGATAACAAAAGAGGATCCAGTCGATGTTATATTAAATTCCCCTTGCTGCCATCTCCCTTAATCTTTTTATTCTCTCCTCAATTGGCGGATGTGTCGATAGAAGCGTCATAATACCCTTTGATGAAAATGGGTTTACTATAAAGAGGTTCTCTGTTGCTGGATTACCCTGAAATGGTATGGCTTTTGCGTAATTCTCAAGCTTTTCCAGGGCGCTTGCAAGATAGAGCGGATTGCCGCTATAGATGGCTCCAGCCTTGTCTGCTTCATATTCCCTTGCCCTGGAGATGGCAAGCTGTATAAGCATTGCTGCAAACGGTGCTATTAACGATACAACCAACAACACTATTGGATGGTCATCATCGTCCCTGCTCAGCCCTCCGAATATTGCAGCCCACCTGACCATATCCGCCACCATCATTATGGCTGAGGCAATGGTTGCTGTTATTGTGGATATTAAAATATCCCTGTGTTTTATGTGTCCAAGCTCATGCCCCAACACACCCATTAGCTCCTCTGGACTCAAAAGCTCTAAAGCCCCCTGAGTTATGGCAACGGCTGCATGTTCTGGGTTTCTGCCTGTGGCAAATGCGTTTGGTGCTGCCTGTGGGATGATATAGAGCTTTGGCATTGGCAGATTGGCCCTCTCGCATAGTTTTTTTACCATAGCGTATAGCTCGGGTGCTTCCTGCTGAGTTACCGGTTTTGCCCTATACATCGATAGGGCTATCTTATCTGAGAAGAAATAGCTAAACAGGTTCATGATGAGCGAAAAAACAAAGGCTATCATTATGCCTGCCCTTCCGCCCAGCATGCCGCCAATAAACATCAAAAGACCCGCAAGCAGCGTTAAAAGAAAAACCGTCTTAGCGGTGTTCATTACTTCCCTCCATCCAAATTTTTCTGGATAGAATGATATATCAAAATTTTATTGAGTCAATATCTGTTGGATTATTTTGAGTAAGAAGGTTAAAAGCGGATGGAATACATCCGCTTAGAGTGTTAGTTGTAAAATGTATAGGTCATGCACGGGATATGACCTGAGACTGCCCTAAAATTGCCCTTGTTATATGTGAACCTTAAAGAATAACCGGAGTATTCTATAGCTCTAAGTCTTCCGCTTGTGTGATAATGGAATATTATATTTCTGCCCCTGTAGAATATAGATCTTAATTTGCCTGAGGTTGAATAGCTAAAGGTTAAATTTCTTCCTTTGTTGTAAATACCTCTAACCCTTCCGTCTGATTGGTAAAACACCCTTACAGTAGGTGGTCCAGAAACGGATAAACCATAACCATTGCCATTGACAGATGCTGTTATGCCGTTGAATTTCAGCACCACCCGTTTTATAGGTCCTATGTTTCCTTGCGGTTGACCTACATCAACATGAATGGAAAATTGAGAACAACTCAAAGGGGCAGAAAAAACCGTCGAAACAGGGATAAGAATCAAGAAAAACAATGCTGTTAGAAGAGAAAACATACTTTTTCTCATGCTTAAGTGCCTCCTTTAACACAAATTTCTAAATTATATAATATTAAATTGCAAGGGTCAAGGGCTTTGTTCTGCTGAGAAACTATTACGGAGTTTGCTAAAACCAATAATTTTGATAAAATGCCCCTGTTATGGAGCTTGCCGATGTTCAGTCTTTGAAGGACAACAGGAATATACCCATAGATAAGGTGGGTGTTAAAAACCTGCGCTATCCGATAACCCTGCTGGATAGAACCAAGAAGAGACAACATACCATAGCCACGGTTAATATGTATGTGCTTCTGCCGAGTGATTTTAAAGGCACGCACATGAGCCGATTTATAGAGGTTTTGAATGAGAATAGGGAGTGTATCGATATAAGGAGAATCGGCAAGATCCTGAAACAGATGAGGGAGAGATTGAATGCGAAAAAATCCTATTTGGAGTTGAGTTTTCCTTATTTTATAGAGAAAGAGGCGCCTGTTAGCAGGATTAAGTCTCTGATGAGCTATGATTGTAAGGTTGAAGCCTTTGGTGATTCTGAGTCTGAGGAGTTGTTTTTAACCGTTGAGGTGCCCATAACGAGTTTATGCCCCTGTTCCAAAGAGATAAGCGATTATGGGGCTCACAATCAAAGGGGTATGGCAAGAATCAGGGCACAACTTGCCGAGTTTGTTTGGATAGAGGAGCTTGTGGAGGTGGCTGAGTCCTCAGCAAGTTGCGATATCTATTCCCTGCTTAAGAGGCCCGATGAGAAGTTCGTAACGGAGAAGGCCTATGACAACCCCATGTTTGTTGAGGATATAGCAAGAAACATAACCTTAAAACTCTCAAGCGATGAGCGCATACCTCACTTTAGTGTTGAGGTTGAGAATTTCGAAAGCATCCACAACCACAACGCCTATGCCTTTATCAACCGCTAAATTCTCTCTATAACCATAGCCACAGCCTCACCGCCACCAATACACAGAGAGGCAAGGCCGTATTTGGCCCTTCTCCTTGCAAGTTCCTTTGTTAGTGTGGCAAGAAGACGAGCACCGCTTGCACCTATAGGATGGCCTATAGCTATGGCTCCGCCGTTTACATTGACCTTTTCTATATCTATGGAGAGTCTCTTTATTGCGACCAAAACCACGACGGCGAAGGCTTCGTTTATCTCAAACAGGTCTATGTCTTCTATGTTGAGATTGGCCTTCTTTAAGACCCTTTCAATTGCACCAACAGGCGCTTCTCCAAACAGGAGCGGATCGGTGCTGAACGATGCGTAAGCCACGACCCTTGCCAGTGGTTTTAGGTCGTATCTTTTTATGCCCTCCTTGTTTGCTATTAAAACCGCACCGGCTCCATCCGATAGGGTTGAGGCATTTGCAGCGGTTATTGCCCCGTCTTTTTTAAAGGCCCCTTTTAGCGTGGGAATCCTGTCGAAGTTTACCTTGTATGGATCCTCATCCTTATCTATGACTATCTCGCCCTTTTTGGATGCTATCCTTATCGGCACTATCTCTTCCTTAAAAACCGTATCTTCCGCTTTTAGTGCAAGCCTGTATGACCTTTCTGCGTATGCATCTTGCTCCTCTCTTGTTATGTTGTTCCTTTCTGCTATCTTTTCCGTTATAAGCCCCATGTGTATATCGTTGTATTTGTCCCATAGGCCGTCAAACACCATTCCGTCTATGATTTTGCCATCGCCCATCCTGTAGCCGAATCGGGCTTTTTTTAGGTAATACGGAGCCAATGACATATTTTCCATGCCGCCTGCTATGATTATGTTGGCGTCGTTGAGCCTTAAGCTGTCGCATCCTATCATAATGGATTTTAGACCCGAACCGCATACCTTGTTTATGCCAAAGGCATCCACGCTAAATGGAAGTTCGGCAAAGATGGCCGCCTGTCTTGCAGGCGCCTGTCCTATACCGGCGCTGAGCACATTGCCCATTATGAGGCTGTCTATAGCCTCTTTTGGTATGCCTGTTCTGTTTATGAGTTGTTTTATAACCTCAGCTGCCAGAAGCGGCGCCTCTATGTCCTTTAGGTTTCCTCCATAGCTCCCAAATGGGCTCCTTAGGGCCTCGACTATAAATACATCACCCATCATGCACCTCCCTGTATGGTTCTTTACAGCTTTATTCCGTATTTTTCAAGTTTTTTTACCGTTTTGCTTCGGATAAAAGGTTTTTGTTGACTTTAAGTTGTTTAGGTGTTATTTTTAGAAATGGTTATAAATTAACTTGTAGTTTATTTTTACTGGAGGTTGTTGATGAAACTTCATGAATATCAAGCCAAAGAGGTTTTGGCAGGATACGGCATACCGGTGCCTGAGGGTAGGGTAACCTATTTCCCTGATGATGCATGGATGGTCTCAATGGAGCTGGGTCTCCCTGTTGTTCTTAAGGCTCAGGTGCTCACAGGAGGCAGGGGTAAAGCAGGTGGAGTTAAGATAGCCAGAACATCGGACGAGGTTAGGCAGATCGCTCAGGAGCTGTTTGGCAAAAAGCTTGTAACCAAACAGACAGGGCCTGAGGGTGTGAAGATAAGGAAGTTGCTGGTGGAGAAGGCTGCAGACATAGAAAGGGAGCTTTACTTCTCCATCGTTATAGACAGAACCACATCCAGGCCAACCGTTATTGCATCCAAAAGAGGCGGTATGAGTATTGAGGAGGTGGCCGAGAAGTACCCCGAAGATATTATCAAGATCCCCATTGATCCGGCTGTTGGATTTTTGCCCTATCAGATAAGGAGGCTTAAATACGATCTGGATCTGATGGCTCAGGAGAAGGAGGCTGCCAAGATATTCAGCGCACTTTATAAGGTTTTTGTCGAGAAGGATTGCTCTTTGCTTGAGCTTAACCCGCTTGTTGTGCTTAAGTCGGGACATCTATTGGCCGTTGATGCCAAGATGGACATTGACGATAACGCCCTTTACAGAAGAAAAGAGATCTCGAAGATGAGGGATTTAACAGAGATCGACCCGGATGAGCTTGAGGCAAGGTTCTCTGGCCTGAACTTCATAAAACTAACGGGTAATATAGGTTGTATGGTCAACGGTGCTGGTCTTGCCATGACGACGATGGATGTTATTAAGCTGGCTGGCGGTGAGCCTGCAAACTTTTTGGATGTCGGCGGTGAGGCAACCCCAGAGACCATAGCCAAGGGTTTTGAGATAATCACCAGGGATCCAAAGGTTAAGGCCATATTCATCAACATCTTTGGCGGTATCGTAAGGTGTGATAAGGTTGCAAACGGAATACTGCAGGCCCTGAAGAAAGTTGAGGTGAAGATACCTGTTGTTATTAGGCTTACAGGCATGAACAGGGAAGAGGGTATGGAGATTCTCAAAAAGAGCGGTCTTAAGTTTTATGTGGCCAACGATTTGAAAGAGGCGGCCAAGATGGTTTCAGAGCTTGCCAATAGCAGTGCGGTTGAGGAAAAGAAAAACACAAAAGAAGAAAAGAAGGAGAAGTAATAAATGGCTGTATGTGTATATAGGACAAGTAGGGTTTTAGTGCAGGGTATAACGGGAAAAGAGGGTAGTTATCATGCACTTGCCTGCAAGGATTACGGCACCAAGGTCGTTGCCGGTGTGACGCCTGGTAAGGGTGGCCAGAAGGTGGGCGATATACCGGTTTTTAATACGGTGGAGGAAGCCGTTAAAGAGACCCACCCCAATGTCAGCTTGATATTTGTTCCGCCGCCTTTTGCAGCCGATGCTATATTGGAGGCTGTGGGAAGCGGCATCAAGACGGTTGTGTGTATAACAGAGGGAATCCCCGTTCTGGATATGGTTAAGGTCAAAAGGGTCATAGAAAAGGAAGGTGTTACACTCATAGGTCCAAACTGCCCGGGTATTATAACACCCGGTGCAACAAAGATAGGTATAATGCCAGGGCATATCTTTACGAGGGGAAGCGTGGGTATCATCTCAAGGAGTGGAACGCTGCTTTATGAGACAGCTGATCAGATAACAAGGGCTGGATTGGGTCAGTCCACCTGTGTTGGAATCGGAGGAGACCCGATAGTTGGAACGGATTACATATTCTGGTTGAAGAAGTTTGAGGAAGACCCAGAGACAGAAGCCGTTATGATGGTGGGTGAGATCGGTGGTAATGCAGAGGAGAAGGCAGCCGAGTTTATAGCCCAGGGAGGCATCAAGAAACCGGTCTTTGCCTTCATTGCAGGAAGGACTGCACCTCCAGGAAGAAGGATGGGCCATGCCGGTGCTATTATTATGGGCAAGAGCGGAACGGCAGAGTCCAAGTATGAGGCCTTAAGGAAGGCCGGTGTTTATACCATAGAAAATCCTGGCTATATAGGCGAAACAATCGCAAAGGTTCTTAGGGAGAAGGCAATCATTTAATTAGGGAGGGGTCTATCCCCTCTCTAACTCTTTTATCCTCAGTTTTGCCGCTTTTTTGGCTAACTGGTCTGCTATCTCGTTGCCCTTTATGCCCCTATGTGATTTTACTATGTGCCAGTTGATATTGAGTTGTGAGGCATAGTGTGTAAGCATAAGGAGTGTTTTTCTGTTTTTGAACGATGTTTTTGTTCGAAATGAGATCTTCTCCTTGGCCTTAAACTCCTTCATTAGCTTTACCGTATAGTCGCAGTCGACAAAAAACTCCACCGATTCTATCTCTTCTTTATGATAGCTTAAATACTCCAGTGCCTTCAATACGGCGATAAGCTCCATTGATGTGGAGTTTTGGCATTCGTTGTATCCCGAGAATCGCACCTCCCTATCCTCAAAAACGATATACACGCCCCATCCACCTATGGAATAGCTATCGAAACAGCTTCCGTCTGTGTATACCTTGACTATCATATCAGGATTTTTGTAAGGAAGGCCAAGACAGAGGCAACAACGAAGCTTAAAACGGTGATGGTTATGGATTGTTTGATTCCTACCTCTTTTTTAATGGCGGCTATCGTTGCAAGGCATGGTATATAGAAGATGACAAAAACGGTAAAGATGAGCATCTGTTTCTGTGTCATAACCTGGGGCAGCTGCGATATGCTTGCAAGGCCTAATGCCTGATAGAGCATAAGGAGGGTTAGCTCTTTTTTTAGGATACCAAATATCAAAACCACACCGACTGCTGCAGGAAGCCCCAAGAAACCCTCAAGGAACGGGGCGAATATGTCGTTTATGTAATGACTGAGCTTGTAATAGTCGATTAAGGTTAAAACCACGCTTCCGCCTATAAGCATAGGAACGGCTAAGTATATGAAATCCTTGACCTTATACCATGTCTTTAGAAGCAGTGTCTTGGCTGTTGGGAGCCTGTATGGTGGTATGTCTATTATCATCTCCGGGCTTATGCCTGGCAGGAGCCTCTTTAATATCATGCCGCTTATGAATATTACAACGATATTTAAACCATACAGAAGGATGGCGTATTTGTATCCCATAAAATAGCCTACAAGCCCCATTATAACGGTGGTTCTTGCAGAACAGGGCACCATAGAGGCTAAAAATGCCGAGATAAACTTCTCCTTTTTGCTTTTTAGTATCCTTGTTGCCATAATGGCAGGGACACTGCATCCGTATCCAGATACAAACGGTATGACGCTTGTTCCGTGAACCCCCATTTTGTGCATTGCAGAATCCATCAAGAAGCCTATGCGTGGCAGGTATCCGACATCCTCAAGGAGCGAGATCAAAAACAGAAACGGCAATAGATAGGGAAATGCTATACCGAATGCTGCCCCGACACCGTCGACTATGCCTTTGGTTATAGACATAATCAGTTGATTGGATGATAGGGAGCTTTCTATGTATGCGTCTATCTTCTCGAAAATGCCTATTATGAAGTTTTCTATGGGCACCCCGCCGTTGAATACGATGTGGAATATCAGATAGAATATGGCGATCATGGATATATAGCCCAATATGGGGTGCAGTAGTATGCTATCCAGGATGGCTTCTAAGTTCTTCTTAGGCGGTTTTTTCACCCTTGCGCTCTTTTCGAATATGTCCATACAAAGGGCGTGTCTCTCCTGTATGATTACAAGCCCATCCTGAAGGGCAACCCTTGCAATTTCAAGTTCCTTTGAGCAGCTGGTTGTCTGGTTTATGAGCTTCTGACACGGTTCAAACCCCTCAATGGCCTTTATGGCCAGCATTTTTGTTGGCCAATTGCTCTGGATCTCTTCCTTGCTCAGGCATTCTGCCAATAGGTTTATGTATTTTTCCACATTCTTTGAATATACGCACCGCTTTGTGGGTTTCTTTGCTTCCTTTATGGCCTTGAGCAGTTTGTTTATGCCTTTGCCTTTCTTGGCTATGATCGGCACAACCTCGATGCCCAGGATGTTTTTTAACTTCTTTACATCGATGTATATGCCCTTTCGCAGCGCCTCATCCATCATGTTTAAGGCGACCACCATCGGTTTTTCTAACGACATGAGCTCTATGGTTAGCTCTATGCTCCTTATTAGTGTCGATGCGTCGATTATGTTTACTATTACATCTATGTCTTGTGAAAATAGCGCCTTGACCGTCTCCTTTTCTGCGTCATCATACCAGCTTAGGGAGTATGTGCCGGGCAGATCGAGTATATCTATCAGCTCGTTATCTATATAGGTTTTGCCCTGGGTGTATTCAACGGTTGCCCCGGGAAAGTTGGCAGAGAGGCTTTTGTATCCTGCCAGTTGATTAAACAGCGTGCTTTTTCCGCAGTTGGGCTGGCCAACGAGCGCTACCTTCATTTAGTCTCCACAATGGATATTTTTGATGCAATGCCCCTGCCCAGGACCACATCGCTGCCGTTTACCTCAACCATAAAAGGCCCCCTTAAAGGAGCCTTTCTCTTGATGGTTATAGTGCTACCGGGGATTATACCCAACTTGAGGATTCTGTCCTTTGCCATGCAACCCCCGTCTATGGAGGCCACTATATAGCTTCTGCCTACCTCACCGTCCGTCAGTTTCATGCTAAGGATTATATGCAACTTTTTTTGTTAGTCAAGCCTAATTTTTTTAAATTCATCTAAAACCTGTCGTATTCTTTTAATCTCCTTCTTTATAGACAGGACGGTAAAAGGCAGATAGAACCACACAGCCATCCCCACGATTATAACCGATATTGCTATGAGGCTTAGCAGTGTGGTTATGGTATTATCAAAAGCCTTTTTTATAATCCAATCCATCTATTTTGTTGCCAATACGGCGACGAATCCCCCCTCACCGTATCCTTCTTTAAAATCTTGGGGTTTGTCTATCTCCTTTATGCTTCTGCCGAACAGTGTCTGATAGGTGTTTTCTATCTCAAAGCCGGTTTCTTTGAGTATATTCTGCAACTCCTCAGCAGAGAAAAATGTTACATATCTGTAAAATCTCCCCTTTTCCTTCTTGTTGAGATACTCCTTACCTATTGCGCTTGCCTTATCCACTATAGCCACGATTATCTTACCGCCCTTCTTTAGAACCCTATAGGCCTCCTTGAGCGTTTTCTTTGGATCCTTCACAAAACATATCGTCACAGCTATGAGTATGAAATCGTACTCCTCATCCATGAATGGGAGGTTTTCTGCAAACCCTGGATATACCTTTATGCCCCTTTGTTTTGCTATCTGCGCCATCTTCTCAGACGGCTCGATACCCTCTTTGATGCCCAGCGGCGCTGCAAACCTTCCGCTGCCAACACCTATCTCCAAAGCCCTTTCGAATTTAGGCGTTATGGATTTTAGCATGTTTAGCTCGCTTTCGTATATGGCGGAGTATTTATCGAACCACTCCTCATACTTTTGGGTGCACTCTTCAAATACATCTATGTTTTTCCTTGCCTGAAGGAAGTAATCTATCGCGCTGTATATATCCTCTGTATCCACCAAAAGAGACTTTATGCCCAACTCCTTTGTCAGCTTTTCCCTTGATTTTTTCCCCATGTTGTGGGCTATAAATAGATATACATTATCTAAGAGATTTACTATAAGATTTGGATCGTCGTGGTGTTTATCCCCTTTTGCATAGGGGTTTTCCTTCTGCTCTATGAGATTGCCGTCGTTATCAAAAATACTGTAAAACGGCGACATGCCAAAGTGCCCCTTCCATATAGACCTTTTGTCCTTGCCTGTGGCTACTGCTATCAGGTTTCTCATGGTATACCCCCCTTTTTGAAGTGTTATTCTAATAAAATGTTCTTCTAAAGGCAAGAGCGATAAGAGTTTGAGTTATTCTTGAAAATTGTGTAAAACTCAACTGCAAAGGAGGTTTAGTATGTATAGATTATTTGTTGTTATATTTTTGTTTTTTGCTGTTAACGCCTTTGGCTTTAACTCTTTTGATGCTAAATATAAGTTTGATTTTAGCGGTCTTACGGCAGGATATGGGACTCTTGATGTAAGAAAGGACAACTCCACATATAGGTTGGATTTTGAAGGCAGTACGGTTTCTATAGTAAGGCTCTTTTATAGGTTCGATATAAGGATAGAGGATGTGTTCGACTACAGACGCAAAACGAGCGTGTTTTACAAAAGCTATCAGGAGGCGCCTAAATCGACAAAGAGGGTTGATGTGCGATTTGATAATACCACTTTGGCTCATGTTGTATATGAGAAGAACAAGGAGCAGAAAACATACACCATAACATCTAAAAATGGCGTCTATTCCCCTTTAAGCGTGTATCTATTCTTTTTAGGCGATAAATTCAAATTCAAAAAAACCTATTTTAGGGATGTTGTGGTTTCAAAGCATTTGTATAGGATAGCCATTGTGCCTTTGGGGATTGAGACCATAAACATGGATCCGCTGGGCAGGAAAAAGGGGCAGATGAGGGCGTTGAAGGTTTCCTTGACATTTTACAAATTGACCAGGGATGGTAAACTGAAAAGGAAAAAGCAGGTCAAGAGGCTTGTTGCATGGATTTCTTTAAAAGACCCAAAAATACCGTTGATTATTGAGATGTGGCATATAATCGGCAAATTCAGGGCCCGTCTGATCCATATAGATGTCAGGTGATTTGTATGCTCATTTGTGGTATCATGTTGTGATCTTGTTGGAGGTGTAAGATGGCTTTTGTTCATTTGCATAACCATTCAGAATACAGCCTGCTTGATGGTGCAAGCAGGATAAAGTATATGGTCGAAAAGGCAAAAAACAGCGGCATGGAGGCGGTTGCCCTCACAGACCACGGCAACATGTTCGGGGCATTGGAGTTTTACAAAACGGCAAAATCAAATGGCATTAAACCCATCCTTGGCTTTGAGGGCTACATATCACCCACAACTTTGGATGATAGAGATGTAAAAGGCAACTATCACATAACACTCCTTGCCAAGAACAAGAAGGGCTATGAAAACCTCATGTATCTTTGCAGCATGGGTTTCTTAAAAGGCTTCTATTACAAGCCAAGAATAGACAAAAACCTACTGAGGGAGCACTCAGAGGGCATTATAGCTGGCAGTGCCTGCCTGCATGGAGAGGTGCAGCTTAGGCTATTGGATAACGACTTTGAAGGTGCAAAAAAGGTTGTTCAGGAATACAAGGAGATATTCGGCAAAGACAACTTCTTCCTTGAAATCATGAGACACGGCCTTGAAGACCAAGAAAGGATAGACAAAGACATAATAAGGCTGGGTTTGGAAACAGACACACCCATTGTTGCAACAAACGACTGCCACTATCTAAACAAGGAAGACGCTATAGCACAGGATGCGCTCCTGTGTGTTCAGACAAACAAGCACTTAGACGATGAAGACAGGATGAGAATGGGCTCAAATGAGTTCTACTTCAAAACCGAAGAGGAGATGCTTGAGCTTTTCAAAGACAACCCCGAGTTTGTCTATAACTCCAAGACAATAGCTGACATTTGCAATGTTGAATTAGAGCTTGGCAAGCTTGCTCCGCCCCACTATCAGACACCAGACGGCTCAGATGAAAAGGAATTCTTAAGAAGACTTGCCTATGAGGGATTGGAGAAAAGAACACAAGGCTTTGATAAAGACAAAAAAGAGCTTTACAAGAAGAGACTTGAGCATGAGCTTGCCATAATAGAGCAGATGGGCTTCTCAGGCTATTTCCTCATCGTTTGGGACTTTGTCAACTATGCAAAAAGAAACGGAATACCCGTTGGTCCTGGCAGGGGCTCTGCAGCAGGCAGCCTTGTCTCATACTCCATTGGCATAACAGACATAGACCCCATAAAATACAACCTGCTCTTTGAGCGCTTCCTGAACCCAGAAAGGGTAACAATGCCTGATATAGATGTGGACTTTTGTGCAGAAAGGCGTGATGAGGTCATACACTATGTGAGGGAAAAGTATGGGGAGTATAATGTGGCCCAGGTTATAACATTCGGAACGATGGGTGCAAAGGCCGTTGTCAGGGATGTTGCCCGAGTTCTTGGCTTTTCCTATAAAGATGCGGATAAAATTGCGAAGATGATTCCAAATGGAGAGGATTTGGATGGCGCAATAAAATCCAATTCCCAACTGAAGCAGGAGATAGATAAGGATGAGAAGGTAAAAAAGCTTTTTGAAATATCAAAGACACTTGAGGGTGTCAAACGCCATGCATCCATTCATGCGGCTGGTGTTGTCATATCGACAGAGCCGATCTATAAAAGCTGTCCGTTGTATAAAGCACCGGGCGAGGATACAATAGCCGTTCAATTTTCAAAGGATTATCTTGAAGACATAGGCTTAATCAAATTTGACTTCTTGGGTCTAAAAAATCTTACCATCATCGACACAACTGTCAAACTCATAGGCAACGGCTTTGATATATCCAAAATCCCCCTTGATGATGAAAAGACCTATAAACTTCTGCAAAGGGGCGATACATTGGGCGTGTTTCAGCTTGAGTCATCCGGTATGCAGAGGCTTATAATGGATTTAAAGCCCACAGTATTTGAAGACCTAATAGCCCTTGTTGCACTTTATAGACCTGGTCCCTTGGGCAGTGGCATGGTTCAGGACTTCATAGACAGAAAGCACGGCAAAAAGCCCATTGAATACCCGCTGCCAGAGCTTGAGGATATACTCAAAGACACATACGGCATAATCCTATACCAAGAGCAGGTCATGCAGATAGCAAGTAAACTTGCAGGATATTCACTTGGTGAAGCAGACATATTGCGAAGGGCAATGGGTAAAAAGAAGAAAGAGGTCATGGACGAGCAACGGGTTATATTTGTTGAAAGGGCAGTAGAAAGAGGCATACCAAAGGATAAAGCAGAATACATCTTTGACCTTATGGCCAAGTTTGCAGAATACGGTTTTAACAAGTCTCACTCTGCTGCCTATGCCTATATTGCCTATCAGACGGCGTATTTAAAGGCGCATTATCCTGCATACTTTATGAGCGCATTGCTCACAAGCGAAAAGAACAACACAGACAACATTGCAAAATACATTGAAGAGTGCAATCGCATGAAAATAACCGTTTTGCCGCCCGATATTAACGATAGTTTCCATGATTTTGCCGTGGCAGAAAAAGACGGTAAGAAGGTCATCAGGTTTGGGTTTTCGGCCATCAAGAATGTGGGCGATGCAGCGATAGAGAATATCATAGAGGTCAGAAAAGGGGGCAGGTTTGAAAGCATCTTTGATTTCTTAAAGAGGGTTGATACCAGGAAGGTCAATAAAAAGGTGTTAGAGAGCCTCATAAAGAGCGGGTGTTTTGATTCGTTGCACAAGAATAGGGCTGCGCTTCTGGCTTCAATTGATATATTGCTTGATTGGGTATCTTCTTCGGCAAAGAAGGCCAACAAGAAGATGATATCTCTGTTTGGGGCATCAAAGGAAGAAGAGAGTTATCCTGAGCTTGTTGATGCCGAGGAGCTGACGCAGGAGAAGATCTTGGAATACGAAAGGGAGCTTTTGGGTTTCTTTGTAAGTTCCAACCCGTTGAGTAAGTATGAAAATATAGTAAGTGCGGTGATTACGGCTGATAGCGAGTCGGCTTTGAATAGCGTAAACAGGGAAGTTATAATGGCCGGCATACCCGTGGCCGTTAAGAAGATGAAGACAAAGAAGAAAGAGCCGATGGCCATTGTTAAGCTGATGGATTTAAAGGGCACATTCGAGGCGACTGTGTTCCCCAAGTTGTATGAGGCATACGGCGAGTTGTTTGAAAAGAACAAACTCCTTGTGATTGTCGGCAGTTTGGATCCCACAACAGAGAAGGTCAATGTTGTAGTGAGGGATATTGTGGAATACGACAAGCTCCATGACTATATAGAAGGGGTTGAGGTATTTTTAAGCGAGAGGGATTTGGAGTCTATCGAGAGAATAAAGACGATTCTGCAGAGGAATAAAGGCGATAAACCGTTGTTTATAAGATTTAAGGAGAATGATGTGTTGTATACGGTTAAGACATACATGAAGATAGCGATCAGTGCCACGCTTCTGGATGCCTTGAGAAAACACAATGTAAGGGTTAGGTTTGACTTCAGAAAGGGGGATAGCTGATGAGGCTGCTTATAACGGGCACGGCCGGTTTTATAGGGTTTCATTTAGCAAATAGGTTGGCCAAGGAAGGGTTTGAGATTGTTGGTATTGATAACATCAACGACTATTACGATGTGAGGTTGAAATATGCAAGATTGGAAGAGGCCGGCATTGAGGAGTCTAAGATAGAGTATTCAAGGCCCGTTAGGTCTTCAAAATACGACAATTACATATTTGTTAAGCTTGATTTAAAGGATAAGGAGGGTATAGATGCCCTCTTTAGAGATTTTGGGTTTGATGCTGTATGTAATTTGGCAGCCCAGGCAGGGGTTAGGTATTCTTTGAAAAACCCCTATTCCTATATAGATAGCAATATATACGGTTTTTTGAATATACTTGAGGCCTGCAGGCATTTTGGTGTTGAGAATTTGAGCTTTGCCTCATCCTCCAGTGTCTATGGTTTGAACAAACAACAGCCCTTTTCTGAGAAGCACAATGTTGACCATCCCATAAGCCTTTATGCTGCCACAAAGAAGTCCAACGAGTTGATGGCACACACATATAGCTATTTGTATGGCTTGAGGGTAACGGGCTTGCGGTTCTTTACTGTTTACGGCCCCTGGGGTAGGCCGGATATGGCTCTGTTTAAGTTTGTTAGGAATATTTTGGAGGACAAACCGATAGATGTTTACAATTACGGCAAAATGGAGAGGGACTTTACATACATAGACGATATAATTGAGGGTGTGGTTAGGGTTATAAAGAACCCTGCAACGCCCAATAACAATTGGAGTGGTCTAAACCCCGATCCATCAAGCTCAAGGGTTGCCTATAGAATCTATAACATAGGAAATAACTCGCCTGTGAGTCTTGAGAGGTTTATAGATATAATAGAAAAGGAGTTGGGCAGAAAGGCAAAGAAAAACCTCTTGCCCATGCAGCCTGGGGATGTTGAATCGACTTATGCCGATGTATCCGCCTTGATAGACGATTTGGGTTATAAGCCGTACACGCCTCCAGAGATAGGTATAAAGAACTTTATCCAATGGTATAGATCGTTTTACGGGGTTTAGTTTATGGCAAAGAAGGAGAAGCTGCCTTCCACTCAGGCCTTGAGGTTTTTAAAGGCCAATAAGGTTTCCTTTAAGCCGTATTTTTACAAGTATGTTGAACGGGGCGGAACGGAAGAGCCCTCAAAACAATTGGGCATTGATGAACACAGGATAGTAAAAACGCTTATATTTGAGGATGATTCTTCAAAACCCTTTGTGGTTTTAATGAACGGCGATTATGAGGTGTCTTTGAAAAACCTTGCAAGGGTGCTGAATACTAAAAAGGTCAGTATAGCCAAGATAGAAAGAGCAGAGAGGTATTCTGGATACAGGGTTGGCGGCACATCCCCTTTTGGCTTAAGGACAAAGATGAGGATCCTTGCCCAGAGGGATATATTTGAGTTCGATACCGTTTTGATAAACGGCGGGCAGAGGGGTTTCCTTGTTGAGGTATCCACCGAGGATTTAAAAAGGGTGTTGGATTTAGAGATTGTGGATGTGGCTATACCCAAATAAGAATAAATATTAATCAATAATTTCACCTCTCTAAAAATTAAACAAAAATTAATCCATAGATAAATTTTTTAATTGACAGAGTAAGGGTTTTTGTATATTTTAAAGATTAGGGTTGATTTTGTGGATTTTTAATTGAAATTTAATTTTTGGGAGGTGTGTATGAAGAGGTTTGTTTACGGGTTGATGGCGTTGATGTTCATGTTTACTCTTGGTTTTACTGCCAACGCTAAGGTTACCTTCGTTACGATCGGCACAGGCGGTGTCACAGGTGTTTACTATCCTGCTGGCGGTGCTATCTCTAAGATGGTGAACGCCAAGTTTAAGCAGTATCACATCAAAATGACTGTTGAATCCACCGGTGGTTCTGTCTACAACATCAATGCGGTTTTAAGTGGTGATCTGGATTTTGGAATCTGTCAGTCCGATAGGCAGTATGAGGCTTGGCACGGTTTGGCAGAGTGGAAGAACAAGGGTCCTCAAAAGAACTTAAGGAGTGTTTTTGCCCTCCATCCTGAGTCTATAACACTTGTTGCTTCTGTTGATAGCGGTATAAAGAGTGTTTATGACTTGAAGGGCAAGAGGGTTAACCTGGGCAACCCGGGTTCTGGTCAGCTTCAGAACTCAAAAGACATACTAAAGGCTTTCGGTATCTCTCTTAAGGATATTAAGCCTGAGTATGTTAAGGCCGTTGAGGCACCTGGCCTTCTTCAGGATGGCAGGATTGATGCTTTCTTCTATACAGTGGGACACCCCAATGGAAATATCAAAGAAGCAACAAGCGGAAGGATAAAGGTCAGGATTATACCTATTACGGGTAAGCCTGTTGAGAAGCTTCTAAAAGAACATCCATACTATGCAAAGGCCAAAATACTCGTAAAGAAGTTCTATCCAATGGCTGCTAACAAACAGGATGTTGTTTGGACTGTCGGTGTTAAGGCCACTGTTGTGACAAGCAAGAACGAGCCTGAAAATGTTGTTTATGCTATAACAAAAGAGGTATTCGAGAATCTCGATACATTCAAGAAGCTCCATCCGGCATTCTCCGTTCTTACAAAGAAGAATATGCTTGAGGGTCTAACGGCTCCTATACACCCCGGTGCATTGAAGTATTACAAAGAGAGCGGTCTAATAAAATACATACCGAAGAATCTTATCAAGTAATTGAGTCTTAATAGACTTAGCCTTGTGGGTGGCTTTTTGCCACCCATTTTTTTTGCCAAAAACCTTTTGTGGAAGGGGTTTTTCTATGGATGAGAAAAAAAGAAAGCTTGTTGAGGAGCTGATAAAAGAGGATACCGGCGATGTCAGGATACTCAACAAATATGAGCATATGCTCGTTATGTTTGTCGGTGTCAGCTGGGCGATATTCCAGCTTCTGATAGCAAGCGTCTGGACGCTTGATTCCACTTTCGCCCGATCAATACACCTTGCCTTTGCTATGGCAATGATATTCTTGTCTGTTCCGTTTTTTAAGAAGAAGAAAATAAAGGCCTTACCGTTTCTGTCTCAGAGGGAAGGGATTCCAGTAATAGATTATATCTTTGCGGCCGTGGGTGTTGCCACAGCTCTTTATATAACCGTTGCCTGGAACGGCATATCCATGCGCATGGGCTCGCCCAGCTTGACCGATGTTGTTTTCGGTTTGGCTTTGGTTGTGATGGTGTTTGAGGCAACAAGGAGGGCTGTTGGCCCTGCTTTGCCTATCGTGGGAATACTCTTTACGATTTACGGCTTTTTGGGGCCTTATCTGCCGGATTTGCTGGCTTACAAGGGTGTTACGCTGGATAAATATGTTAGCCAGCTCTCTCTATCCACAGAGGGTATCTTCGGCATACCTTTAAGGGTTTCAACCAATATTGTCTATCTGTTTGTTTTGCTTGGTGCTATGCTGGATAAGGCCGGTGCAGGTAAGTTTTTTATCGACTTGGCATTTGCAGGCCTTGGAAGGTATAAAGGGGGGCCGGCAAAGTCGGCTGTTGTGGCAAGCGGTCTGACTGGACTTGTTTCTGGCTCGTCTGTTGCCAATGTTGTCACAACAGGAACATTCACCATCCCTTTGATGAAAAAAACGGGCTATCCTGCCACAAAGGCCGGGGCTACAGAGGTTGCAGCAAGTATAAATGGTCAGCTTATGCCGCCAATTATGGGTGCTGCAGCGTTTATTATAGCCGAGTATGTCAATGTGCCATACATTGCCGTTGTCAAGGCAGCGTTTATCCCCGCTTTAGTGGCATACATAACCCTTTTCTATGTTTCACACCTTGAGGCAAGCAAGCTGGGGCTAAAGGGCCTGCCAAAGGAGGAGTTGCCTAAAGCTAAAGAGGTTCTAAAAAACGGTTTTCACTATTTGATACCCATCACCTGGCTTGTTATTGAGTTGATGGTTTTAAGGCATTCACCGGCAATGTCTGCCTTTAGAACGATCATAATACTGGTTTTTGTCATCCTTTATCAGGAGATTAGAAAGATCAAAAAAGAGGGCATAAGCCTTGTTGATGCTATAAAGAACTCTCTCAAACTTACGGCCGAGGCCTTTGTTTCCGGCTCAAGGAATATGGTTATAGTGGCTTTGGCGTGTGCTTCTGCCGGTGTTGTTGTTGGTCTTGTGGCCACAGGCATAGGCAGTATGATAACAGAGCTTGTCGATGCCATGTCCCATGGGAATATCTATTTACTTCTGATTATAACGGCTATGGCGAGCCTTCTTTTGGGTATGGGTCTTCCCACAACGGCAAACTACATCGTTATGGCCTCTCTGACTGCCCCTGTTATTGTAACAATTGCCCAGAATTACGGGTTCTTTGTTCCATTGATGGCAGCACATCTATTCTGCTTCTATTTTGGAATTATAGCCGATGATACACCGCCTGTGGGGTTGGCTGCTTATGCTGCGGCGGCTTTGGCTGATGCTGACCCCATACCTACGGCAGTTCAAGGGTTCATATACGATATGAGGACAGCAATCTTGCCGTTTATGTTTGTCTTTAATCCAGATCTAATATTGCACAACATAACAAGCTGGCCCAAGATAATCATGATATTTGTGATGGCTATTCTTGGCTCGTTTGCCTTTGCCAGCGCCCTTCAGGGGTGGTTTTTAACAAAGAACAAGTGGTATGAGATTCCGTTCTTCCTGTTTGCATCGTGGGTATTGTTCAATCCTGCAGGCATATTGCACTGGCTTCATCTGCCAAACGATATGAAGTATTATATGTACTTCATCGGCCTTGCCGTTATGGGTCTTTTGTATCTTGAACAGAAGATGAGGATAAAATCTAAGCCAGCAATGGCTGCCTAAAAAAGGGGTGGGGTATGGTTTGTGTTAATATGAATGTTGTGGATTTACCTTTGTCTGCCACGCTTGAGATAAATGAAAAGAGTAATTTGATGATTGCCCAGGGCAAGAAGGTTTACAAGCTTGGCCTTGGGCAGTCGCCTTTTCCCGTTCCGACACCCGTTGTTGAGGCGCTAAAAAAATACGCCCACATCAAGGACTATCTGCCGGTTAAGGGGCTTTATGAGTTGAGGGAGGCAATTAAAAAATACTATCAAAAATCCCAGGGCATCGAATTTGAGGTTGAAAACATTCTCATAGGCCCGGGCTCTAAGGAGCTGATGTTTATAGCGCAGCTTGTTATGTATTCTGAACTGCTCCTGCCGGCCCCGAGTTGGGTTTCCTATGCCCCTCAAGCTAAAATTTTGGGCAGAAGGGTATCGTGGCTTGAGACAAAGAAAGAGGACGATTGGCTCCTTAGAGGTAATGTATTGGAGCATTACTGCAAAAACAACCCCAACACATCGAAGGTTATGATATTGAACTATCCAAACAACCCGACGGGCAAGACATATAGCGAAGAACAACTCAAAGAGATTGCAAGAGTTGCACAAAAGTACGGTGTAATCATCATCTCCGATGAGATTTACGGTGAGCTGCATCATGAAGGCAAGCACATCTCCATAGCTAAGTTTTATCCAGAAGGCACGATAATCAGCAGTGGACTGAGTAAGTGGTGTGGTGCCGGCGGCTGGAGGCTTGGGACATTTGCCATACCAAGAGAGCTTTCATGGCTTGCCGATAAGATGGCCTCCGTTGCCAGCGAAACATTTACATCCGTCAGTGCCCCAATTCAGTATGCATCCATAAGGGCCTTTGAGTTTGACGATGAGATAATGGACTATCTGAACCGCAGCAGGAGGATACTAAAGGCTTTGGCGTCTTACATATATGAGAACTTCAAAAGGGTCGGGATAGAGACACCGCTTGCAGACGGGGCCTTTTACTATCTGCCCGATTTTTCGAATTTGAAGGATAAGCTAAGCAAAAGGGGAATTTATACAAGCAGGCAGCTCTGCAATGCTATTTTGGATGAAAAGTCGGTTGCGTTTTTACCTGGGGATGATTTTGGAAGACCCCCAAATGAGCTGACAGCGAGGATAGCATATGTGGATTTCGATGGTGAGGTTGCACTGGAGGCGGCTAAAAAAGAGGATGTTAATGAGGGGTTCTTGCGCAAATATTGCACAAATACGATCGAGGCCATAGATAGAATATGTGATTGGGTCTCGACTCTATAGGGGTGTTTTATGGAGAGTATTGGAGAATTGTTGGGTTTTAGGCATCCCGATGAGATGAGGGAGTTTTTTAGAAATAAATCGAAGAAGATGGAGTCTAAGTTAACCTCCCTTGAGGATGCCGTCGATAGGTTTGTAAAAGAGGGTGATTATCTTGCTATAGGCGGTTTTGGGTTGGTTAGAATACCTATGGCTTTCCTTCATGAGATGATAAGGCAGAAAAAGAAGGGATTGAAGTGTGCAGCCTTTACATCCAATTTGGACACAGACATGCTTGCTGCGGGTGAGATGTTTGATAAGACCGATGTCTCTTACGCCATCGCCTTTGAGGCTTTGGGCATACCCAAAATGATCAGGAGGTATTTTGAAAGTGGCAAGGTTTATACAACAGAATGGTCAAACGGGGCATTAGGCTGGAGGTATAAGGCTGCAGCTATGGGCTTGTCTTATCTGCCCATACGGTCTATGCTTGGCACAGATACCCAGAACTACAGTGCGGCAAAAGAGATTACATGCCCCTTTACAGGCATGAAATACCTGGCTGTGCCTGCTCTTTATCCTGATGTTGCCGTTATACATGTTCATGCGGCGGATATTTACGGTAATAGCTATATAAAGGGTGTGTTGATTGCAGATGTGGATATAGCCAAGGCGTCAAAGAAGGTCATCATAACAGCAGAGAGGATTGTTCCTGTCGATTTTTTCAGGGATAACCCGGAAAGAACCACCATACCCTTCTATCTTGTTGATGCCGTTGTAAAATCGCCTTATGGCTCGTATCCTGCTAACATGCCCTATGAGTATTTTTTGGATGTTGATCATTTAAGGGAGATGCTTGATGCCTTTTCTACTCAGGAGGGTCTTGAGGATTTCTTGAATAAAAATATATTCCAATGCAAGGATTTCTTTGATTACATAAATCTCCACGGCGGCCTTAAAAGGATTCAACACCTAATCGAATTGGAGAACGAGATCTTGGGAGGCTATAATGGATAGCCTGAATTATAACGAGATGGAGCTGATGATCTGTGTGGCAAGTCGGGTTTTTGAGGATGGCGCCTCTGTTTCTGTTGGAACGGGTGTTCCCTGTGCTGCGGCCATGCTATCGCAGAAGTTGTATGCCCCCAATCTATTGATAACCTTTGAGGCGGGTTCTGTTGCTCCTCTGTTGCCTTCAATGCCGCTGTCTGTGGGTGATTCTACAACCATGAGAAAGGCTATACAGACCACATCCACTGCCGATGCCATGGAGATGTTGCAAAGGGGTTTAATAGACTATTGTTTTTTGGGTGGCGCCCAGATAGATATGTATGGCAACCTAAATTCTACGGTTATAGGGGATTACAGAAAACCGTCCGTTAGATTCCCTGGAAGCGGGGGTGCTAATGATTTTGCTTCTATGTCGTGGAGGACGATAGTTGTTACCCCTCAATCAAAGAGGAGGTTTACCAACAACATCGATTTTATCACAACCCCCGGGTATTTAACTGGGCCTGGCGAAAGGGAAAGGGCCGGTTTACCAAAGGGCACAGGGCCTTATAAGGTTATCACCAACATGGCTGTTTTGGGGTTTGATGATAAGACGAAGAGGATGATGGTTGAGTCTGTCCATCCCGGTTATACGCTTGATGATGTCAGGAATAATACCGATTTTGAGCTTTTGGTTGCAGAAGATATAACACAGACAAAGCCCCCGACAGAAGAGGAGCTTTATATTTTGCGCAACGAGGTCGACCCATTCAGAGCGGTTATAGGTAAAAAAGCCCAATGAGCAATATTTTTGTGTTGAAAGTCGGGGTATTGTTTTTTAAAAATCCTTATACTGATGGGCTTTTTGGAAAAAATGATTTTTTGATAATTTCCCCTTGACTTTTCCCCCAAAGTGTATTATATTCTCATTCCGTCGCTTGGAAGCGACACGGTCTTTTAAAAGCCAAGATGGAAAGATAGCCCTGGTTGATATAGAGTTTTAGCCAGATAAGATAATCTTTCTTTTCATGTTTTAACATGAGAGTTTGATCCTGGCTCAGAACGAACGCTGGCGGCGTGCCTAACACATGCAAGTCGTGGGAGAAAGTCTCCTTCGGGAGACGAGTAAACCGGCGCACGGGTGAGTAACACGTGGGTAACCTGCCCTGAAGTCCGGGATAACCCACCGAAAGGTGGGCTAATACCGGATAGTTCCCTGCCTCACAAGAGGCAGGGGGAAAGGTGGCCTCTGCTTGCAAGCTATCGCTTCAGGATGGGCCCGCGGCCTATCAGGTAGTTGGTGGGGTAA
>NZ_JAFP01000001.1:1560000-1742311 GCF_000526195.1 Hippea sp. KM1
CACAGCTCATCCGAGCAGTTTTCAACCTACACCGGTTCGGGCCTCCAGTGGGTTTTATCCCACCTTCACCCTGGCCATGGATAGATCACCTGGTTTCGGGTCTGCTCCACAAGACTAAACGCCCTATTCGGACTCGCTTTCGCTACGGATGCGGGGCTTAAGACCCCTTATCCTCGCCTTGTAGAGCAACTCGCCGGCTCATTATGCAAAAGGCATGCTCTCAGGCTGTGCAAAGCACATAGCCCTCGAACTGATTGTAGGCATGCGGTTTCAGGTTCTATTTCACTCCCCTCGACCGGGGTTCTTTTCACCTTTCCCTCACGGTACTTGTGCACTATCGGTCGATGGCGAGTATTTAGCCTTGGAGGGTGGTCCCCCCAGATTCGGTCAGGGTTCCCCGTGTCCCGACCTACTTGGGAGCAGACGGGGGAGTCTAAGCTATTCTTTTCGCCTACGGGGCTTTCACCCTCTATGGCGTGGTATCCCAACCACTTCGACTAAGAATAGCTAAAGACTCCGGCCTGTGCGCACCAGGCCTACCGTCTGTCCCGCTACCCCCTATACGCAACGGGTGCGCCCTTTAACACGTATAGGGTTTGGGCTGTTCCGATTTCGCTCGCCGCTACTTTCGGAATCTCGGTTGATTTCTTTTCCTCCGGCTACTGAGATGTTTCAGTTCGCCGGGTTCGCCCCGCGCCCTCACTTTGGACTCCTTATCTACCCTGTTTTAAGGAGTTAGATAGCCTCTTTAACAGCTTGTACTTAGCACTACCTCTTTGCTTAAGCTTTCTTTCTCTATCTTTTGCATCTTCCTCTGAAAGAAAAGCTTCATAGTAGATCAACTTCCACTTCTTTCCCCTTGTTGACTTGTTGTAACCCTTATTATGCTCTCTAAGCCTTCTCCTTAAATCTGAAGTGTAGCCTATGTAGGTTTTGCCGTCTTCAGAAACCAGCAAATAGACATAGTACATCTAACCCCCTCCAGAGTCCAAAGTGAGGGCGCGGTGCCATGGGTTTACCATGGCGGGTTGCCCCATTCGGAGATCCCCGGATCATAGCTTGTTTGGCAGCTCCCCGAGGCTTATCGCAGCCTACCACGTCCTTCATCGCCTGCCATCGCCAAGGCATCCACCGCATGCCCTTAGTAGCTTAGGCTCATACCATGTTCTTTAATGCTTAGGTACTTATTTTCCCCTATTTATTTGCGGCTTGTTTTCTCTTTCTTCCTCATTGCTTTTTAAAAGATCGCCTGTGCTGGCCACAGGGCTAAAGGATTTTTTACTGGTGGAGGCTAGCGGGATCGAACCGCTGACCTTCTGCGTGCAAGGCAGACGCTCTCCCAGCTGAGCTAAGCCCCCACTGGTGGGCCTGAGTGGGCTCGAACCACTGACCCCTGCGTTATCAGCACAGTGCTCTAACCGGCTGAGCTACAGGCCCTCAATCCCTTGGCTCTGTGGTCTATACACAGTAATAGCCAAGATGGAAGATAGCCACCGGTGATAAGGTTTTAATAAATCACACCTTAGAAAGGAGGTGATCCAGCCGCAGGTTCTCCTACGGCTACCTTGTTACGACTTCACCCCAGTCGCCGACCCTACCATGGACGGCTGCCTCCCCAAAAGGGGTTAGCCCACCGTCTTCCGGTAGAATCGACTCCCATGGTGTGACGGGCGGTGTGTACAAGGCCCGGGAACGTATTCACCGCAGTGTAGCTGACCTGCGATTACTAGCGATTCCGGCTTCATGCAGTCGAGTTGCAGACTGCAATCCGAACTGGGGGGTGGTTTTTGGGATTAGCTCCCCCTCGCGGGTTCGCAGCCCTTTGTCCACCCCATTGTAGCACGTGTGTAGCCCTGGGCATAAGGGCCGTGATGACTTGACGTCATCCCCACCTTCCTCCAGGTTGTCCCTGGCGGTCCCCTTAGAGTGCTCGGCCGAACCGTTAGCAACTAAGGGCGAGGGTTGCGCTCGTTGCGGGACTTAACCCAACATCTCACGACACGAGCTGACGACAGCCATGCAGCACCTGTGCTGGCTCCCTGCACCCATTTCATTGCACAGACTTCATGTTCCCTATCCCTGTTCATCACGACAGATAAATCTTTAAGATGAACTTAAGTCCATACAATCAAATGGGTGCAGGGTCGTTCCCCTTTCGGTTCACTACCACCAGCATGTCAAGCCCAGGTAAGGTTCTTCGCGTATCATCGAATTAAACCACATGCTCCACCGCTTGTGCGGGCCCCCGTCAATTCCTTTGAGTTTTAGCCTTGCGGCCGTACTCCCCAGGCGGGACGCTTAACGCGTTAGCTTACGGCACCGGGAAGAGTACCTCCCGACACCCAGCGTCCATCGTTTAGGGCGTGGACTACCAGGGTATCTAATCCTGTTTGCTCCCCACGCTTTCGTGCCTCAGCGTCAGTTGCGTTCCAGTGAGCCGCCTTCGCCACCGGTGTTCTTCCCGATATCTACGGATTTCACCCCTACACCGGGAATTCCGCTCACCTCTCCCGCACTCTAAGACCTGCAGTATCCAACGCAGTTCTTGGGTTGAGCCCAAGGCTTTCACGTTGGACTTACAGGCCCGCCTACGCACGCTTTACGCCCAGTGATTCCGAACAACGCTTGCACCCTACGTATTACCGCGGCTGCTGGCACGTAGTTAGCCGGTGCTTCCTCTGAGGGTACCGTCAAGTGCAAAGGGGTATTAGCCCTCGCACTTTCTTCCCCTCTGACAGGAGTTTACGACCCGAAGGCCTTCATCCTCCACGCGGCGTCGCTGGGTCAGGCTTTCGCCCATTGCCCAATATTCCCCACTGCTGCCTCCCGTAGGAGTCTGGCCCGTGTCTCAGTGCCAGTGTGGCTGACCATCCTCTCAGACCAGCTACCCGTCGTAGGCTTGGTAGGCCGTTACCCCACCAACTACCTGATAGGCCGCGGGCCCATCCTGAAGCGATAGCTTGCAAGCAGAGGCCACCTTTCCCCCTGCCTCTTGTGAGGCAGGGAACTATCCGGTATTAGCCCACCTTTCGGTGGGTTATCCCGGACTTCAGGGCAGGTTACCCACGTGTTACTCACCCGTGCGCCGGTTTACTCGTCTCCCGAAGGAGACTTTCTCCCACGACTTGCATGTGTTAGGCACGCCGCCAGCGTTCGTTCTGAGCCAGGATCAAACTCTCATGTTAAAACATGAAAAGAAAGATTATCTTATCTGGCTAAAACTCTATATCAACCAGGGCTATCTTTCCATCTTGGCTTTTAAAAGACCGTGTCGCTTCCAAGCGACGGAATGAGAATATAATACACTTTGGGGGAAAAGTCAAGCCTTAAATCAACATTTTATTGATTTTTTGTTATTGTTGTTCTGATAAGGAAAAAGCAGGGATACCCCTTAAATAAAGACTAAAAATCCCAACATATTCGTGAATAGCCTTATAGCTTTTGTAAAAATTACCCATCTGGGGAAAGAAATCCCAAACAATATATCCCGTATCCTCTTTAAAAAAACCAACAGGCATGGGGTGAACCACAAAGCCAAAATACCTAAACAGAATATCGGCCCTCTTTTGATGATAGGCGCTGGTTATAAGAAAAATCTCCTTTTTCAGTCCAAGTCTATCAAAGAGCTTGGCCGTGTATTTTGCGTTCTGGTAAGTATCCAGGGATTTAGCCTCAAAATACACCTTGATGTGGCAGCCACATGTATTGGTTATGTTCTCTATGTCCCTTTTTGCCTGCTCCGATTCTGAGTATTTCAAACCCCCGCCTGAAAAAATTAGGGGTATGTTGTATCTTTTTGCAAGCATTATACCGTATATCAGCCTTTTGAAGGCGTCTGGATAGGTCTTTATTACATCGGATGGGTTGGAGCCTCCAGCCAGAACAACCACAGCCTCGGCTTTTGAGTTGTTTGTCTTTATATCTTCCAAATACGACAGCATAAGATCCTTTCCGGGCGTGGTCGAGATAAACCACAAAGACAAGGCGAACAACAAGAAAACCGACCTAAACCGCCTGATGAGAAAGGATGCTATTATCAACATTAAGATGCAGATGCCAGGTGGCAAAAATATATAGGTAAACAACTTAGAAAAGACAAAAAACATGCCTTTTTTTACAAAAAGTAGAACGATTTGGCAATGTCAACTTTTTTGTGTCACCCCTCTTCCTGTTTGGTTCACTTAGTTTCCCCATCTATCCAAAAGCCTCCATCAGGTATTCAGAGTATCTGAGCTTTCTTGATGAATACTTCTCATCCTTATCTTTGAAGAAAAGGTAAAGGAACTTTTCAGCACTGTCCTCAGAATGGAGATAACCCCTAATTCTTAAAGAATCCTTTAATTCCTTGAAACACCTCTCCATCCAGTTTGTTGTTGAAAAGTATACCTTTATCTTTTCATTGAGGTTTGAGAAGTGTGTATAGTTCTTGACTTTACTTTTTAGGCTGTTTAGGGATTTATAGAGCCTACTCCATTTGTCGATGAACTCATTCATCAAGAGTTCTGCCTCCTCTTGGGTCTTAGCCTCCATTATCTGGTTTAGCTCTTTCAGCATCTCATCCCAGTGTCTCTTTCTCACCTTGCTTTTTATGTTCTTCTTCAGATGAAACCAGCATAGCTGATGCTTTGCTTTGGGGAATGCCTCCTCTATTGATCTTGAGAGCCCTTTTAGATCATCGCTGATTATCATTCTGACATTCTTTAGTCCCCTTGATTTTAGGTCCTCAAATATCTCTCTCCACATCTGTGTATTCTCATTGCCTCCAGGTAGGAAGTATGCAAGTATGTTTCTTCTGCCGTCGTATCTCAATCCCAGAACAGCATAAACTGCTTCTTTTTCTACACTGTCCCTCTTCAGAGGCAGGTATGTTGCATCTATGTATAGGACTGGATACTCATCATCCAACCTTCTGTTTTTGAACTCCTCTATGACCTCTTTTGGTATGTCGGAAATATAGCTTGCAAACTGGGATGATATGGAACATCCAATGAGATTTTCTAAAACCTTGCCTGCCTTCCTTGATGAGACTCCAGACACGAACATTGCCCTTATTATGTCATCAAGGAGAAACATCACCCTCTTTCTCTCAGGCAATACATCGCTTTTGAACTTGCCGTCCCTTGTTCTGGGGATGGAAAGCTCCATCTGACCTAATATTGTTTTTGGTGACCTTGTGTAATATCCATTTGCCCTTGTTGATTTGTTCTCTTCTAAGTACCTGTCTCTTTCCTCTTTCATGATCCTTTCAATCATTGACTTGAATTCTTCCTTCAATTGTGTAAAAATCAAATCATACATGTGTTTTTCCTCCTTTGAAGGGTTAGTGTCAAAGAGGGGTTATAACATATAACCCCTCTCCCTTCAAAGGGTGACACAAGTAATTTTACACTACCAACGATTTTTCAAATTTTAACTTGAAAAAGTGCGGCCATTTCCTATAATTAGCCGTTGCAAAAGTTGCACTTGAGCTTGACATTTTGGGAATTGAGACCAAATTATATTTTAATGATGACACCTCTTAACGGGTTTGAATCTATCACAAAACCATAGAAAGGGTGGTGGAAATGGATAAAAACATAAACGATGATGCTTTAAGGAGAATTCTCAATGAAGGCAAGAAGAAGGGGTATGTCACCTATGACGAAATCAACGACATACTCCCTGAGGGTATCAGCGTAGACGAGATAGACGACATCATAAAACAGTGCGACGACTTGGACATCGACATAGTCGATACAGACAAGGTCAGTTCAGAATCCCAAAACATAGAAGAGTTTGAGTTAGAAGAGGACGAAGAGGTCGGAAGCGCCATAAGGATGTATCTGCGCGAGATGGGAAACATACCGCTTCTAAGCAGGGAGGAGGAGATAGAGATAGCCAAAAAGATAGAGGAGCACAAGAACAACCTGACGAAAAAACTCATCGAGATGCCCTTTACATGCGAGGCCATTAAGGAGCTGAAAGAGAAGATCATCAGTGGGGAAGAGAAGGTAAAAAACATATCCAACGCCCTGGACTTGAGCTATAAATTCGAGGATGATGAATCAGAAGAGGATCACACATCAAAGGAAACGCTCCTAAGGATACTCGATAGCATCATAGAAAAATACGAACAGCTATCGCAAAGCAAAGACGAAAACCAGATAGACGCCATAAAAAAAGACATCTTCAACCATTTTACAGAGATAGCCCTAAGCGATAAGTACATACAAAAGATGACTCAAGGCTTCATAGAGAAGATCAAGTCAGACAAGAATCTGCCGAACAGGGAAGAGTTGATAGATATGCTAAACGACATCGAGAGGGAAAGGAGAGAGGTTGAAGAAGTCAAACAGAGGATGATAAAGGCCAATCTAAGGCTTGTGGTCTCTATAGCAAAGAAACACCTAAACAGGGGATTGTCCTTTTTGGATTTGATCCAGGAGGGCAACATAGGCCTAATGAAGTCGGTGGATAAATTCGATTACAAGAAGGGTTTTAAATTCTCCACATACGCAACCTGGTGGATCAGGCAATCTATATCGAGGGCCATTGCCGATCAGGCAAGAACCATAAGAATACCGGTTCACATGATAGAGACAATAAACAAAATCGTTAGGGCCTCAAAGCTTCTGATACAGGAAAACGGCAAGGAACCCACTGCTCAGGAGCTTGCCGAATACTTAGGCATGGACGAGGAAAAGATCAAAAGCATAATAAAGATAGCCAAAGAGCCCATATCATTAGAAACGCCTATAGGTGATGACAACGATACCCATCTTGAGGACTTCATAGAGGATACAAAATCGGAATCCCCGCTTGATTATGTAATAAAATCAAACCTCAAAGAGAAGGTCGAGGAGGTTCTCTCAACCCTGACCGAAAGGGAGAGAAAGGTCTTGATGATGAGGTATGGCATTGGTGACGGATTTGACCACACACTTGAAGAGGTTGGTAAGGTGCTTGGTGTGACCAGGGAGAGGGTAAGGCAGATTGAGGCCAAGGCATTAAGAAAATTGAGACACCCTAAAAGGAGCAGGGTTCTTGCGAGTTTTGTGGAATGAGGATCAATAAGTACTTAGCTGAAGCCTTAAAAATCTCCCGCAGGAAGGCAGATGAGTATGTAAAAAACCGAAGGGTTAAGGTAAACGGCAAAACAATAAATGGCTTCATCGATGTAAAAGAGACCGATGTAATCGAGGTTGACGGTGAGGTTTTATCGTTAGACAAAGAAAGGCTCTATTTCGCCTTCAACAAACCCCCCTTCGTTATAAGCTCAACAAGCGATGAGGAAAACAGAAAAACCGTATGCGATTTCTTTGAGGGTATAGACAAAAAACTTATCTGTGTTGGAAGATTGGACTATCTGTCAGAGGGCCTGCTTATAGTAACCAACGACGGCGATTTTGCAAATATGCTAATGCATCCAAGATTTAAGATAAAAAAGACATACCTGATAAAGACCGCCCGGAGGTTAAGCGAAGAGGAGTTAGAAAATCTAAGAAGAGGGGCAACACTTGAGGATGGTTTCTTTAAACCCTTAAAGGTTCAAAGAACAAACAACGACAGATGGATATTGATTTCGATAAATACAGGAAGAAACAGGATAATCAGGAGATTCCTAAAGAGGTTTGACATAAAGATAGAAAAGCTAAAGCGTATAGCCATAGGTAATATAGAATTAGGAAACCTCAAAAAGGGCAGCTATAGAAAACTCACACAAGAAGAGCTATCCTCCATTAGAAAACTCACAAATGGACAGAGGCTCAATTGATGGAAAACAGACCAAACGGCCAAAATCTAAGGCCGTTAAGCTTAAAGGATTATATCGGACAGAAAAACATAGTTAGAAACCTCTCTTTAGCTATAGAGGCCGCCAAGAAAAGAAATGAGGCACTGGAGCACTGCCTGTTTTACGGACCGCCCGGTCTTGGTAAAACAACGCTGGCAAACATAGTGGCCAAGGAGATGGGCGCCAATATAATAACAACAAGCGGTCCAACCATAGAAAAGGTGGGGGATATAGCGGCCATTCTAACCAACCTCAACGAAAGGGATGTTCTATTCATCGATGAGATCCATAGATTAAATAGATCCGTTGAGGAGACGCTGTATGCGGCTTTGGAGGACTTCAAACTGGACATAATAGTCGGTCAAGGACCTGGAGCAAGGACAATAAGGTTAGACCTTCCACATTTTACCCTAATCGGTGCAACCACACGCATAGGGCTTCTAACATCACCACTAAGGGATAGATTCGGCATAATATTGAGGTTGGACTTTTACACAGAAGAGGAACTCTCAAGTATTATAAAGAGATCGGCCTCCATCTTAAATGTCAGAATCACCAACGAAGCGGCCGAAGTGATAGCAAAAAGGAGCAGAGGAACACCAAGAATTGCCAATAAGCTTCTAAGGAGGGTAAGGGATCTATCCCAAATAGAGGAGACAGATGTAATAGATGAACAGTTAGCAAAAAGGGCGCTGGAGATGTTAGAAATAGACGAAAACGGGTTGGACTATTTAGACAAAAAATACATCCTAACATTGATAGATAAATTCAACGGTGGACCTGTGGGCCTGGATACCATATCTGCAAGCATAGGCGAGGATAAGGGCACAATAGAGGATGTGGTGGAACCGTATTTGCTACAAATAGGATACCTAAAGAGAACGCCAAAGGGCAGGGTCGCAACCCCCCTGGCGTTGAAGAAAGTCAAGTACAAAAGGAGTCTGCTATGAGAAGATCCCTGTTTGTCCTTATCATGCTAATCACGCTAATAAGCCTATCTTCATGCACACAGAATAGATCCAACATAAGGAAACAAACGGATCAGAGCAAAAGGATAAAGCTGGCATTAATCGAATACGAAATGGCAAGGAATATCATTCTCCATAAAGACTATAAAAACCTTGCCCAGGCATTTGCCTATCTAAATAAGGCAAAGGAGGTGCTAAAGAAGGATCCACGGGTATATTACATGCTGGCAATAGCATACAAAATGCGTGGCAACCTAAAGAAATACGAGGAATACCTGCTCAAATCCATAAAGATAAACCCAAACTTCTTCGACGCCTACAACGGATTGGGGATCTACTATTATGAAAAGGGGGATTACAAAAAGGCTATAGAAACCTTTACAAAATTGATAAACAACCCCCTATACCCCGGCGCAGATGTGGCCTTTTTCAACAGATCGAGGGTTTACTTAAAACTTAACAACATAAAAGCCGCAGAAGATGACCTAAAAAGCGCCATAATCTTTTCCAACTATTCAAACAGGATGTATTATCAAAGCCTTATATCCTTGCAAATGGCAAACAAGGAATACATAAAGGCACTCGAGAGCCTATTGGATATGGAAAACCACTTAGGCGAAAGCTGCTATACCATAATAACCAAAGCCACCTGTTTCATAAGGCTTCACAATTACGATGAGGCCATGATGGAGTTAGAGAAGATAAAGGATGCATCCTCACCTTGCGCCTTAAAAAAGATAAAACTGTTGGAGGAGATCAAAAATGATAATAACACTGACAACTGACTTTTCCGACAAAGGGGGGTTTGTCGCCCAACTAAAGGCCGAAATAATAAGGCTCTTTGGAGAGGATATTACCATAATAGACATAACCCATACCATAACACCCTTTAGGGCATTGGAGGCAGCATACACCACACGAACAACCATACCGTCTTTTGAGGAAGGCTCTATACACATAGTCGTTGTGGATCCCGGTGTTGGCACAGACAGGGACATAGTGGCGATAGAATACAACAACCGCTATATTATATCACCAGACAATGAAGCCTTAAGCCTGATAGAACCATCAAAAATCATAAGGATAGACAAAAACAGGGTAAACCCCAACAGTTCTTCAACCTTTGAAGCACGGGATATTATGGTAAAGGCGGCCTATATGCTAAAATCAAACGGCATAGATAGCTTGGGAGAAGAGAAGAGCTCACTTGAACACAGCCTGAAACCGAAGATAAGTAAAAACAAGGTAAAGGGCAAGATCATCTATATAGATAACTTCGGCAACTGCATCTCAAACATTAATAGCGACCTAATAAGCGATGGATTTGAGAAGATCGTGCTCAAAAACATAATATTCAGACACTTAGAGAAAACATACCACTCCCCAACAAGTTCATACAAGGCACTTATCAATTCGTCAGGATTTTTAGAGTTTGCATACTTCAAAAAGAACTTTGCTGAAGAGTTTGGCGTGGACTATCTTGACGATGTAGAAGTCTATCTATAACAGCAACCGATAAAAACAAAGCCGCATAGATAATAACCAACTCATAAAAGCTGATGCTAACCGTCATCGGTTTTGAATAGCTTGCAAAGAGGGTCTCAAACCTCAAGAAGGTGTTGACAATCCAATCTATAAAACCAAACAGAGATAGTTTTACAAAACCGTAAGGCAAAAATGAAGCTAAAGAAGCAATAAAGGCCACAGGCACAACAACAAAGCCAAACAGCGGTATAAGCACGGTATTGCTTAAAATCGAAAGGGGCGTGAAGCTTGAAAAGTAATAACCCACAATAGGCATGCCAAACAGGGACATAAGAAGCGTAAACAAAATAAATGCGGGGTATTTGTGTATTTGTGATAGCATCTTAAGCCTATACAAAAATAGGGCAACAAATGTCATAAAAAAGGACAACACAAACGACGGATTCAAAAGGATCTTGTAATTAAACGCCAGAAACAGAGAGGCTATCATAAATAGGGCATTATAAGATGCTGACCGTAAGGAAAAAACGATGCTAACAATAAAGATAAGCGTCATCAAAAAGGAGCGCATTGCCGGTATATGAAAACCCGCAATGAAGAAATACAGCACAACAAACGGCAGGGATAGAAGGGACGATAGAACCTTTAGATTGAATCTACTGTAAACATAAAATACAAAGGAAAGCAGACGGTAAAACAAAAGATAAAACAGACCAAAGACAAAACCCATATGGAGCCCTGATACAACAAGCAGGTGTGATGTTTGAGTCTTTATAAAATCCCTCTTTATCCTGCCCTTAAACCTATTGTCGCCCAAAAATGAGCTATCCAGGAAGTATTCAACCCTGGATGATAGAAAATAGTGAAACTCCCTTTCGATCACATTCCTGATCTTGACAAAAACAGAAAGAGGGGTATGACCAACCTTCTGGATGTAATATGCAAAACCAACATAATCAACACCAATCGAATCCAAATACCTCCTAAAGGAGGGTCTAAGCCTGTCTATGGGCTTTAGGTTGGCCTTAAATCCAACCCTGTCGGCTATATTTATGTTGTCATACACAGGCAAACAGAACAGATAAAAACCGCAGGAGTCGTTTTTTATCAGCACAGAGATCCCTTTGGATAGCCTAACATCCTTAACAACCCCAGAAAACGGCCCCTTGCAATTCCCTTGAGACCTTACCAGAAGCAGCATAACAACAACAAGAAGAATACCTATAAAAAACACCCTCCTATCAAAAGCCATAATTGCAAGGATAAATATAGAAGAAAGAAAAAAGGCACGGCTAAAGAGCATAGCCGCACTGACAGAAGCCAAAAGCAGAAAAACAAACGCAAAGGGATAGGAATAGAGCTTATCTTTTAAAAACCCGCTCATTCAATATAGGCAGAAAGATACCCCACGACCTTGGTGTAATCACCGCTGACATCGCCGCTTGTCTTGTGTTCCACTATCTGGCACGATTTGGCATTCAACATCTTGGCAGCCGCTATGGCTATATAGGCAGCAGACACACCGCACATTGTTATACCCTTAAGCTGGGTAATCCTCATAAGCCCGTTTTCATCGAGCTGCTTTAACATACCGATGGCGTCTTTGTCCTTCATAAGTGTAATAGTCTGATCCTCATAGTGGTTCATGTCTGTGCTTACAACCATTAATATGTCCTTATTGGCGTTCCTGACAATCTCAGCGATCGTCTCTGCCATTGAATACAGCTTTGCAACATTGTGTGTGCCAACGACTATAGGCACTATCTTGTAGGGTTTTTTACTGATGTAATTGATAAACGGCAGCTGAACCTCTATGCTGTGCTCCTGCAGATGGGCATAGTAATCTATTTGAGCATACTCGTTCTTTGCTATGGCCTCGATTAACTCAATATCGGGCTCAACATCGCCAAATGGCATCTGATAAATACCGTCAAATATCGATATTTCTGCACCCAACCCTGTATGGTTCGGCCCCATAACAATGTATGTATCAAAGCTATCTATGAGGCTATAGGCCTTGGCTGCAACTTCTCCAGAATAGACATAACCGGCATGTGGCACTATCAAGGCCTTGGGCTTTATCTTCTTTTCGGGCTCAAACATCACGCTATTTAGATAGGCATGGAGCTCTTCAGGCGATGCAGGGTAAAACAGATCCGCTACAGCAGGTTTTCTTATCTGCATTTCAATCCTCTCTATTTCTGTGTTTTGATGAGTCTTTTTAGCTCCTCTATATCTTCCTTTGTTGCAAAACCAAACTCATCGGCCAGCTTTTTTATATCTTCCCCAATGACACTTCTTAACTGCTCCTTCCTCTTGTTTAGATGCTCCTTAGAGATCTCTATCAGGCCCTTATCCTCCATCTCCCTTTTGCCTTCTTCTATTATGCCCTCGACCATCCTATCCAATCTCTTTGTGGCCCCAACGGCTAAGTATAGAAACTCCCGCAGCATATTTAGGCCTCCTTACAAAAAACTGCCTATATTCTCAACAACCTTGTTCAGTTCATTCAAATTCCTTCCGCCGCCCTGGGCAAATTCATCTTTTCCACCGCCTTTTCCGCCCAAGGCCTTTGAAATCTTGCCCACAAGATCCCTTGCCTTGATCTTATCCGTTAAATCCTTCGTCACCATCACTATTACATTAACCCTATCGTCCTTTTTGTCAAACAACACAACAACGCAACTCTTCAGCTTGGACTTAACCGTATCACCCAGATGCCTAAGCTCGGATATATCTTCATTCTCAAACAGATCCACATACACATCTATGCCGTTAGCCTTTACAACCCTTGAGGGATCAAATTTTGGCTGGCTTTTGAGCGTCTTTTTCTTTTTAAGCTCCTCTATCTTGGATGGCACATCCAAGAGGGAAACGCCCAGCTTCGACGCCGCATCCTTTAACAACCTTTCAATATCCCTAACATATTCATAAGCCTCAACGCCGACCTTTGCCTCTATTCTTCTTATACCCTTTGCCACAGCCGATTCATGGACTATCTTAAAGAAGCCTATCTCGCCCGATGCTCTAACATGTGTTCCGCCGCAAAGCTCCTTGCTCACATCGCCAACAGAAACAACCCTAACCCTGTCGGCATACTTCTCATCAAACAGCGCTATGGCACCGCTATCTATAGCCTCCTGCAGGCCCATAATCTCAACCTTAACAGGGTAATTCTCAACAATCCAGCTGTTTATAAGCTCCTCTATCCTGCATATCTGCTCCTCGTTTAGCTTAGAGAAGTGGGTAAAGTCAAACCTCAACCTGTTATCCTCAACCAAAGAACCGGCCTGCCTTACATGCTTACCCAGAATCTTTATAAGCGCAGCATCCAACAGATGTGTTGCCGTATGGTGGCGTGCTATATTCTTCCTCCTTGCCACATTTATCCGCAGATCGCACTCATCGTTTAGCTCAAATGTGCCCTCCAAAACCTCAACCCTATGGACAAACAGATTACCATCAAAATACTTCTTAACATCGCTTACAAAAGCCTTTGCCCCGTTTTTTAGGATAAACCCCGTATCTGCAACCTGACCGCCGCTTTCTGCATAAAACGGCGTTTTATCAAAGATAAAATAATACACACCCTTCTGCGCCCTATCCTTAATCTGCCTATCATCCCCAACAATACCCAAAAGCCTTCCCTTGGTTTCAAACTCATCATAACCCACAAACTCGCTGCCGCCCTTCTGCTTGTATATTTCGCCAAAGGCGTCCCATACAAATTCATCGCCCGTGCCCTTCCACGACTTTCTTGAGGCTTCCCTCTGCTTCTCCAATAGCTCATTGAAGCCCCTAATATCCACATCAAAACCGTTTTCCTTAGCTATATCGACGGTTAGATCTATGGGGAATCCATATGTATCATACAGCTTAAAGGCGCTTTCTGCATCAACGACCTTCTTTGTAGCCTTAGCAAATATATCGTTCAATATCCTAAGGCCGCTATCGAGTGTTTCAAAGAACTGCTCCTCCTCAGCCTTAACGACATTTACCACCATCTCCTTATTCTGTAAAAGCTCAGGATACACATCGCCCATAACCTCATTGACCGTATCGATAAACCTATACAAGAACGGTTCATTAGCACCCAATTTCTTGCCAAACCTCATAGCCCTGCGCATAATCCTTCTTAAAACATAACCCCTTCCCTCTTTATCGGGAAATACGCCGTCGGCTATTAGAAAGTCCATAGCCCTCAAATGGTCGGCAATAACCCTAACGCCCACATCACGGGCCTCATCCCTTCCATAATCCATACCAAAGAAATTGCTTATATGGCCTATGATATGCTTGAATATATCTATATCGAAGTTGCTATGAACCCCCTGCAGTATGGCGCTAACCCTCTCAAGCCCCATGCCTGTGTCTATACTCGGTTTTGGAAGGGGTGTCAGGTTGCCGCTTTCGTCCCTGTTGTACTGCATAAAAACCAAATTCCACAACTCCAAATACCTATCACAGTCACAGGCCACAGAACAATCGGGTCTTCCACAGCCAATGCCCGGGCCTTGATCGATGTGAATCTCAGAGCACGGTCCGCACGGGCCCGTATCCCCCATCGCCCAGAAGTTGTCGTGCTCATCCATCCTGACTATCCTTGAGGATGGCACACCTTCCTGCTTATTCCATATCTCAAAAGCCTCATCGTCTTCCCTAAAGATCGTTATCCAGAGCTTGTCTTTATCTATACCCAGGATGCGGGTAACAAAATCCCATCCAAAGTGTATTGCCTCTTTCTTGAAGTAATCACCAAATGAGAAATTACCCAGCATCTCAAAGAATGTATGGTGGCGTGCCGTATATCCCACATTCTCCAAATCGTTATGCTTTCCACCGGCCCTAACACACTTCTGACAACTCGTTGCCTTTGTGTAATCCCTCTTTTCTTTACCCAAAAATACATTCTTAAATTGCACCATTCCGGCATTTACAAACAGAAGCGTCGGGTCGTTTTTAGGAACAAGCGGTGCGCTTTTGACTATTGCATGACCATTCTCCTTAAAGTATTCCAAAAAAGCCCTTCTCAAATCAGATGATTTCATTTTCCTTCTCCCTTACATCGTATTTATTCAAAAGCTCGATTATTGTATGCTTATCAAACCCCCGTCGATACATAAAATCAAACAACCTTTTTCTTGCATTCGGCTTATCCTTCAAAATCCTTAACCTCTTAAGGAATACCTCCTCTGCTTCCTCTGTCTGTTCAGATAAAGCCCCATCAACAATAGACTCATCAATCCCCTTCAAGATAAGCTCATGCCTTATTCTTAACTTCCCATAACCCCTTTTCAGCCTAAAAAAGACATAGTTTTCGGCATAGCGCCTATCATCCAAAAAGCCGCTATCCTCTAATTTCTCAACAACCCGCTCTATGTCGACCTCAGAGACACCCCTCTTTTTTAATCTCTCCTGAATCTCCTTTTTAGAATAGTCCCTTTTGCCCAATAAACCCAGTGAGTATTTTAAGGCCTCTTTGTAATCCAAAACTAAACTATGCCCCTTGCTTTTAATGCAAAGTCGTTTGGATTGGTTGCATGCTCCTTGGCCTCTTCAAACGAAACAAGACCCTTTTGATAAAGCTCAAGCAGCGATTGATCAAAGCTCTGCGTACCGTATGTCTCCCTGTTTATCTCTATGGATCTCTTTATATTATGGATCTTTTCAGCATCCAGTATAGCATCCCTCACCAGCTCGCTGGTTATCATAACCTCAACGGCAGGAACCATACCCTTGCCGTCTTTACGCTTCAAAAGCCTTTGGGAGATGACGGCCTCAATGGTTGCAGAAAGCTGCAATCTAATCTGTCTTTGCTCATTCAACGGGAATGCTGCAATGATCCTATTTATCGTCTCAACCGCATCCTTTGTGTGGAGCGTGGACATAACAAGATGCCCTGTTTCAACAGCCTCAAGTGCTGTGGATATGGTCTCCCTATCCCTCATCTCACCAACAAGAATCACATCGGGGTCCTCCCTCAGAGCACCCCTTAACCCATCGGCAAACGAAAGCACATCGTATCCTACCTGCCTCTGGACTATCGATGAATTTATATCCTTATGCAGGTATTCAATAGGATCCTCGATGGTTATAATGTGTTTTTTTCTGTTTCTGTTGATTATGTCCACCATGCAGGCCAGTGTGGTGGATTTGCCGCTGCCGGTAACGCCCGTCACCAGCACAAGCCCTCTGGGTTTTAAGGCTATGGTCTCTATAACCTTAGGCAGATTAAGGCTCTCAAGGGGTGGAATATCAAACGGTATAAACCTAAATATAGCCGCCGGTGTCCCCCTTTGGTAAAACAGATTTACCCTGAAGCGGCCAACACCGCTCAATCCATAACCTATGTCCACCTGCCTTTCTTTTCTGAACTTTTCCACCAGGAAGTCGTCTATCTTGTCGCTTTTTAGAAACTCCTCAAAATCCTCAAGGCTCAACGGCTCATCATCCTCATCCCTGATCATCTCACCGTTTATTCTAAAAAAGGGCTTGGATCCCACCTTAAGGTGTATATCACTGGCCTTTCTATCCCTTACCCTTGTCAATATCTCATCAACCCTCACCGTCGTCTCCTTTTGGATTGCAATTGAGTTTCTCCCTTAACTTCAACTCTATCTCATTAAGCAGATCTTCCCTTTCCCTTAAAAACTCCCTGACATTATCCCTGCCCTGACCGAGCCTCTCGTTGTTATAGGAAAACCACGATCCACTCTTTTCAACGATATCGTGCGCCACCGCAAGGTCCAGTATATCCCCAATCCTATCTACGCCCACCCCATAGAGTATGTCAAACTCGGCCTCTTTGAAGGGTGGGGCGACCTTATTCTTTACCACCTTTATCTTAACTCTATTGCCAACGGCCTCGTTCCCCTGCTTTATTGGGGATCCGCTCTTTCTAATCTCCATCCTTATGGATGAGTAAAACTTCAAGGCGTTGCCACCTGTTGTCGTTTCTGGATTTCCAAACATCACACCTATCTTCATCCTTATCTGATTCAAGAATATAATGGATGTGTTGGATTTACTTATGGCGCCGGTAAGCTTTCTCAATGCCTGACTCATAAGCCTTGCCTGCAAGCCCACATGGGCATCACCCATATCACCCTCTATCTCGGCCTGGGGCACCAGCGCAGCCACAGAATCCACCACTATAAGGTCAACGGCATTGCTCCTTACCAATGTATCTATAATCTCAAGCGCCTGTTCCCCGGAATCCGGCTGGCTAACCAACAGGTTATCCACATCGACGCCTAACTTCTCGGCATAATACACATCCAGGGCATGCTCCGCATCGACAAAAGCAGCTATCCCTCCCTCTTTCTGCGCAGAGGCTATGCAGTGTAATGCTATAGTCGTCTTACCACTGGACTCCTGGCCGTAAATCTCTATAATCCTGCCCCTTGGTATACCGCAAACGCCCAAAGCATAATCCAAAGACAATATACCGGTGGGTATAACATTGACATCAACGGCCTTAACATCGCCTAACTTCATTAATGCGCCCTTGCCGAATGTCTTCTCTATCTTGGATATGGCCATATTCAACGATTGAATCTTCTTTTCATCCATCTTACACCCCTTTTAAATTAAATTCTGCAATCTTGTTATAAACAGCCCCTTTTCTATAGAGCTTGCTTTCGTACAACGATACACTGCCTACCCTAAAACGCGGTTGTCTTTTGGTCAAAAATTCATCGCAAATCTTAATCAGCTCAACCGCCTCATCCGCTTTAACACCCCTCATCCTGCCAACGGTTAAATGACAAAAGGGTTTATTATCAGCCCTTCGAAAAACATCCAGCATATCGTTAACCGTCTCTGAAAAATCCTCAAAGGCCTCGTTCCTCTGGCCAAGCCACAAAACGGTTGGATTCCTCAGGCTCTTAAACACACCCGCCTTGTTTAGATGTATGTCAAAGGGGATTTGCCGTTCCGAGAAGCCCTCCATTAACTCCTTGATCCTTGCAATGGCAAAATCGGGCTGCTCCCCCATAAACTTCACCGTTATGTGCATGTTCTCCTTGGGCGTTATGCGAATTCCCCTGCTTCTGGTTTTAAGGCTACCCTCTAAATGCCATATTTCCTCTTTTATATCGTCAGGTATATCAAAGGCTATAAACAGTCTCATCCGCTTAAAATAATGTCCCTCAAAAGCAGTATAGCGTATCGAGCGGATTTTTCCCTAACCAATCTCCTATTGCCACCAAAAACAACCTTCTCAACCACCACACCGCCCTTTTTAGAGCCTACGCCTATATAAACCAAACCAACCGGTTTCTCCTTTGTTGCCCCGGAAGGGCCTGCAATACCCGTTGTAATAACACTGTAATCAGCATTGGTAAGATTTATGGCACCAATAGCCATGCCCTGAGCCGTCTGCTGACTGACAGCCCCAACGCTGTATAAAACATTGGGTGATACCTTCAATATATTGGTCTTTAGCTTGTTTGAATATGTAATGGCGCCACCCTCTAAATATGCAGAAACACCGGCAACATTGGCAATCTTGGCGGCAATTAAACCGCAGGTGCACGATTCTGCCGTTGCTATTTTTACATTCCTGTCCTTTAAAACCTCAAACAGGGCCTCTTCATGGCTCTGGCCGCTTGTTGTATAGCAACCCCTGAGGCTTTTATACCTTTCAACATCCTCACCCTTTATGCAAAAAACACCTTCAACCTCATCCCTATAAACAAGGTTTTCATCCCCCTTGCCGCTGTATTTGAACACCCTAACTATACTCATGTTTGAGGCAAAATGCCCAAGAACAACAGAAGCATCAACATCCTCTTTCAAATCGTAAGGGATAAATGCTACAGGCTTATCATAGACATAATCAAAAAACAACCCTTCACCAAATCCCTTAAAGCCCTTGGCTAGAACATAAGGGACCTTATCCTCAACAAAAACACTGCTCCTTTCAAACTCAGCAAGCATCAACTTCTGCAAATCAGACCAGGTCTCTTTTCTATACACAAAAACCATACCGTCGTTGGCCTCAAAAGCCATCGGCACGACCTTTCTAAGTTGAGATGGGGAATAGATGGTGCATCTGCAACCTATATCAACACCGTATCTGTAAAAAAACTCATCCGTCAATCCACTATCGGCCCCAAAACCGACATACACTATAGCCGTCGTCTTTCTGCTCATCTGACTATCACCTGCAAGATTATATTCACCATGAGACCACCCACGGCATCGTCTATCATTATGCCAAAGCCACCGCCTATCTTCTCTAACATATTAAGCGGTGGAACCTTGGATATATCAACCGCCCTAAACAGTATAAACCCCACAATGGCAACCAATGGATGGTAAGGAACGGCCATAAGCGATATTAGCATGCCCACAACCTCATCGATAATAACAAACGACGGATCCTTTATACCGTAAACATTCTCCATTACATCGCTTACCCAAACACCAACAATAAACAGCAAAACCACAAAGATGGCATACAGATAGATGCCTACATCCTTCAAAAACATATAAACCAAAAGCCCAAACAGGCTCCCCATCGTGCCCGGGGCGTATGCTGTGTATCCTATACCAAATACGGTGCTTATATGCTCTGAGAACCTCTGGATTGTATCCTCATTAATCTTCATTCAATCGTCCAAAAAAATCCACAACGGCATCTATGTGCTCCTCTTTTACTATCAATGGAGGTTCAAGCCTAACGGTTCTTTCGCCCGCCTTGCCAATCAATATGCCGTTTTCTAAAGCCCTTCTTACCACGCTGTCGGCATAGTCAGACTCACCAAAGACCACACCAACCATCAAACCCAAACCATTAACACCCCTATATTGCGGATTGTTTTGCAATACCTCATCAAGCCTCTCCATCATATAATTACCTAACCGCCTTGCCCTATCAATCAACCCATTTTCAATCACAAAGGATACCACCGATTTCGATACATAGCTTACAAGTGGATTGCCTCCAAATGTTGAGCCGTGTGTTCCGTATCCAAACCTATCGGCCACATCCTCCTTTGCAAGGAGCGCACCTATGGGCAGTCCCCCTCCAAGCCCCTTGGCAAGCGTAATTATATCAGGTTCTATGCCGTAATGTTCATAGGCAAACAACTTACCCGTTCTTCCTATGCCTGTTTGTATCTCATCGGCTATGAAGAGTATGTTATTGTCCTTACAATACTCAAACACATTCTTTATGTATCCCTTATCTGCCACATTTATGCCGCCTTCACCCTGAATAAACTCAACAAACACAGCAGCTGTCTTGCTATCTACCTTTTTAAGAAAATCGCTGTAATCATTGAATCTGGCATAGACAAACCCCTCCGGCAGGGGATCAAAACCCTTTTGATACTTGGTCTGGCCCGTCGCAGCCAACGCAGCCAAGGTCCTTCCATGAAAGGAATTCTCCATAGATACTATCTTATAGCGGCCCTCATCAAAAAGCCTTGCAAGCTTTATGGCAGCCTCGTTGGCCTCTGCGCCACTGTTGCAGAAAAAGACCTTATGGCAGCAGGAGTTTTTAACCAACAACTCAGCAAGGTCTGCCTGCTCTTTTATATAGTAAAGATTGGAAACATGGATTAGCTTCTCTGCCTGCTTCTTTATGGCGTCAACAACGACCCTGTGGGAATGACCCAAAACATTAACGGCGATCCCTGCAAGAAAATCTAAATAAGCCCTGCCGTTATAATCATACAGATATACCCCTTCTCCCCTCTCAAAGGCAACCTTGAACCTCTTATAGTTTCCTATAATGTATCTGTCGCTTTTGAAAAAGATATCCTCCACCTTTTATCTCCTTGCTCTTATATAATAACAATGGGGTTTCTTTGTCAAGAAAAAGAGGAAGGGAGAGACTCCCTATCCCCATTAGAATCCTATGGAACCAAGTGCAATATCCAAGAAGGAGCTTGGGAATATTCCAATGTATAGAACACAAATAGCTGCCAAAAGCACAACCGCTTTAACCGGAACGCTATTGAACAACTCAAGCTTGCTCTCGCTTTCACCCCTCATATACATGGTGACGATGATGTTTAAATAGAAGTAAGCAGAAATGGCACTATTCACAACACCGATAATGGCCAGCCAATACAGATGGGACTTAACGGCTGCAGAGAACAGATAGTATTTACCGACAAATCCCACTGTGGGTGGAACACCTGCCAAACCGAACATAAAGATAAGCATCGATGCCGCTATCAATGGGTGCTTATACCCAAATCCCCTTAGGTTTTCAATCTCGGTTCCCCTGTCCTCCTTCCTGCTGATAAGCTCCGCAACGGAGAATGCACCGAGGTTTAAGAAAACATAGGAGAACAGATAGAACATAACAGCACCGTAACCCAAGGAATTGGCTGCAACTATTCCAACGAGCATATAGCCTGCATGAGCAATGGAGGAATAACCCAAAAGCCTCTTTAGATCCTTCTGCCACAGGGCTACCGTATTACCGAAGGTCATGGTAAGAACAGCCACAACCCACAACACCTTTGTCCAGTTGGCCTCTATTGGGCCCATGCCAACAGCCACAAACCTCAGCAAGGCCAAAAAGCTTGCCGCTTTTGGTGCCACAGACATAAAGGCGCTCATAGGGGTTGGAGCCGATGCATAGACATCCGGCGTCCAGGAGTGGAATGGGAATGCTGCGATCTTGAAACCAAATCCCACAAACACGAACAGAAACGCCAGGATGGAGATCCATTTATGGAAGCTATCAGCATTAGCCAAAGAGGCTTTTATTGTGTTTAAATCAACACTACCAAACAGTCCGTAAAACAGGCCGATGCCCAATACAAGTAAGGTGGATGCAAACGAACCCAGGATAAAATACTTCATAGCCCCTTCGATGCTCTCTTCCTTGTTTCTTAAAAATCCTGTCAAGATATACATACCGATGGATAGCGTCTCAACGGCTATAAACATGACGATGAGGTTATAAGTGGATGCCAAAAGCTGCATCGCAACCAGGGAGAACAACAAAACCTCATAATACTCGCCTAAGTTTATATCTTCCCTTTTAAGAAAATCAAAGCTCATAATGATGGCCACAAACGCCGTAATGAGCATGATGATGCTGGCAAAGTTGCTGGCCTTATCCATCACGACCATATTGTTAAAGGCCGTCATGTTTGTGTTATACATAACAACAACAGCAGCAAAGGCAAAAACAACACCAAACAGTGCAAGCAAGCCGTTTACCGCTTTAAGCTTCTTAGGGAGCCACAGGTCTATCAACAGGATAGCAAAGGCAAAACCCGTAAGAATCAACTCAGGAATAATAGCTGTTAAGTCCTTCAACGAGTAAACCATACTTATACTCATAGCCACTCCCCTTTAGCCTTTTTTAACCACCACCGTCTTTGTCAGGCTAATCTGTGTCGTATTTACATTAGCCTCTGCGGTGGTTCTGTTTACCTGTTTAAGTAAGTGATCAACCGATACCCTCATTTTAGAAAGGAATGTCTGCGGATATATACCGATCCAGAAGACAAATACAAGCAACGGTATGAGATAGAGCCACTCCCTTATATTCATATCCGTAAGACCTAAATTCTTGGGGTTTGTGACCTTGTTGAAGAATACCCTCTTATACATCGTTAGCATATAGACAGCCGAGAAGAGACCGCCAAAGGCCACGATAATACCATAAACAGGTTTGCTCATGAAGGCACCCAACAGGATCATGAACTCACCCACAAAACCGTTGGTGCCGGGCACTGCTATAGATGAAAGTGTGAATATCATAAAGAAGGTCGCAAACACAGGCACAAGGTATGCCAAACCGCCGTATTCTGCAATGAGCCTTGTGTGTCTTCTCTCATAAACTATACCCACAACAAGGAACAAGGCGCCTGTTGAAATACCGTGGTTGATCATCTGAAGTATAGAACCCTCAACGCCGGTTTGCGTTAAGGCAAACATACCCAACATCGAATAACCCAGGTGGGAGACAGAGGAGTAAGCAACAAGCTTTTTGATGTCGGGCTGAACCATAGCCACGAAGGCACCATAGAATATGCCTATTATGGAAAGAACTATTACAAGCACTGCAAAGGCGTGTGTCATGTCGGGGAACATCGGGAGGTTGAACCTTAGGAATCCGTATGTTCCCATCTTAAGCAATACGCCTGCCAGGATGACCGAACCGGCTGTTGGAGCCTCGACATGTGCCCATGGAAGCCATGTGTGGAACGGCCACATAGGAACCTTGATGGCAAACGCTATAAAGAACGCCAAGAACAGCCACAACTGCAGATGGTGTGGCAATGGCTGCTGCATGAGCTTAACCATATCCATGGTGTATGTGCCTGTGTATTTGTGGTGCAAGAAATACAGAGCCATGATAGCCACAAGCATAAACACACTACCAGCAAAGGTATAGAGGAAGAACTTCATTGTTGCAAAAACCCTGTTTGGACCACCCCAGATTCCTATCATTAGATACATAGGTATGAGCTGAAGCTCCCAGAAAACATAGAACAGGAAGACATCCAAGGAGATAAACACGCCGAGCATACCGGTCTGCATCAAGAGTATAACAATATTGAACAGCTTAACCTTCTTATCGATAGCCTTCCAGGTGGACAGCTGGGCAATGGGCGTTAGGAATGTGGTCAGCAATACCAAAAACAGGCTTATACCGTCAACGCCCACATAATACTGAAAGCCCAATGATTTAATCCACGGAACCCTCTCCACAAACTGCATGTGATAGGTTGTCGGATCAAAATAGAAGAACAGCGGCAGAGAGATAATAAAATCCAGCACCAGGAAACCGAAGGTAACATACTTTATGAGGTTCTCATTCTTCTCGCTAATTAGTGCAACTATAAACGCACCTACAAGCGGAAGAAAGGTTATCGTTGTTAATATCGGAAAATGCAGTTGATTCATATCCATAGCCCAACTCCTTAACTAAATAATTTTAACAAGATACCAACCGCTTAACACAATGATTCCCAGACTAATCCAGTAAGCATAGTTATTCACAAACCCCGTCTGGAGCAGTCTTAAGCCCTTTCCAACCCTACCTGCAATCCAGCCTGCTCCATCGACCATTCCTTTATCTATCATAATGACATCCACAATCTTCCACAGGAAGTTAGTGGATACCCACCAGAACGGCTTTACTATGCAGCAATACACGAACTCATCGACATAGTATGTGTTAGCAAGGAGCGTATAGATGGGCTTGAACATGCTTGCAATCTTCTCTGCTGTAATGATCTTTTTGATGTATATAGCCCAGGCTGTAAAGATACCTGCAAGACCCATAGTGACGGATATACCCATCAGGAGGACCTCTGAATAATGGGCCTCGTGGGCAACCTCAGTAGTTGGAGCAGTATGGGTGACAAACCACTCAAACGGTATATGACCACCTATATGAAGACCTACCCAACCACCAACAATTGAAAGGAGACCCAAAACCCACATAGGTATGGTCATTACAGGGGGTGCCTCATGCGTATGTAAATCGTGATACAATCCCTCAACCTTCTCCTCACCATAGAACACGCTAAAGACAAACCTAAACATATAGAATGCCGTCATGAATGCTGTAATCTCACCCACTATCCAGATGAACGGATGCCCCATCTCAAGGGCACTTGCCAATATGGCGTCTTTTGAGAAGAAACCGGCAAACGGGGGAATACCCGATATAGCCAGTGATGCTATAACCATCAAGATAGCCGTTTGTGGCATGTATTTTTTCAAGTTACCCATAAGGTCTATGGAAAGCAGACCCCTCATGGAGTGCATAACAGCACCGGCTCCCAAGAAGAGGAGACCTTTAAAGAACGCATGGGTCATCAGGTGGAACATACCGGTCCAGTAAGCACCAACACCAACACCTATAAACATGTATCCCAGCTGGGATAGTGTCGAGTATGCAAGAATCCTTTTAATATCCTTATGCGTCAAAGCCATTGTGGCTGCATAGAACGCTGTAAAGGCGCCAACGCTTGCAACAACCTCTTGAGCCACGGGGGTTAAGGAGAAAATGGCGTTTGACCTTGCAACCATATAGACACCGGCTGTAACCATTGTTGCTGCGTGAATCAAGGATGAAACAGGTGTCGGACCCTCCATAGCATCGGTCAACCATATATACAGCGGGAACTGAGCAGATTTACCAACAGCACCTAAAAAGAGTGCCAAACCGATTATCGTTGCTGCAGTTGAGCCAAAACCCAAAACCTCCTCAGCCCTTGGAAACACATCCGTATAGGTAACACTGCCAAAGTAATGAATCAAGAACAGAACGCCGATAATGAATCCAGCATCACCTATCCTGTTTACAACAAAGGCCTTCTCACCTGCATCTGCAGCCGTATCCTTCTCATACCAGAAACCAATCAACAGATAGGATGCCAAACCGACGCCTTCCCAACCCACAAACATCAACAGATAGTTGTTGCCCAGAATAAGGATGAGCATTGCTGTGACGAACAGGTTGAGATAGGCAAAATAGCGTGCATAGCCCCTGTCGCCCTTCATATAGCCGTTTGAATAGATGTGAATCATCCACGAAACAAAGGTAACGACAAAGAGCATCACTGCAGAGACATAATCAACCCTCAATCCAAACGGAACCGTAACCCCTTTGAAGGGCAGCCATGTGAAGTATGTGTACTCAACTATGTGCCCCTTCAAGACGGAGATTATTGGGAACAGACCCAATATAAACGAGATTCCTAAAGCCGTAGCAGCTATAACGCCTGCAATAGGTTTTGTCCACTTACCAAAGATACCGTTGATAAGAAAACCTATAAGAGGCGTCAATACAACGAACAGCAATATCACTTTCATTTCTCTTCCCCTCTCACTTTCTTAAGATTGAGAAGTCGTTGATATCAACACTCTTCTTTTTCTTATACATCATAACAGCAATAGCCAACCCCACAGCCGTCTCAGAAGCAGCCACAGCCGCCACAAATAGAAACATCACCTGGCCTGAAACATTGCCAATATAGTAAGACATGGCAATGAGCAACAGACCCGCTCCATTTATCATAACCTCAAGCGACATAAGCACGATCATAAAATTCCTTCTAATCATAACGCCTGTTGCGCCTATGGCAATCAGCAATGCAGATACAATCATGTATTGAGTTAACATAGATACCCCCTTACTTTATATCCCTCTTTGTAAGCACAACCGCACCCAGAAGAGCAACCAGCAGGATGATAGCGGTTACCTCAAACGGCAACAGATACTGTTTAAACAACACCTCACCGATGAGCTTGGTATTGCTACCGTCCATGGCGAGGTTCTTCCCTGCATTGCTTAAATCGATCCTGAACTTATAGGCAAGCAAACCCAAATCCGCAACAAGACCAGCACCGATCAGCGCAGGCCAATACCACTGCGGATTAAACCTCTTAAGACCCTCCAGCGTGCGCCTGTTCATAACCATCATGGTCAGGGTAATCATAACAGCTATAGCACCAGCATAGACTATCAGCTGCAACATGGCGTTAAACTGGGCATGCAGCATTACAAACAGGCCAGCTATTCCAAAGAAGGTAAGAACCATAAACAGTGCTGCCCTGTATGGGTTTTTGCTCAACAACACACCCAGGGCACCGCCTACGGTTATAATCGCTATAATGTAAAATACGATCGCTTCCATTTCTATCACCCTTCTTTACTTTTTGAGTTTAACAGTTGTTCTTTTGTGTAAATAAACTTCTCCCTGTCATACTCCGCAAGCTCGTATTTGTCCGTCATGCTTAATGCCAGCTCAGGACACACCTCCACGCACAGACCGCAGAAGAGACACCTGCCCAGATCGATCTCGTATTCAGCGGCGTTCTTGGTGTGATCCTCGTTCTCCACAGGTGTAATCTTTATGCACTTAGACGGACAAACCCTCTCGCATAAGCCGCAATCTATACACTTGATCTTGCCACTATCCTCGAATGTCTCTAAGGCGTGCAACCATCTGCCCCTCTCTGGAACCTCAAGCCTCTCGTTCGGATACTGGCATGTAACCGGTTTTGTAAACAGATACTTTATGGTAACCGCCAAACCCTTTCGTAAATCGTTAAATAACATTGCACCTTCCTCCTAATAAACGGGTAGACCTATTGCCAATGCAAAGCCTGTCCAGAGTATATTCAATACCATCAAAGGCAATAGAGCTTTCCAAGCTATATCCATCAACTGATCGTATCTGTACCTTGGGAAGGTACCCCAGAACCATGTAAACATAAAGATGAATGCCAAGATCTTAATCCAATACCAGACAAAACCGGGCAATACAGGACCGCTCCAGCCACCCAAAAATACTATCGAAGCTAAAGCAGAAACGACAAAGATCGTAACATACTGCCCGAAGAAGAACATACCCATCTTAAGACCGGAAAACTCCGTCATATGACCAGCAACAAGCTCAGGCTCTGCCTCAGGCAAATCGAACGGAACCCTCGCTGTTGCAGCAATCATGGCTATAACAAAGGCCACAAAGGCAAATGGCTGATAGAAAACAAACCAAAGGTGCTTCTGCGCCTCAACTATCTCTGTTAGATCCAATGAGTGAGCCATCAATATGGGGTTTAATAGAGCCAACGCCAATATAGCCTCATAGCTTACAACCTGAGCAGCCTCCCTCTGGGATCCAACCATGGAGTATTTTGAACCACCGGATGCGATACCTGCGGTTAGAACACCAAAGGATGCCAATCCCAACATAGCTAATATGTAAAGTATGTCTATCTTGGAATGGAACACGCTTAAGTAAAACACCTTACCGTTTGCCAGATGAATTGGTGGTCCAAACGGAATGGCAACCGCAGCAGCAAATGGCAAGGATGCAGCAATCATAGGAGCTACCCAGAATAGCGGCTTATCCGCCCTATCCGGTATAACATCCTCTTTCCAGAAGCTCTTAATGGTGTCTGCTATAGGCTGCAAGAGTCCATAAGGACCAACCCTCTTGGGCCCTATCCTCTGCTGCATGTGTCCTATAACCTTCCTCTCATACCAGGTTGCATACATAACATAGACACTCAAAACAGTAACAACCACAACCAGTTTTACTATTGCTATCAATACTTCCATGGCTACTCACCCTTCGTAATTTTTGCGCTAAATAGGTTATTAAACGAACCACTCAAATTATAACCGTTTACGCCCTCATACCATAGCGGAACACTCACAACGCCCTTTGGCATCTTCTCATCTATCCTGACCTTCAACGACACACCACCGATGCCCTCTATCTTGACTGCATCGCCGTCTGCAACCCCTAAGCCCTCTGCATCCTCAGGGTTCAACTCCGCAACAGCCTCAGGCGATGCGATATAGGCTCCCTCTCCGAAAGATGAGAAGATTCCCGATCTAAACTTGGAGTAAACCAGAACACCCTTAAGCCCATCGCCAAAGGAAGTGCTATTTGCATCAACCTTTACAAAGCCGGCAAGCTCCCCTTCAAGCTCAAATGAACCCTTGTTTATCAAATCCTCTATCATGCCGGAAGGCAAGTTATAACCGTAATGGGAGGATACATCGGCCAATACCCTCCATGCCGGCTTGTTGGCTTCTGATAAGGCCTTCTTTACCTTGTTGAGCTTGCCCTCTATGTTTACAAAGTGTCCATCAACACCGGCAAATGTTGCAGCAGGCAAGACAACATCGGCACGCTTTGCCGTCTCAGACATGTATGTCTGAATGGATACAACACTGGTATTCTCAAATACAAATGCGGCATCCTCATCGCTCATCAACTCAAACAGGTCGGCATTCATAAGCAGGAGGGTCTTTATCTTGCCTTCCTGTATTAGATTTTTGAGATTATAGATGGAGAAATCACCCTCTGACCTTTTACCATAAACATCAAAGCCGCTTGCAACACCGGCATACAAAGAGCCGTATGCGTTGTTGTACTTGCTCGATACATAGAGTTTAACCTTCTCACCAAACAGCAACATCAGGTTGGCCAAAGCTTTGGCTACATCCTCTTCAAACGGCCTCTCCAAAGCCTCCTGACCCACAACAAAGGCAATCTTATTGGCCTCTGCCAAAGCCTTAACAGCATCCTCTGCTATCTCATAGCTGCCATCTGAAATATCGGCATTAACGCCTAATGCCTGCGATAAAGCGCCAAACAGGCTCAAAAGGAACTTAACCTCATCGCCTGCCTCATACCTTAAGGCTATGCTGCCCAGGGTATCAATCTTGGTATCCCTCCAATAGGCGCTCACAAGCTTGGACTTCTTCAATAGCTTAACATTCCTTGTAATCTGCCAATCCAGGCGTGGCATCTCATTTGCGACATCACCGCCGAAGGCAAAGATCACATCACACTCTTCCATATCCCTTACATTGTTAAACGGCGCCACACCCTTCGGTAAATACCTATAAAGCTTTGTCAGGTGGGTTGATGCTGCCGCATCGATGTTGTTGTTCTTTACGGCGTTGTTCATAAATATCTTAACAGCATACTCATCCTCAACTGTGCCCCTGCTTCCGCAGATAGCAGCCACCTTATCGTTATCTGCAGATTTCAAAACCCTTACAGCCTCTGCAACAGCACTATCGTATGAGGTCTTTCTACCCTTTACATAGGCATCGAAAACAAGGTTCTTCTGTTCAACAACCGAATAGTTAAACCTTCCTAAATTACAGAGGTTGGCCATGTTGGGTGTATCATCCTCGCTTGTCACCCTCAATACTTTATTGTCCTTAACATTCAAATCCATCTGACAGCCGGATGCGCAGAACTGACAGGTGGTCCTGACCTTTTCCATCTCCCACGGGCGTGCCTTGTACTTAAACAACTTGCTACTCATAGCGCCCGTTGGACAGATGCTTACGCACTGACCGCAGAATTCACACTCAAGCGGCTTGCCGTCCTTTGTGTCGACCTCTCTGCCGCCCCATTCCTTTTTAACCATAGCCAGGATGCCAAAGTTAACCACCTTATCACAGATGGTAACACAGCGGCGGCAGGCTATACAGAGGTTGGCATCGTGATGGATTATTCTCCACTCATAGTGTATGGACTTGTTCGGCACACTTAAAGGATCGGCCTCTTCCTCTTTTGGGTTACTGGTGATATTCAAGTAATAGTTTACATCCTGCAGGTCGCATTCACCACTCTTGTCGCAGACACCGCATTGCAGAGGATGGAACTTATCCCACTCTTGAACTATACCTTCCCTAAACTCCTTAACCTTATCCGAATCGGTCAATACCTCCATGCCGTCCTTTACCTTAACGGCGCAGGAGAGCATGGGCTTTTTCATGCCAACTATCTCAACGGCACAGACCCTACAGGCACCAATGGCGCCAAACCTATCTGAATAGCAGATGGCCGGTATATAGATGCCGTTTCTCCTTGCCACCTGCAATATGGATTCATCCTTGGTCGCTTCGTATTCCTTACCGTTTATTTTTATTTTTACAGTATCAGCCATTCCTACACCCCTTATCTATCGCATTCGCCGAACACGAAGTCTAAACTACCGATTACCGAAATAATATCCGCAATTAGGCCACCCTGAACCATCTTCGGCATTGCACTGATGTTGATAAACGACGGTGAGCGGATTTTGAGCCTGTAAGGCTTACCCTCTCCCGTTGAATAGATATAGAAGCCAAGCTCACCCTTGGGGTTTTCTGCGCCAAAGTAAACCTCACCGGCAGGAGCCTTAATGCCCTTGACCACCTTGACAAAGTGTTTCATCAAGGCATAGTTGTGCATCATAAGCCTCTCTTTAGGCTCCCATACATACTCAGGCTTATCTATCATAGCCGGACCAGATGGCATCTTCTCAATGCACTGCTCAAGTATCTTGTTGGATTGGACCATCTCATCCATTCTGACAAGGTATCGTGCATACACATCACCCTCATCGTATACCGGCACCTCAAAGTTCAGCTCCGGATATACAGCATAGGGCACATCCCTTCTTAGATCCCAATCAACTCCACTTCCCCTTGTGCAAGGACCGGCTATGCCGTAATTTATGGCATCCTCCTTTGAGATATAACCGACATCCTTTGTCCTTTTTAGCCATATCCTGTTTTTGCTCAAAAGCGTATGGTACTCCTTAACCTTCTTGGGGAAGAGCTTAACAAACTCTTTCAACCTATCCATGAACCCATTGGGCAGATCCCTTGCAACACCGCCTATCCTTATGTAGTTGTAAGTCAGCCTGTTTCCGCAGGCCATCTCATACATATCAAGGATATACTCCCTCTCCCTGAAGCAGTATAAGAACACCGTCATGGCGCCAATATCCAAGGCGTGCGTTGCAAGCCAAACAAGATGGGAAGCAATCCTGCCCAACTCGGCCATTATGACCCTGATGTATTGAGCCCTTTCAGGGATCTCCTTATCGATCCCAAGGAGCTTCTCAACGGCCATAACATAAGCCAAGTTGTTGTTCATGGCTGCAAGATAGTCAAGCCTATCCGTATAGGGGTTGAACTGCTGATAGGTCATGTTTTCTGCAAGCTTCTCAATACCCCTATGCAAAAAACCTACCTGGGGGTCGGAGTCAACGATCCTCTCACCATCCAGCTTAACCACATACCTCAAAACACCGTGGGTGGCCGGATGCTGAGGACCAACATTGATTATAACCTCTCTCTCATTCTTCACCTGATAAGTTTCATTCATGTTCTATACTCCTTATTAAGGCATCCTTGTGTGTCTGGGCTTTTTAATCTGTCCTTCAGGGAGGTGCTTATCCAGCCATATATCGTCTTCTGGTTTACCCTTCAAAGGATAATCCTTCCTCAAAGGATAACCCTCCCAATCCTCCGGCATCAAGATCCTTCTCAAATCTGGATGGTTGTTGAACTTAATGCCGAACATATCGTATGTTTCCCTCTCATCCCAGTTGGCCGAATGCCAGATATCACAAACGCTGTCAACCGGTTCATCCTCTTTTGTTCTGGTCTTTACCCTCATTATCATCTTATAGGGAATGGATCTAAGCTCATAGACCAAATCAAACCTCTCTTCCCTTTCTGGAAAATCCACAGCAGTCATCATAACCAAATAATCAAACCTTAGCTCGCTATCATCGTGTAAAAACTGCATAAGCTCATGGAGCTTTTCCTTCTTTATTGTAACCGATAGCTCATCCCTGAATGTATCATGCTCAATGATGTATTCACCAAACTTCGACTGTATCCTCTCAAACAACTCCTCGTTAGTCATAAGACTCTCCTTTTCTTAAGCTTTCATTGAGCCTTCTCTTCTTATTTTCTCCTGCAACTTCATAATGCCATAGAGCAACCCCTCTGGTCTTGGAGGACATCCAGGCACATACACATCCACAGGCATGATCGTATCGACACCCTGCACAACGCTATAGGTGTCAAACATTCCACCCGTGTTTGCGCATGAACCCATGGATATAACCCACTTGGGATGAGGCATCTGATCGTAAACCTTCCTTGCAGCTATGGCCATCTTCTTGGTCAAGGTTCCAGCTATTATCATGATGTCGGCGTGCCTTGGTGATGCCCTGAAGACAACGCCAAATCTGTCGAGATCAAAACGAGATGCACCTGTTGCCATCATCTCGATAGCACAGCAGGCAAGACCGAATGTCATTGGCCATAGCGATGAATACCTGGCCCAACTAACAAGCTTGTCCAGTTTCGTGGTTATCCAAGGATTCTCTACTCCCATTCTAACGCTCCTTTCTTATAAGCGTAAATCCAACCAACAAACACCATTACGACAAACAAACCCATCTCGATGACCCCAAGAATACCTAAACCCTTAAAGTCGACCGCCCATGGGTACATAAAGACCGCTTCTATATCAAACAGCGTAAACATGATAGCTATGATATAGAAGCGAATATTGAGGTGTCTCATCTCGCTGAGCATCGGATAACCGCACTCATAGAGGTCAAACTTTTCAGGGTAGTATTCCTTGGGGGCGAGATACTTAGAAATGGCCAACATTGCGCCAAAGATCACAAATAGCAAGATAATCGAGATAAATGCTATAAGCCATTGAGTCATACTCCGACCCCCTTTCCATTATTTTCCATAAGGCCAGTTTGAATTTTACACCAAACAAAAACCATGTCAATCACAAAAAATATATAGAACTAAGCCCTAATTAAAAACCTAATTAACTCATATACAACTAAAGGGTGTCAGACTAAATATAGTCTAACACCCCCTTGATTTTCTAAACCTCTAAACTATTGAGCCGAGAGCGTCTCGTGTATAGACTTTGCTGCCTTCTTGCCGGCTCCAACAGCCAAAATAACCGTAGCAGCACCGGTGACTATATCGCCACCAGCCCATACCTTTGGATGTGTTGTCTTACCCGTCTCCTTATCGGCAATAAAATAGCCCCACTTGTTTGTCTCAACGCCTGTTGCACTCCTTGCAACGATCGGGTTTGCATTCTGTCCGATGGCTATTATCACATTATCCACATCCATGATGAAGTTAGAGCCCTCTATAGGAACAGGTCTCCTTCTGCCGGACTCATCCGGTTCACCAAGCTCCATCCTGACGCACTCAAGACCCTTAACATTGCCGTTCTCATCACCTACAACCCTAACAGGGTTGGTCAAAAGCTCAAATCTGATGCCCTCGGCCTCTGCATGCTCTATCTCCTCAGCCCTTGCAGGCATCTCTGCCCTGCTCCTTCTGTAAACAATTATGGCCTCTTCTGCACCCAACCTCTTTGCCGTTCTTACAGCATCCATAGCAACATTTCCACCGCCGATTACAACGACCCTCTTGCCCACCTTGATGGGTGTATCATACTCAGGGAAGTCAAAAGCCCTCATGAGGTTGGACCTGGTCAAAAACTCACTTGCAGAGTAAACACCGTTTAGGTTCTCACCAGGTATGCCCAAGAACGATGGAGCACCAGCGCCGTTTGCCAAAAACACAGCATCGTACTCCTCAACAAGCTCATCCACCGTCTTGATATAGCCGATAACATAATCTGTGTATATCTTAACACCCATCTTCTTGATCTGCTCAACCTCGTAATTAACGATGGATTTAGGCAGCCTGAACTCTGGAATTCCGTAAATCAAAACGCCACCGGGCTTATGGAGAGCCTCAAATACCGTAACATCGTATCCCAGCTTGGCCAAATCGGCCGCGCAAGCCAAGCCTGCAGGGCCAGAACCCACTATCGCAACCTTCTTGGACTTCTTCTGGGACTCATCTATATCCTCATCAACGATACCGTGCTCCCTTGCCCAATCGGCAACGAATCTCTCGAGCCTTCCGATAGCGATGGGCTTGCCCTTCTTATTCATTACACAGGCACCCTCGCACTGCTCCTCCTGCGGACAAACCCTTCCACATACAGCAGGCAATGCGTTTGTTATCTTGATCTCCTTGAATGCCCCCTCTATATCCTCATCGATTATCTTATCGATAAACTGGGGTATATGAACATCTGCAGGACAACCCTCAACACATGCTGCGGGCTTACACTGTAAACACCTCTGGGCCTCCTTTATGGCCTCTTCCAAGCTATATCCGTAAGGAACCTCATTGAAATTCTTGATCCTCTCCTTTGGATCCTGTTCCCTCATGGGAACCCTATCCCTCTTAAACTTCTCAGCAGGTTTTATCCTCTCAGCCATTATGCTATACCCTCCTTTGCTTTATAAAGCTCTAAAGCCTTCTGCTCCTCTTCCTTGTACTGTCTCTGTCTTGCCATAAGCTCATCGAAATCAACCAAAGCCCCGTCAAACTCAGGCCCATCAACGCAGGCAAACTTGGTTTCACCACCAACGGTAACCCTACATGCACCGCACATTCCCGTTCCGTCAACCATTATTGGGTTTAATGAAACGATTATGGGCTTGTTGAACTTCTTGGCAGACTCAACACAGGCCTTCATCATGATTGGGGGGCCTATTGCCCAAATCCTGTCCACACTGTCTGCCTCTGTGGCCAACAGCTCTTCAAGCACCATGTTAACAAATCCCTTCTTACCCTTACTGCCGTCATCCGTTGCAATGATAAGCTCCGTTGATGCCTCTTTCATCTTATCTTCCATGATCAATAGATCGGCCGTTCTGGCGCCTATGATGGAGATAACATGGTTACCCATCTCCTTAAGCGTCTTGGCTATAGGATGAATTGGTGCTATTCCTATACCACCGCCGATCATAACAACCTTGCCAGGGAACTTTTCAACCTCAGAAGGCATACCCAAAGGACCAACAAAGGAGTATAGCTCTTCACCCTCGCTCATCTTTGAAAGCTCCAATGTGCTCTTACCCACAACCTGGAAAACAATCTGAACCCATCCCTCATCTTTTGAGGAATCTGCAATCGTCAAGGGAACCCTCTCTCCATGCTCCTTCGGTATCAGGATTATAAACTGACCAGCCTTGGATGCTTTAGCAACATCCTTGGCTTCGATAAGCATGGAGAAAATCGTATCGCTCCACTGCTCTTTCTTAAGAATCCTTGCCATCAAAACCTCCTACCAACTCTATTTATTTTTGTTCACATCGCCTTCGAATATTACAGAGGCGGTGCCTAAAAACGAGGAAAATGCAAGTACCTTCCTATTACATGAAACCCTCTTAAACTTTATCACATACTCCTTGGCCCATCTTTCCATATTCACAGAGGTCAACCAATTACTGCGCCAATCGTTCGAATCTATGCTGGATATAGATACAGGCCTAAGCACATCGCCACATGCAGACAGATAAACATTCCAAAATGAATCCTTATCAGCAAGGTTGTTTATGTCCAAATCGGGCGTATAGAAGGCCACATAGTATATATCGTATTGATTAAACTCATTTAGATACGGCAAAAACCTCTCATCCGATGGGTTATACGATATGGCTTTTATGTAATAGGTAAACAGGGTTTTATCAAAATGGGTTACCTTAAGCCTGGCTATAGTGGAAAAATCCCTATATAAAACAAAATCCCTCGTCTTTTTTTTCAATAGCTTGGTATAGTCATTCTCATAGCTTCTAAAACCAATCCCTTTAAGGAGTGAGCATGAACTCAAAACCACAACCAAAAAGACAAACAAAAACAATTTACGCATCACTGCCACCTTCATTCTTTAAACCACTCTTGGACAAAAGCCCCTCCAGGGCCTCCTTGGCCTCAACATTATCCGGCTCCTTCTCTATTATCTTCTTGTAAATCTTGATAGCATCGTCGATATACCCCTGCTTCTCATAGAGCTTAGCCATTGTGATTGTCGCCTCTTCCTCTTCTTCTTCATCCTCGGATTCCTCGTCCTTAAGGGCATCCTCGACAACTAAAACCTCCTCCGGCTCAGGTGTATCCTCATCAAGCTCTATCGTCGGGATCTTTTGGCTGTCGTCTTCCAACTCCTCCACAATCTCCTCAAGCTTATCCTCACCAGGCTTAACCTTGGCTGCAAGTTCTAAAAGCTTACCCTTGACCCAATCGTCCGGCTGAAGCATAGACAACTTCTCATATGTTTGCAATGCCTCATCAAACCTCGATAGCTTCTCGTATGTCTCTGCTAAAAGCCTCAAGGCCTTTATGTTTGTCTTTTGTATGTTCACGGCCGTCTCAAGATAGGCAAGCGCAGACTCATAACTGCCGTCCTCATAAAGAATCTCGCCCACCTTTGTTAAGGCTAAAGCGTATCGTGGATAGAACTGAAGACCGTCAATCAATGTCTGGTAAGCCTTATCCTTCTCCCTGTTACAGTGATACAAAAGCGCAATGGGATAAAAATAAAGGCTTCTCTGCCTCCTCTTGCTATAGTAAGATTGGAGTTTGGACAGCAACCTCTTACCTGCCTTCATTTATAGCATCCATAATTACTTCCTTAGCAATACCGCTGCTGATTATAGAATTACCCACCCCCCTTGTCAAGACAAAACGCAGGGCGGATTCCTTATTTTTCTTATCCTTAAGCATAATTTCATACATAGCCTCAGGGTCAACATCTATATCCAGCCTGTATGGCAAACCGATCCTTAGAAGGAGTTGCTTTAGCCCTTCAACGACCTCCTCATCTATCAGATCCAATCTTCTGGATAGGCCCAATGCCATAACCATACCTATAGCCACAGCCTCACCGTGGAGATAGACACCATAATCGGTTATGCCCTCTATGGCGTGGGCAAAGGTGTGCCCAAAATTCAAAATGGCCCTAACCCCCTTTTCCTTCTCGTCCTCCTCAACTATCTCCACCTTGTTCTTTATGCTTTTTTCAATAACCAGCCTCAAAACCCTCTTATCCTTGGATTTAATCGCATCCACATTGGCACAAAGAAACTCAAACAACTCCCTATCCCTGATAATGCCGTATTTTATCACCTCAGCAAAAGCCGATATATATTCCCTTTCCGGCAGCGTCTTTAAAAAGTCTATATCCACAAACACCCCCTCGGGCTGATAGAAGCTGCCAATGATGTTCTTGTAATTCTTATAATTAATAGCAGTCTTTCCGCCTATGGAGCTATCAACCATGGCAAGCAGTGATGTGGGCAGATGAACAAGACCGATACCCCTCATGTATGTGCTTGAGGCAAACCCGCCTATATCACCAACCACGCCCCCGCCAACACAGATCAGCCGGGAATACCTATCCGCCCCTTTTTCAATCAGAAAATCATAGATCCTCAACAACTCATTATAGTTCTTGCTCTTCTCACCTGCAGGCAGAACAAAAACATCCTTAGCCAAATCCTCTATGTAATCCTTATGATGAGAAAATACATTGCTATCTGTAATCACAAAGTTTACCCTATCTAAAAGCTTCTCCTTTACAAAGCCTTTGATTCCATCCCCAACATAAACGGCATAGGGACTCTGCGTCTTTACATCTATCTGTTTGATGTCTGTTTTGCACACAACCTCACCTCATTTGCATCGAATATTGGATAGTCAATCACACCGTTATTATCATCACTAAAGAAGAGCAGCTTGCCCATAACGAGCTTCTGATCGGCAAGCTCCTTTATGTTCTTTCCGGCAAACAGCTGCAGCAGTATATTGCCTATATCAAAACCCAACGCCGAGAATTGAGTGGGGTCTTCAAAGAACATCTTTCTGTATTGATCCACAAACCCCTTGTTCAAGTCATCCTTATTGCAGAGAAAATAAGGAAACATCAACCTAACACCCCTTGTTGCCGTTGCGTTTAGCCTTGCAAAGCCAGGCGTCATCTGGGTTGTAAGCCCCAAAATACCACCGCTTTTGACATCGTAATAATCCACCATGCTCAAAAAATTAACCATAACCTTAGGCGGCGCAAAAATAACAACCCTATCTGGTTCAACCTCCTGCTGAAAGATCTTCTTCTCTGTCAGGCCACCGATTCTATTTATCTTCCTAATATCAAAGGCCTCCTTGATAACACTCCCCAGAAGATTTACAAAAGAAGGTAAACCGTAGCTTTCAACATCAACGCCGCCGCACCTATTCAGGCTATCTATAAAAACATCATGCTCCTTTTGGCTCAACCTATCCATACCATAGAAGGAAATCACACTGCCTATGGGCAGGCTGCAGACCTGCTGGGCAAGCTGAGATGCTGCAGATAGCGGATCAAAACCGTAATGGAACACATTGGGGCAGGGGGTATCCTGCTTGGCAAACGGCAACAAAACCAAAACCGGTTTGGAACAAAAGGTCTCTGTCAGGTTGTCCACATCGCCCTTAAAGAATGGCCCTATTATGACCTTCGGATTTTTTGCTGCAACCGCATCAACAAAATCCTCATTAAGCTCGTCTATCTCAGAGATAGAAATACCGGCAGGTAGCGACAGCTTAAGGCCGTTATACATCTGCCTTGAATACGAAGAAAACTCACCCTTCATAGGGGCAACAAACACGATATCTATAGCAAACGATACACTATGAAGAAGAAACAAAAACAAAAGAGAGAATACAAATCCCCTCATTGTTCCAATAACCGCTTAACCATCCTTAAATCTTCTATGAACACATCGACCGCATTGGGGTTCCTTAAAAGATAGGCCGGATGATAGAGCGGCACCACCTTTATCGCTCCATAGCTAAACACCCTGCCCCTCAATGTCCCCATAGCTCCTTTCTGATTTGTTAGCTCATATGTGGAATACCTGCCCAGGGTGGCAATCACCTTTGGCGATATCAGGCGGATCTGTTCCTTTAAGAACCCAAAACAGGCTATCAATTCATCCGCCTGAGGGTCCCTGTTGTTGGGTGGCCTGCATTTCAGGCAGTTGGCTATATATATATCGGATGCATCTATACCGACATCCTTGAGTATATCCCTCAAAAGCCTCCCCGCCCTGCCCACAAACGGCCTGCCCTTTAGATCCTCATCCCTTCCAGGTGCCTCACCTACAAACATCAAAGAGGCGTTTATATTGCCCTCACCAAAAACCACATTGGTTCTTGTTTTATAAAGCTCACACCCCCTACAGTTAAGGGCCTTCTCTTTGAGCTTTTCAAATTCCTCTTCCTTTGAACTTATTTTTAAGGGTTTCATATATTCAACACCTATATCCTTATAAAAGTTGATTATATCGATAAGGGATTTCATCTTATGTGCTCTAAAAATTCCCTTATTTTTGGATTCTTGGTGTAATAGCTGATCCTGTTTGAAACCAGAATCGCTGTGGACTCAAATATCTCCTCTATAATAGACAGGCCATTTTCCTTAAGCGTTTTACCGGTTGAGACTATATCCACAATGCAATCGGCAATACCTAAGATGGGGGCAAGCTCTATGGAGCCATACAGCTTTATTATCTCTGCATTTATCCCCTTCTTAAGGAAGTGCTCCTTGGCTATGTTGACAAACTTGGTTGCAACCCTAACAGAGGAGTTCTTCTTATGCAGACATTCATTATCCCTCCCTGCCACAACCATCCTGCAATAGCCAATACCAAGATCCAACAGCTCAAAAACATCCGGTTTCGATTCATTCAATACATCCTTGCCCACTATGCCCAAATCTGCGGCATTATGCTCAACATAGGTGGCCACATCCTGGGCTCTGACAATCAAAAATCTATACCTATTGCCCTTATCAAAGAAAAACAGCCTCCTCGATGTGGGGGTCTCAACCTCTATACCGGAGTTTTTCAATATCTCTATGGATTCCTCCATCAGCCTCCCTTTAGGAAGTGCTATGGTAATCACTGCTTTAGCCTCTCTATGTTCGCCCCAAGGGACGATAGTTTCTTCTCCAACGATTCATACCCCCTATCCAGATGGTAAATCCTCAACACCTCTGTCCTGCCCTCGGCTGCCAATCCAGCCAACACCAAACTGGCGCTGGCCCTCAAATCGGTTGCCATCACCGTTGCACCTATCAGCCTATCAACCCCCTCAATAACAGCCCTATTGCCGGATATAATTATATTCGCACCGAGCCTGATCAGCTCTGCAACATGCATAAACCTATTCTCAAAGATGGTCTCCTCAATGATGCTTGTGCCATTGGCAAGCGTCAAAACGGCCATAAACTGAGCCTGCATATCCGTTGGAAAGCCGGGATAGACCGCTGTCTTTATGGAGATTGGGTTTAAAGCATTTCCTTTTACCTCGATCCTGTTATCATCGATATTCCTTATAACACCGCCAACCTCAACAAACTTATCCACGATAGCATCCATGGCATACAAAGGAGCATTCACAAGTTCTATGGCAGAACCGGTAATCAGTGCAGCACACATGAATGTGCCAGCCTCTATCCTGTCGTTCATCACCCTATAATTCACACCCTTCAGCCTATCGACACCCTCCACCTCTATGGTGCTTTCGCCTTCACCTGTAATTTTAGCACCCATGGCCTTTAACATCCTTGCTAAATCCACAACCTCAGGCTCCTTTGCTGCATTCTTAATAACGGTTCTGCCCCTGGCTAAGGATGCAGCCATCAAAACATTCTCCGTGCCTGTTACTGTGGGTATATCAAAATAGATCTTCTCACCCTTTAAGCCATCATCGCTCCTTGCGACTATATAGCCCTCCTCTATCTCCACAGATGCCCCCATGTTCTTCATGGCCGCTATGTGGAGATTTACAGGCCTTACACCTATAGCACAACCTCCAGGCAGCGATACATGGGCGCTCCTTAAGCGGGCAAGGAGCGGGCCAAAGACCAGAATAGATGCCCTCATGGTCTTCACAAGCTCATACGGAGCAAAATCCGAGTTTATAGAGGAGCAATCTATAACAAGATCGTTGTTTTCCTTGCGCTCGCACCTGCAGTTGAGTCTAACCAAGAGCTTGCACATGGTGTCTATGTCTTTTAATCTTGGAACATTGCTCAAAACCACAGGTTCAGATGTTAGGATGGCCGCAGCCATCATGGGGAGCGAGGCGTTCTTTGAACCGCTTATATAGGCCTCCCCTTTTAGTTTAGTCGGTCCTTCTATAACAAACTTATCCACTATAGCTCCTCAGCGTATTTTTGATGCGCCTTTTTCAGGCAATAATCCATAACAACCAAAAGGCCGGCTTCCTCTGCTATTCTTTTAGCCTCCTCAGATACAATCCCCTCCTGCAACCACAAGGCCTTTGCCCCTATCTTTACGGCTTTTCTTGCTATCTCTGGGCAGTATTCCGATTTTCTAAACACATCAACCACATCCACAGGTCTATCTATACTCTCCAAATCTTTATAGCACTTAAGACCCAATATCTGAGTAATCGCAGGCCTTATGGGTATAATGTCGTATCCATGGTTTAACATATACCGAGCAACATCGTTGCTTGGCCTTGTATCCTTAGGGCTTATGCCCACAACGGCTATGGTCTTCATCCTTAGAATCTCTTTGATCTTTCTTTCTTCCTCTTCCGTCGGCTGACCAAAGCCAACCCTGCATACATCGGGTTTTGGTATCTCCATAATTACTCACCCAAAGACTTTATCCTTTCTTCCCTTGTCTCTATATGCGTTATCTTCACACCAAACTTACCACCAACAACAACCACAATCCCCTGAGCCACAACCTTGCCGTTAACCAGTATATCCATGGGTTCTTCTATGTTCTTATCAAGCTCTATAATTGAGCCATCCTTTAGATCGAGTATGTCCTTAATGAGCATATTCTTCTGGCCTATTCTGATCTTGACATCTAAGTCTATATCCATAATCAGGTCTAAGTTTTTCGGCGCCTCGGCTGAAGAAACACCCGCATGGCCACCTGAAGGCCTTAAAGGCTCCTCCTCCACATCCTTAAACGGTATCTCGACAGGCTCTTGCTCTGGTGTTTCCTCTTCGTGCTGGGCAAACACACCCTCCAAAGCATCCTTTGGCGATACAACCTCAACAATATCGTTTTCCACATTGGGAATGGCAATGTCATATTGGGTTTTATAGAAACTATCACCCTCTAATTGAACAACCTCCTTGGTTGCCTGCTTAACATCAAAGGAAATCAGAGGGGATAGGGATTCCTTCACCTGCGTTGATAGTTGACCAAAAACCTGAGAGAACAATTCCTTTAATGCATCAAGATCCTCAGGCTCAAGGTCGTCCTTTGCCTGACCCGGGCCCATAAGCATCAAATCGGAAAGGATAGAAGCAAATTTCTTATTCAGAAGTAAAAACAGGGTCGCACCACCACCCTCATTTGATACATCAACCTCAACAAGAACCTTATCATCAAGGCTTATATCGTCCTTGCCCACTATACTTAAGTCGATAAACTTGGAAACAACCTCCAAAGAAAAGGCCGTCTTCATAACCTCCTCTATGGAGGCATTCAAAAGGTCAAACAGCGTCTTTACATCGCCATTTACCTCTTGATTGCTGGAATTGTCTTCTTCTGCGCTATCATCTGCTCCGCCTAACAGGCTATCGATCTCATCCTGGGAAAGCTCTTCAGCAACCATAACATTCCACCTTAGGTAATAATTCTGGTAATTTTCACAGCCTTATTGAAACCCCTCTTGCCCAACCTGACCATGTATTTATTAACGCCGTTTAGAAAAACCGGCAACTCCTCATCGACCTTTCTGTTCAGCACAATCAGATCGCCCTCTTTTAAGGCCAAAAAGTCCCTAACCTTCATCCTTTGAGTCCCCAACCTGAATTCTAAATAGACCAAAACCTCCTTCAATGTGCGGGCTATGTCCTCTGTTCTATCCTCTGTGGCCTTCTTCGAACGGGCCAGTATATCGTGGGTTCCTATCTTATTCAAGACGGGCTCTAAGACTATGACGGGCAAACACCAATTGATAATGCCGGTCGTCTCACCCAGCTTAACCTCAAACACAACCAAAACAACAATCTCGGAGGGGGCAACAATCTGAACAACATTGGGGCTTGACTCCTGCCCAACAATCTCAAAGCTGATATCCATAATCGGCTCCCAGGAGGAGCGCATCTCCTCCATCGCCTGCTTGACCACATCCAAAAGAATGCTTTGCTCTATATCGGTAAACGGCCTGTTTATATTTGATGACTCCCCTATACCGCCCAATAGCCTATCAACCAGAGCAAAGCCTATATCCGGCTCAAGCGAAAAAACGGCATTACCATCAAGGGGTGATAGGCTAACCACATTGAAGCTGACATTGTTGGAAAGGGAAAGTACAAACTCCGCATAGGTCATCTGATCAACACTAACAACCTCTATCTCCACTATTGAACGCAAGAAGGCCGAAAGCTTGGAGGAGAAGTTCCTTGAGAACTTATCGTGGAGGTTCTTGATGGCCCTTATCTGTTCCTTGGATACCTTGTCGGGGCGCTTGAAGTCATAGATAGAGACCTTTTTGGGCTCAACAAGCTCCTCTATTGGCTCTTCTTCAACTTCTTCGACTATCTCTTCTTTGTCTAAGTTATTTAAAAGGGCATCTATCTCTTCCTGAGACAGAATCTCAGGCATACTCTATCACCTGCCCAATACTATCTTGGATATGGTTGAGGCTATCTTATCCAAAGGCACAACAAAATCGGCAAGACCGGTCTGTGTGGGTTTTCTGGGCATACCCCAGACAACGCAGCTATCCTTATCCTGGGCTATAATTATGCCGCCGGCCTTTGAAACCTCCTGCAGCCCCCTGAATCCGTCATCGCCCATGCCTGTCATTATCACGCACAGGGCCTTATCACCAAATGTCTCTGCAACCGACTTAAACATAACATCGGCATTGGGCGTATATATGGTTTTGGGTTCGCTGCTAACCCTGACCACATACCTCGAACCGCTCTTTGAGGCTGTCATCTGCATACCGCCCGGGGCAAGATAGCCCTGATTCGCCCTCATATCCTCACCATCCTCAGCCTCTTTAACCTTTATCCTTGAAACCTTGCTCAAGGAGTTGGCAAACACGCCGGTAAATGTCTTGGGCATATGCTGAACAATCAGTATAGGCACATTCAAAAGGGGCAGTTCTGAAAAGACCTTCTCAAGGGCAACCGGTCCACCGGTTGAGGCTGCTATAGCCACCACCTTTATGTCCGCCTTCTGAAGCTTCCTCTTTGGCTTTGGTGCTGCTTCCTCTTTGGGTTCTTCCCTTTCTGCCTGGGCCCTGGGCCTTAATATCCTTCCCCTGATCCTTGAGTTTTTGGCAGAGAGTATCTTTTCAACCAGCAGCTGCCTGGCCTCTTTTGCAGCCGTTTTGAAGGAAAGCACCTCGTTTTTGGATATATAATCAACGGCACCGTATCTTAAGGCCTGAAGAGTCTCCTCAGCGCCGTCTTTGGTAAGTGAGCTAACCATAACAACCGGGGTTGGGCACTCCTTCATGATTATCTTGAGCGCCTCAAGCCCGTTCAACTTTGGCATCTCTATATCAAGTGTAACGACATCCGGTTTCAATGACTTTATCTTATCTATTGCCTCCTGGCCATCTTTAGCTGTATCGATGACCTCTATCTTGCCCGATTCCTCTAAAATCCTCGTAAGGTATTTCCGTGAAATCAGAGAGTCATCAACCACCAAAACCCTTACTTTCTCCTCCATGCTACCTCCAAAAAACCTTAAAAAACTTTGCTTTTTATCGACAAAAATGATATAAGCTTTACGGCAAAAAAGCAAATAAAAATTACAACTTAAGGAGGTTGAATATGGGTTTAACAGTTGCTCAGAAGATCTTGAAGGAGCATCTTGTGGATGGGGATCTGTTCTCCGGCGATGAGATTGGTATAAAGATAGACCAGACCCTAACCCAGGATGCCACAGGAACAATGGCAGATCTTCAGTTTGAGCAGATGGGTGTAGATAGGGTAAAAACAGAGGTATCGGTAAGCTATATCGACCACAAAACCATCCAGATGGGATTCGAGGATGCAGACGACCACACCTATCTGCAGACATTTGCAGCAAAATACGGCTTATACCTCTCCAAGGCAGGAAACGGTATCTGCCATCAGGTTCACATTGAAAGGATAGGCGCACCGGGCAAAACGCTTTTGGGTTCTGATTCCCATACGCCAACCGGCGGTGGTATCGGAATGATAGCCATCGGTGCTGGTGGTCTGGATGTCGCAAGCGCCATGGCAGGCATGCCATTCTATCTGCCAAGGCCAAAGATACTCGGTGTTCACCTAACAGGCAGGCTCAATCCGTGGGTTTCTGCAAAGGATGTTATATTGAAGCTATTGCAGATACTCTCCACAAAGGGCAATGTGGGCTGGATAGTTGAGTATTTCGGTGAAGGCGTAAAGACCCTGACCGTTCCCGAGAGGGGAACAATAACAAACATGGGCGCAGAGTTGGGCGTCACAACAAGCGTATTCCCATCCGATGAGGAAACAAAGAGGTTCTTAGAGGCCCAGGGCAGGGGCGATCAGTGGATACCGCTTGAGGCAGACCCAGACGCAAACTACGACAGGATCATAGAGATCAATCTAAGTGAGCTTGAGCCTATGATAGCTCAGCCACACAACCCAGACAATGTCGTTACGGTTAGAGAGGTTGAAGGCACACCCGTTGATCAGGTTATGATCGGAAGCTGTACAAACTCCTCATATAAAGACGGTAAAACCGTTGCTGAAATCGTTAAGGGAAGAACCGTTCATCCAAATGTAAGCTGCGGTTATGCACCAGGCTCCAAGCAGGTCTTGAGGATGCTGGCCGATGAGGGCGAGCTCTCCCACATCATAGCAGCCGGCTTTAGGATCTTAGAGAGCGCCTGTGGATTCTGTATCGGTGCAGGACAGGCACCAAGGAACAACGCTATATCCATAAGAACAAACAACAGGAACTTCTATGGAAGGAGCGGAACGGTCACAGCCAAGATCTATCTGGTAAGCCCAGAGACGGCAGCAGCCTGTGCATTAACCGGTGTTATAACCGACCCGAGGGATCTGGAGAGCAAGTTCGGCATTAAGTATCCGCATGTTGACATACCAGAGAAATTCACAATAGATGACAGCCTATTGCTGCCACCTGCTCCACCTGAGAAGGCTAAAGAGATACAGCTTTACAAGGGTCCAAATATCGTTGATCCGCCATTGGGCGATCCTATGCCAAAGGATTTAGAGGGTCAGGTTGCAGGCAAGTTCGGCGACAAGATAACAACAGACGACATTATGCCTGCTGGCGATCTGCTCAAATACAGATCCAATGTGCCAAAATATGCCGAGTATGTGTTTGTAAAGAGGGATCCAACCTTCTCAAGCAGGTGTCTTGAGAACAAGAAGAAGGGAATATGGAACATAATAGTCGGTGGTGATAACTACGGTCAGGGTTCATCCAGGGAGCATGCAGCTCTTTGTCCGATGTATTTAGGCGTAAAGGCCGTTATCGCTAAGGCTATCGAGAGGATCCACAGGGCAAACCTCATCAACTTCGGTATCATCCCTCTAACATTCAAGAATCCTGATGATTACGAGAAGATAGATCAGGGCGATGAGATCAAGATTGAAGGCATAAGGAAAGCCCTCATCGACGGAACAGGCGAGGTTGTTTTGAAGAACATCACAAAGGGCATCGACATCCCGCTTGAGTATCACCTAACAGAAAGGGAGAGAAAGACCATCCTTGCAGGCGGTAAGATGAGACTTGCCAAGGACTTCGCAGGCAAGAGCTTCAAAGAGATCAGCTTCACAGAGTAAGCACAACAACAAAAAAAGCAACAACCCCCTTGCGAGACTTCTCGCAAGGGGGTTTATTTTTTTAATGGAGGAGTTTCTGCAGCTTGTCATACAGCAGCATGGCTGGATGGAGATTTATCGACTTGATACCCATAATCGTATCAAGATCGGTCTTATACTCCTCATAAACACCCCTTTTGGCCTCTATCATGGCGCCTATATCGCCGCCAAACTCCTTGATAAGCCTTATAACCATGGTTATTTCTGCCAGCGTATAGTTCCTGATTACCGAGAACTGCGCCATCCTATCCCACTCGTTTGCAATGTGTATAGAGTTTATATACTCCTTCAGTTCCTTAAACCCGAATGACTTATCTATTACACTTAAGGCCTCAACCGTTGATTTAATATCCTTACCCAAAAGCTTTGCTATGTGGTATGCGGGTATAAACGGATCTATGAAATACAGCCTTGCAATCTTTTTAGCCAGCTTCTTATCGATTATACCGCCAAGCTCATCCACCTTCTTCTGATATTCCTCACTATACAGACCCTTCTCCACGCAGTTTTGGTAATACTCACCCAACCAGCTTCTGATCTCCTCCTCCTTCTTTGTATCCAGAGAGACACCGTCCCTGAACATGTAAATCTCGTTTATTGTAAAGGCATTAACGGCATCAAACATATCCAGCGAGATCCTGTAAATCTCCTGTTGTGGAATCTTGTTCTCATACTCAAACAGCTCGTTCCTTAGATTCAGTATATCTAAAACATCATAGGAGAAGATCATCGACTTCATGATCTGCGGGAAGTTCTGATCGGTCATCATGTGGATCTTCAACAGACTGGTGGCGCCGTTATTGTTGATGATCAGGTTGACCATAAAGGTGAAGGCTATCTCATTTTTCAGGCGGTGCTTGATGATATAATCCTTATACTTAGCCCTGATTGTCGGTGGGAAATACATGATGGCATACTGGTCAATCGTATCCTCGCTGAAGACCCTGCTTTTGAGCAACTCATCGTATATAAACATCTTATTCAGGGCAAGCATAACCGATAATTCCGGTCTGGTATAGCCTATACCCTTAGACACCCTCAAGGAAAGCTCTTTCCTGTCAGGGAAGGGGTAATCCTCCTTATGCAAAACGCCCTTGTTCTTTAAAAAGTTGTTCAGCTCAAAGAATATATCGGGCTCCTGTTTTGACCTTAACTCATCCAAACTGACAGCAAAGCTCTGCATATAGTTGTGCGTTAGAACCCTCTGTGTAACCTCCTCTGTCAGATCCTCAAGCATCCTGTTCCTATCCTCTAAACCCTTAAGAACGCCGTCCTTCATCAGTTGACTTAGGAGTATCTTGAGGTTAACCTCATGGTCCGACATATCAACGCCGGCTGAGTTATCCAAAGCATCGGTATTCAACCTTCCGCCCAGCAAGGCGTATTCAATCCTTGCTCTCTGAGTTAGACCGAGGTTTCCACCCTCTCCCACTATCTTGGCGCGGAGCTGGCTGGCGTTTATCCTAACAGCATCGTTTAGACGATCCCCCACATCCTCGTTTGTCTCGTCTGTGGCCTTTACATAGGTGCCTATTCCGCCGTTCCACAGCAGATCAACATCCGCCTGGAGTATCAATCTAATTAGTTCTTCTCCGCTGACCTCATTCTTATCGGTCTGCAAAAACTCCTTAGCCTCTTTGGTTAACTTGATGGATTTGGCGTTTCTATCCACGACAAATCCACCCTTAGAGAGCACCTTTTTATCGTAATGCTTCCAGGTCAGCCCCTTCTCAAATAGCCTCTTTCTCTCCTTATACGATGCCTCTGGATCCGGATTGGGGTCTATAAATATCTCTATATGGTTAAAGGCACCCTTCAGTATAATCTTGTCGGTATAGAGCATGCCGTTTCCAAACACATCACCGCTCATATCGCCAATGCCCACAACGGTAAAGGTATCCCTAAACACATTCTTGCCCATCTCCCTGAAGTGTCTTTCGACACACTGCCAGGCTCCCCTTGCCGTAATACCGATCTTCTTATGGTCATAGCCGTGCTTACCGCCGCTTGCAAAGGCATCCTTCAGCCAGAAGTTATACTCCTTTTCGCTGATCTCGTTGGCAATGTCGGAGAAGGTTGCCGTTCCCTTATCCGCCGCAACAACCAAATACGGGTCAAAATCGTCATAGCAGACAACATCCTTGGGTCTTATCTCGTTGTTGTTTTCATCTATGTTATCCGTTAAATCGAGCATGCCCCTCATAAGGGTTCTGTATGCCTTCTTGCCCAACTCGATCCATTCATCCCTATCCTTTGCCGTTGCCTTTACTATAAAACCACCCTTGGAGCCCACAGGCACTATAACGGCGTTTTTGACCATCTGGGTCTTCATCAAGCCCAGTATCTCAAGCCTGAAATCGTCCTTCCTGTCGCTCCAGCGTATGCCACCACGGGCAACCTTGCCACCCCTTAGATGACACCCCTCCATGAACGCCGAATGAACATACACCTCAAACATGGGTCTTGGCAGCGGCATGGTCAGGATCTTGGATGAGTCTATCTTCAATGATATGTAATGATACTTCTTGCCCTTCTTATAAAAGTTTGTCCTTACGGTGCTCTCTATGATATTGAATAGTGAATGCATTATTCGGTATTCGTGTATATCGTTTATCTGCTCAAGTTTATCCTTTGTGGCATTATAGACCCTCTCAAGGTCCTCCTTATTGGATAACTCCGGCGAGAATTTAACCTCAAAATACTCAATAAGCATGCTCGCAAGGTGCGGGTATTTAACCAGAACACCTATTATCGAGGCCTTCTTTATCTGGAAGTTTATCTGCATAAGGTAATTGCTTAAGGTTCTCAGCACATCGATGTAGGTGTAATTCATAACGGCCTTCGTGGTGAGCTCGTTTAAGCCATCATCCTCAACAATGCCCCTCCAGATCGCCTTGAAGTTTTGGTTTATGGTGCTGAACAACTTCTCCCTATCGCTTAGATTCAGTTTGGCCGGATCTATAGAGAACCTCTGGATATACAGGGTCTTTTTATCTATGTTTACGCTAACAAAATCCTCATACAAGACATTCAAACCCATATTGTTAAGCTTTGGCAGTATCTCATACAAAGGCAGCTTGTTAAGGGAGTAAATGTTGAAGAATATGCTTTCTGCCTGCGTGTAAATGTCCGATTCAACCTCCTGCGAAGACAACAGCTTTTCAAAGTGTTCTATATCGAATATGGCCTCATCGGGGGATGTTTTGGAGATGTATTCATCGTCAAAGCTATTCAGATACCTGTTGATGAAATAAGAGGCCTTACCGCTTCCAAACCTGTCTGTTAGTGCGGCCTTGAAGTTGTCCTTCCAGCTGGATACGATCTCCTTTAGTCGCTCCTCCACCATCTCCAGATCTATCTTGGGCTTTCTGTATTTATCGAATATCAAATAGTAATGAATCCTTATGATCCTGGGGCTCTGGGTTATTATCTTGTATTCAATATCCTCTGTTTTCAGCGTATCGCTTAGAAACTCCGTAAACTTCTCTATGTTCTTTTGAGAGTAAAACTTAACGGGCAGCACGGCTATCAGATAGACGCCGTGAACCAGGTTGGCCTGCCTTGTCAGTATCTTTATCCTCTCCTCGGTCTCGCAGGTCAGAAGCTCCTCAAGCAGTATCTTCAAATTATCTGTGCTTGAGATGAACAGGTCATCCTTGGGTAGCGTATTGAATATGTCGATCATGTGTTTATACTCAAACGAATCCTCAACAACATTCTCCTCAAACAGTATCCTATCCAGCTTGGACTTCAAAAACGGTATGTTGGATGCCTGTTCCTTTAAGGCCTTGGATGTAAACAGACCGAGTATGATGTGCCTCTTTATTACCCTTAAATCCTTATCAAACTCAGAGATGGCTATATAGTCCATCCTTCGTGTATCATAGACATTGCTCTTTGAGTTTGTCTTATCTATAACCAAAACATTGCCGGCTTTTACCGTATCCAAGGCGCTTTCGGGCAGCTCCTTTATGGATATTCTATCCTTAAACATCGACCGTTCGGTCTTTCTCAATATACCCAGACAGCTCTGCTTATCCATCTGGATGAATATATCGTCATCCTCATAATCCAGCTTATAGGTTCTTATGCCCAGGAAGATAAAGTTCTCATCCAAAAGCCACATGAGGAACTCTTTTATATCCTCTGTGTCCTTTTCGCTGATCTTTTTCAGGTATATAGGGTCGTTGAGCTTTCGTGCAATGTCCTTGACCCTCTTTTCCATGTTCTTAAAATCCGAGACAGCCAGACGGCTCTCCTCTATGGAGTTTATTATGTCGGCCTTAAGTTTATCCTTCTGTATATCGCTTATGGCATCAAGCAAAAACAAAAGGTATAGCTCCTTATTGCCGCTCTCATGGGGTGATTCTATCCTGGTAAGCTTACCCTTGTTATCCCTTTCAATGACAAATATGGGCTGGATGCTAAAGTCTATAAAAAATTCATTGAGATTGTTTATTATAGATGTAATGCTATCAACAATAAACGGGTTGTTGTCGGTTAACAGTTTTATCTGGGTATATTTTTTCTCCTCTATATGAACATCCTCAAGCTCAAGCTTTACATCGCCGTCTTTGAGCAGGAGAAACTCTATACTGTCTTTGATAACCCTATGTAAATAGCTAAACGGAAACTTTTCTGAGAAACTCTCTATCTTTGAATACTTCAAAGAAGAATCAACAAACACCTCAACAAGGTTCTCATCAAGCCCTTCCTTGACCAAATCCCTCTTTAAGGACTTGATAATCTTTAAGTAATTGCCCCTTGTTAGATCCATATATACCCCCTTAATTAATTTTCACCACACGGCGTCGTATCGCCCTTAAGCTTATCCAACGCATGCTCCAACACATCAACTATATATTCCAAATCCTCCCTAACCGCTTTTGGAGAACCGGGCAGATTTATGATGAGTTTGTTGTTTTTCACACCTGCAACCATCCTTGACAGCATCGCCCTTTTTGTCTTTTTCAAGGCATTAAACAGTATGGCCTGCGGTATGGCGGGTATCTCATAATCCAGCACCTCTTTGGTAACATCCGGCGTAATATCCCTCTCAAACAGCCCTGTGCCACCGGATGTTATAATGGCATCTATACCGTCATCCCGAGATAGCTCCAACAGCTTATCCTTCAAAATCAACCGCTCATCGGGGATTATGTAATACTTAGACAGAACAAAGCCATTAGATGTCAATATCTCATCAACTATCGGCTTTACCCTATCATCCTGCGGGTTCTTAGATTTAGAATCGCTCAGAATCAGAAGGGCAAATCTATAACCTGACATTTATACCCATACCCCTTAGGAATTTTTTTACATCGGCAATGGCGTAAATCCCAAAATGGAACACACTGGCTGCTAAAGCCGCCTCGGCCTGGGTCTTTTCAAATACCTCTTGAAAGTGTTTCAGCTCACCCGCTCCACCGCTTGCTATAACCGGTATATCTACAGCCTCACTGACCATTTTGGTCAACTCTATATCATATCCATCCTTCGTTCCGTCTGCATCTATACTGGTTAGGAGTATCTCACCGGCACCCCTCTTTTGCACCTCAATCGCCCACTTAATCGCATCCAAACCGGTGGGCTCCCTGCCACCCTTAATAAAAACCTCATAGCCGTTTTGCGTTCTTTTTGCATCTATGGCAACCGTTATGCATTGGCTGCCGAATATCCTGCTTGCCTGATTTATCAGGTCTGGGTTCTTAACGGCAGCAGAATTTATAGAAACCTTATCTGCGCCAGCCCTAAGCAACGCCCTAATATCCTCAATGCTTCTTATGCCACCACCCACCGTCAAGGGCATAAAGACCTTTTGTGCTGTCCTTTCCACCACATCAATAATCGTTTTCCTCTCCTCATAGCTGGCCGTTATATCCAAAAAAACCAATTCATCGGCGCCTTGTTTATCGTAAATTACGGCCTGCTCCACAGGGTCACCGGCATCTATCAACTCAACAAAGTTAACGCCCTTAACAACCCTGCCTTTGTCCACATCCAGACACGGTATAATTCTCTTTGCAAGCATGGAAGTGCTCCTTTTTCATAACTCTAAGCCTGATTATAATCTTTAAAAATATTTAATTCAAGGGTTTTAAACCCTTTTCATTATATCAGATAAACCCTTGAAAAAACAGCCAAGCTATGGAAAAATAGCAGTATGAGAAACCTGCCAAGATACAAGAAGTGTTTTATTTGCGGCAAAGAAAACCCCATAGGCCTAAACATAACCTTCAAAACCGACAACGAAAGGGTGTATGCAACCATAAAGTTGGGCTCCAATTACATAGGTTATCAGGACAGGATCCACGGAGGCATAGCCGCATCTATACTGGATGAGGCCATGGGGTGGGCATGTAGCATTAAAACAAAAAGGCTCTTCTTTACAGCTGAGTTGAAGGTAAAATACAAAAAACCGATTCCGCCAGATACATCCCTAACCGTCGAGGCTGAATACACAACAACAAAACACAACCTGCACTTTGCAAGGGGAATCCTAAAAAACAACAAGGGTGATGTTTTGGTTGTTTCAGAGGGTAAGTATGTATCTGTAAAACCTGAAGAGGAGGGCGAAATCCTGAAGCTTCTCCATCATGAGCCAGAGGACAACAAGCCGGTCAGCCTTGATGATATTTAGGTGTGGTATTCTGCATTGATTTTAACATAATCATAGCTCAAATCACTAAACCACATGTTGTATGTGCAGATACCTATACCCAGATCAATGAGGATCTTGATTTCACTGTTTTTCATATACGAATCAATGGCCGCCTTATCAAAATCAACACGCCTGCCGTATGCAAACACAAGCGTATCGCCTATAAAAACCTTTAATCTATTGATTGAAAAATAGGCCGTTGAATAGCCAACGGCATCGATAATCCTTCCCCAATTGGGATCCTCGCCAAATATCGCCGTTTTTACCAAAAGGGAGTTCGCAACGCTCCTTGCAATGAGCTGGGCATCCTTCTTTGAAAATGCCCCAACAACAACAACCTCTGCGACCTTGGTCGCACCCTCGCCGTCCTTCACAATCATCTTGGCAAGCTTGGTGCATAGCTGCGTTAACTGATCGGTAAAGAACCTGTATATCTCATTCTCACTCTCAATTCTCTCATTGGGGGCCTCGTTTGTTGACATGATAAAGACCGTATCGTTTGTCGATGTGTCCCCGTCAACGCTGATTCTATTAAACGACTTATCAACGGCCTCCCTTAGAGCCTTATCCAGCATCTCATGGGTTATGTTTATATCTGTGGTTATGAAGGCAAGCATGGTGGCCATATTGGGGTGTATCATTCCTGCGCCCTTTGCCACACCGCCTATATGGAACTGCTTACCATAGAAGCTGCAATCCAGTGCATACTCTTTCTTGAATGTGTCGGTGGTCATGATAGCCTCAGCAAACCCTGAGGCATTGCTCGATAGTGTTAAAACCAGATTATCCAGGGATGAGACCACCTTATCATACGGCAGATCCTCACCTATAACACCCGTTGATGCTATAAAGACCTGATTCTTGAGAATGCCCAACTTCTGGGCAACCCTTGAAACAATCACATCAACGGCCTCTTCCCCGTTGGCATTACAGGCGTTGGCGTTGCCGCTGTTTACTATCACTGCCCTTATATCCGGCATACTCTTCATAAGCGATATATCGTAAATAACCGGTGCGGCCTTAATGGCATTCTGTGTAAAAACGGCTGCCGAAACCGTTGGTCTTTTGGAGTATATAAGGCCCACATCCAATTTCTTTTTTGTCAGGCCGGCATATACAGCCGAGGCCTCTATGGATGGAACCACACAAATAGACCCGCTTATCTCTTTTACCTTCATGGATAATAGGGGTAGGGCATCAAGCCCTCTTTTTCATCAAGGTTAAACATGACATTCAAATTCTGCACAGCCTGACCCGATGCGCCCTTGATCAGGTTATCAATAACACTTATTATAACCACTTTGCCGGTCCTTTCATCGTAACGGGCAAATATATTACAGAAATTACTCCCTTTAACATCGTTTAAGCCTGGAGGGTTATCCGCAACCCTTACAAAATAACTATCCTTAAAAAACTCCCTATATAGACCGTTTACATCCACATCCTCTTTAAGCGAAGCATAGATGGTTGAAAGTATACCCCTCTGAAGCGGCAAAAGGTGGGGTATAAACTCTATCTTTATATCATTATTAAATCTCTTTAGCTGCTCCTCCATCTCGGGTATATGCCTGTGGCCGTATACAGAATAGGCCTTGAAATTCTCATTGACCTCGCAAAACTGCAACCCCTCCTTGGCAGCCCTGCCAGCACCGCTAACACCCGATTTGGAGTCGGCAATAACGACACCGTCTATATACTCACATATCGGCGCAACGGGCAAAATCACACTGGTCGCATAGCAGCCGGGATTGGCCACAAGCTCAGCATCCCTTATTGAACCCCTGTTTATCTCCACAAGACCGTATACGGACCTCTTAAGCAGATGCTCTGCAGGATGCTTGACCCTATACCACCTCTCATACTCGCCTGCACTCAAGAGCCTAAAATCGGCGCTTAGGTCTATTATCCTGACCTTGCCATATATATCTTTAACCAAAGAAGCAGAAACTGTATGGGGTAAGGCCAAAAACACAGCATCCAGCGACGATATCCTATCAATGTCTATAGGCTCGATCGTTTTGTTGTATATGCCCTCAAAAAGCGGATATACATCGCAAACCCTCTTGCCTACCTGACTTCTTGAGGCTATGTAATCGACTTCTACATACCTATGGTTCAGAAGGAGTTTCAATAATTCAAGGCCTGTAAAGCCCGTTATGCCAACTATTCCTACTTTTAACATAGACAAAAATAAAAAACCCCACTGGCGTGGGGCGGGGGTGTTATCTCTTGGACCACTGGAAGGATTTTCTTGCCTTCTTCCTTCCGTATTTCTTTCTCTCTTTTACACGGGCATCCCTGGAGAGCAGGCCCATCGGTTTCAATGTGGTCCTCAAATTAGGATCGTATTCAACCAAAGCCTTCGAGATTCCATGCCTTAAGGCCTCAGCCTGGGCCATTATACCGCCACCCCTTATGGTGGCATATATATCCACCTTCTCGGTTAAACCAACCAGATTCAGCGGATAGAGTATCTTAAGCTTTGCCTCATCCAGACCACCAAAATACTCGTCTAAGCTCTTCTTGTTGACCACTATATTGCCCTTGCCCTGCCAAACCCAAACCCTTGCTACAGCGGTTTTCCTCTTTCCGGTTGCGTAATATTTTTCCATCTAACACCTCTTAAACTTCTATTTTCACTGGATTTTGAGCCTTATGGGGATGCTCACCCTCGGCATATACCTTCAGCTTCGTTATCAGCCTATTGGACAGCCTGTTTTTAGGGAGCATACCCTTTACGGCATGAACAATTACCCTCTCGGGAAACTTCTGAAGCATATCCCTTGCCTTGATAGCCTTAAGGCCACCGATATAACCGCTATGTCTGTAGTAGTATTTCTGATCCAGCTTCTTACCGGTAAGCTTCACATACTTGGCATTAATCACAACAACAAAATCGCCTGTATCCACATGGGGTGTGAATGTGGGCTTATTCTTACCCCTCAATATATTGGCAATTTGTGTTGCAATCCTGCCCAGCGTTTTACCCTTAGCATCTATCAAATACCATTTTCTTTTGTCCGGCTCAAACTTGGCCATAAATGTCTTCTGCATCGTCCCTCTCCTTCAAAAAGTCAAATTCCAAAAGCAAAGCTTTTTATACTTAAAAACGCACCTATTGTCAAGCTTTATTACTCTAAAGCAAATGTTTTTGGAATCTCGGCCACAAATGTGGTGGGATAGAGCTTATCAAAACGGGCCAGTTCATTTGAGAGTATCACACGCTGAACCAGCCTAACATAGGCGCTCCTTTTGGTCGAATAGTGGGTCAAATACTCGGCCAGCTTATAAGGATTCTGATACTTACCCATTCTGTATCTTGCTTCCCTGAACATCCTATACGCCCTCGATCTATCCAGGTTCAACATATAGCATACAGTGGCCTCATAAAGACTTGAAAACCGCCTTACAATATCGCCGGGTTTGGGGTGTTTCTTGTGGATACCATATACATTGTTGTAATTTATAGCAAATCTGGATTTGCCCCAACCGGATTCTATGCCTGCCTGGGCAATCAACAGGCTAACCGGAATGCTGCCGCTCTTTTTTACAAGCTCCTCAACCGTATGGCACCTGAATTTCTTAAAACCATACTCCAGAAGCCGCTTATCCGACTCAGACAGTTGCATATTACTATCCAGCTTTTCCTTTATCTTTAAAAACAGCTCATGCTCCCTATCAAACTGGGCTTTAACGGTAAAGGCAATGGGCAACATAACCCTTATGAAAAGCCTCTTCCTCTTTTTGGCCGGGAGCCTGGAGAAATCCTTTGGCAGGCTCTTTAACAGATAAGGCTCAACAACAAAGGAATAACTATTGAGGGGGCTGTAAAGGGAGAGTCTCTCTTCCAACTGTCTGGTGTTTTTTACCGTATAGAGGATTATACCATTACCCTGCTGGGGGGTTTTGCCAAATACAAGCAGCGCTATACCGAAGATAAAAGCCAATGCAAACAGCACAATGAAGATCAGTGCTGCAACATTCGTCTTGGGTTTTAAAACAGGTCTCTTTTCACTCATCGGTTTCCGAATATACTCCTTTTTTTCTCTAAGTCAAGAAAAATGGCTTCAAAAAGCCAAAAACTAAAAATCACTTAATTTAGCCCTTAATATGGCCTGGATGAATTAATTTTTTGGTGGAGACGGCGGGAGTCGAACCCGCGTCCAGGCGTGCGTCACAGTCGAGGGCTTTTACATGCTTAGCCTCCTTTTTAGTTAGCGAAACCACCGGGAAAAAGGAAGCCAAACCCATTGGTGGCTCGCACCCGAAGTAAATAATCCAGCTATCGCCTTCGGGCAAACGATAGCCTTCGGCGCTTTGAACTCTAAAGGCCTATTTACACCCCAAAGCGCCAAAGGGCGTAAAAGGCCTGCCGCCTGTAATTAGGCAGCTAAAGCGTACTCAGTGTCTGCGTTTCTTTTTCCCTGCCGGTTTTACGAGCAAGCAGGAGCTCGGCATGACCCTCGGCTGCTAAAACACCCTGTCGAACCCAGAATGCGTCCCCTTTTGGCAGTGAGTAATTTACTCCTTTTTGCAACTTTTTCAAGCTTTCTTGATAATTGACGATTTTTAGGATAAGATTTGGACATGTGGATGATCGTAATAGCCTCTTTGGTCTTGCTGGTTATAGTTTACTATTTCTTTGTAAAAAGCTCAAAGTTCAAGGAAAAGGACGATACCGATGTCTATAAATGCAAGGATTTCTTACTGACCAAAACAGAGAAGGTTGCATTTGATAAGATAAAAAGCTACTTGGATAAAAACCACCTAAACCTCGATGTTTTTCCCAAAATGAGGCTAACCGATTTTGTATGGACACCGAAGGAGAACAGAAACGCCTATCTAAGGATACAGATGAAGTTTGTGGATTTTCTCATTGTAAGAACACCACAATTGCACCCGATAGCGGCAATATTCATAACAAACCCGGACAACAAATCCAAGATGCAGTCCCTTGAGACCATTGAGCCGGTTCTTAAACACACAAAGATAAAGCTCATAAAGGTATCGCCGCAGGATATATTTAACTCAACCATGATAGATAAATTAAACAAAGCCATAAAGGAGGCATCATGATTTCTGAGGAGTTGTTAAGGATTATAGCATGCCCAAAATGTAAGGGTGATTTGAAGTTAAGCGAAGACGGTAATTTCCTGATATGCGAAAGGTGCAAGATAAAATACCCCATAGAGGACGACATACCCATCTTGATTGTTGATGAGGCAAAACCGCTAAATGATTAAGGCTTTAGCCGCCGTCTTTATATGCATAATATCGTGGGCATTTATACCGATAGCCTCAAAGGAGATCCTAAGGGGTATGAACAACTATGCCATGCTGTTTTTCTCCAATATCATATCGGCTTTAGTATTGGGTGTTTATTTATTTGCCCAAAACGGCATAGGGGCATTAAAAAAATACTCCGCCAAGGACTATTTCATCATGTCCTTTTTGGGTTTTCTGGGGAGCTTTCTGTTTTATGTATTTCTTTATAAGGCGTTCTCCTTAGCAAGCGCCCAGGAGGTATTTATAATAAACTACACATGGCCCATCCTGATAACGGTGTTTGGCTTTTTTATACTTAAAGAAAGGGCCACGCTTATAAGCCTATTGGCCATAACGATAAGCTTTCTGGGAGTAATCGTGATAGCCACAAAGGGCAACCTATCAACATTAAAACTAACCAATCTCTATGCGGACATGCTGGCGCTTCTTGCTGCCACATGCTTTGCGCTATTTTCCGTATTGGGAAAAAAGGTCAAATACGAACAGAAAACTGCTGTATTTGTGTATTTCTTGTCGGCCTCAATCTTTAGCCTTGCAACGGTCAAATACTTCCGGATAAGGCTCATAGACACAAACACGCTCTTCTGGCTTTTTATCAACGGCGCCATCATCAACGGCGTATCTTACATCTTCTGGTTTTATGCCTTAAAAAAGGCAAAAACCGCCTTAGTCTCAAATCTTGTATACCTGACACCGCTATTCTCGTTGATATTTATATCGCTAATATTAAAAGAAAGGATAGAGCCCTATTCCATCGCTGCCCTGTTTCTGATAATGGCAGGCATAGGGCTTCAGCTTGCAAAAAAGCCTACTTGATGGGGATGTTTATCTCTAAAACCTCCATGGAGTTATCCCTCTGAAGGGATACCTCAACATCATCCGGGTCTATATCCACATACTTGCTTATAACCTTAATCAAATCGTTCCTCAGATCATCCAAGAAGGGCGCCCTGTTTGATACCCTTTCGTGTGCCAGTATGATTTGCAGCCTCTCTTTGGCCTTTTGAGCCGACTTCTTTTTGTTTTTCCTAAAAAAATCCAACAGCATAGCCACTATTCCTTAAAAAAGCTTATTATCGTCTCTAATATTCCCTTTTTCTTCTCCACTATCTCCATAAACGGCACATCCTTACCCAAAATCCTCTGGGTTATGTTCTTATAAGCCTTACCGGATGGCGAATCGGGATGCAATATAGAGGGTTCACCGACATTGGTATAGCTAACGATGTTCTCATCCTCCGGCACAACACCGATCAACGGTATGCTCAAAACCTGCAGAACATCGTCCTTGCTCATCATATCCCCCCTCTTTACAAGAGAGGGGTTTATGCGGTTTATTATCAGGCTCATCTCCTTCTTGTTGTTGGCCTCTAAGATACCTATAACCCTATCTGCATCCCTGACGGCGGATATCTCAGGGGTTGTAACGATTATAACCTCATCTGCAGGCAGCATGGCGTTTCTAAAGCCCCCCTCTATGCCGGCAGGCGAATCCAGGATAATATAATCAAACTCTTTTTTAAGTTCATTGGTTAGCTCTATAACCTGCTCAGGCTTAACGGCCGATTTATCCCTGGTCTGGGCTGCGGCTATTAAATATAGATTATCGGTTCTTTTATCCTTTATCAGGGCCTGCTTTATCTTGCAAACCTTCTCCACGACATTGACAACATCGTAAACAATACGGTTCTCCAGGCCCAGAATCATATCTAAATTCCTAAGACCGATATCCAAATCGATCGTCACAACCTTCTTTCCGGCCAAAGCTAACCCCAGAGATAGATTGGCCGTTGTGGTCGACTTACCAACGCCACCTTTACCGGATGTTATCGTCAAAACCTTACCAGACATAGCCTACTCCTATTTCGTATTTAACCACTCACTATAAGGCATTATTACTATACCATCCTCATCAACATAGGCAACCTCAGGAACAACATTATCCCTCTTCTTCAAAAGCACATTCTCCTCAGGCGATCTCGTTATATAGTTGCCTATCCTTATCTGAGGTGGATTTAAATCAAAGGCAAAGATAACGGCATCATCGTTGCCGCCATAGCCGGCATGGGGCACACCGTAAAGCTTGCCCAGCACAAATATATTGCCTGTGGCATAGATGTATGAATTTGAGTTAACATTGCCCACGACAACCAGATCGCCGTTTGCTTTTATGGATTGGCCACTCCTTAGATTACCCCTAAATGTCGAAACCTCCCTCTCGTTGGTCTCGTTTACAAGATGCACATGCTTAAGCTCTATAATGGGCAACTCTATATTAAGGCCCTCCTTATCCTCAACCACTATAGCACTCAGAAGTATTCCTTTTTCTTTCAAAAACTCAACAAAATCACCGGCTAAGGATTTATTTGAGGGGTTGAGCCGTAAGGTAACGATGGCGTTCCTCATATATTGGCTTGATACAACCAAAAGGCTCTCAAGCTCATTAAACGCCCTCTCTTTGTCCGTTTCGTCTATCTCTATCTCAAAGCCTAAGAAATTTTTTCCCTTAATCGCAACTTTACCCATTGCCTGGTTAAATACCATATAATTTGCTATAATTCAAGATGTTTGGTGTAATATCAAGGCATGGGTGTTTGACTTTTAGATTGCGCAGAGTAAACTCTTTTTAGGAGGGCAACCGTGATAGTAGAAAGGATCAGGACACACACCAAAAAGGAGGCCATAGAGATAACCAGCATTATACAAAAGCACGCAGAGAAGGTAAAAAACGGTATAGCAACGGTATTTGTTCCACATACAACGGCGGGCATAACGATAAACGAAGCCTACGACCCTGCCGTGTGTGAGGATATGCTTGATGAGTTAGTAAGGCTAATACCTTATTCAAGCAATTACAAACACTTAGAGGGCAACGCCGATGCCCATATCCAGGCCTCATTAATCGGCAACAGCGTTAGTGTAATAATCGAAAACGGCAAACTCGTCTTAGGCAGATGGCAGGGTATATTCTTTATGGAATTCGACGGACCAAGAAACAGGGAATTCTATATAAAAATCATAGAGGGGTGATTGAATGAAATACATGATACTGTTAGGCGACGGCATGGCTGATTGGCCTATTGAGGAGTTGGGCGGCAAAACACCGTTGGAGTATGCAAACACACCCAATATGGACATAATAGCATCGGGCATAAAGGGTAGGCTAAAGACCGTGCCTGAGGGGATGCATCCGGGCAGCGATGTGGCAAATATGAGCGTGTTGGGTTATGACCCAAAGCTGTATTACACAGGAAGGGCTCCGCTTGAGGCCATCAGCAAGGATATAGAGATGGATAAAGACGATGTGGCATACAGATGCAACTTTGTATTCATAGAAGACGGCATAATGAAGGATTTTTCAGCCGGCCATATACCGACGGATAAATCAAGTAAACTCATAGAACTCCTAAACGAGCAGCTAAAGGAGGACGGCATAGAGTTCTATGCAGGTGTAAGCTACAGAAACCTCATGATCTGGCGAGGAGGAAAAACCGATATAACGACACCGCCTCATGATATATCCGACCAAAACATAGACAAGCACCTACCCAAAGGAGAGGCAAAAGAAAAACTCATATCCATAATGGACAAAGCCAAAGAAATCCTAAAAAACAACACCATCCACCCAAAGGCCAATGCGATATGGCTGTGGGGTGAGGGTAAAAAACCGTCTATGCCGCTATTTAAGGATGAGTTTGGCAAGGACGGTTGCATGATCAGCGCCGTCGATCTGATGGTGGGCATAGGCAAACTAACAGGCATGTTTATACCACAGATAGAGGGCCTGACCGGCTTTTTGGATACGAACTTTGAGGGCAAGATAGATGCAACCTTTGAGTTCTTGCAAAACGGGGGCGATTTTGTCTATCTCCATGTTGAGGCAACGGATGAGGCAGGGCACATGGGGGATGTTGAGAAAAAGATAGAAGCTATAGAGTTGTTCGACAAAAAGATAGTAGGTGAGGCTATAAAAAGATCGGACAGCTTGAACGATGAACTAAGAATAGCCGTTTTGCCGGACCATCCAACACCCATAAAGATAAAAACACACTCGGCCGAGGCTGTCCCGTTTGCCGTATGGGATTCAAAAAACCCCAAAAGAGCCGATTCATATACAGAGGCGTCTTGTAAAAACGGGCTATTTATCGAAAACGGGCATGAGTTTATAAGGAGGATGTTGTTTAAGGAGTAATCATGGTTGGACCAATTGACATTCAGAATGTCATATTGAACGCAACTGCCCAGAGCCAGCTAAATCAAAACCCGCTCTCCCAGGCTGCGGCCGCCGAATCCTTCAAGGGCATCATAGAAACAAAGGAAAAAGAGGAAAAAACAACAAAAGTGGAAGAGACGGAAAACTCCACCTCCAACACCATCGAGAAAGATAAACACCAAGAAAAGAAGAGGGCGCAGCAGAAAAAGGAAGGGCACATAGACTTAAGGGCTTAGTGTATAGATTTTATCATCAAAGTATTGTTTCTAAGAATAAGGTCAAATCGGGGCTTAAGATACGGTTTATCGATACAATAAAAATAGAAGTATGCCCTCTGGAGATCTCCTAAATTAACCATTCTTACATTACCTATACTTTTAACCTTCTTACAATAACTTTCATACACCGAAGGAGAAAAGCCCTCTCTAAAGGGATGGTGAAAGGGTTTTTTGTAAACAATACCGCCAATAAGAAATAGGACACCCACCACCAAAAAGAACTCAACAGCGTATTTATCTATATTAAGTCTTTTTAGCCCTATAACGCAAAAAATCGCTGCTATAGGATACAGGTAATAAAGATACCTTGTAAATTTCTCATGCGGCACATTTATCAGCACAAACACAAAAAAGATATAAACGCCAAACAAATACCAAAGTTCCTTTTTATAAACTCCATCTTTAAAATAATAAACCAAACCTAAAATAAAAAACGGCAAACCGGGCCAAAACCGAGAAAGCAACCTTCCAAAATAAAACAGATAATCCCTTTTATCACCCTCAGATAGAGTCCCTGTGATTCTTGCCAATATCTGATTACCAACAAATTCCTTATAAAAAGCCTTATTCTCAAAAAATTGATAAGCATACCAGGGAAAAGCCATAACAAAAGCCAGGATTATTCCAATAAAAAAGCGGATACTCAAAAACGAGAAATCCCTTTTTAAGAGTTTCCAGATAACAAAAACAGATATACCTATCAAGCCTATAGGCCCTTTGGTTAATATACCAAGACCCAATGGAACTCCCGACAATATATATCTGCCCTTTATCAACAAATAAAGATTTAGCAATATGAAAAAGGTAACAATACTTTCCATTCTAACAATACTGCTAAGCCTTATTACATGAAAATTAACTATAAAAAACATTGATGCCAGAAATGCATCCCTATCATCATCAAAAACGGTTTTTGATAAATAAAAAACCATTATACCATCAAAAATGGCAAACAATGCAGGGAAAAACCTGGCAGCAAAAGCCGAAATACCAAAGATTTTGTATGAAAAAGCTATGAGCCAAAAATATAGAGGAGGTTTTTTTAGATAAGGTTCACCTGCAAGATACAGATTAAACCAATTATCGCCAAATAGAAGCCCCTTTGCCACTGCTGCATGTTTAAGCGAATCGCCGCTCAAATACGGATCCCAGCTTCTCATAAAGAAAAAGATAGCTCCAATTACAACTATAACAGACACATAGAAATATCTCTCGTTTATGCTGAGCTTCTTTTCTATCATCAAGAGGCCTTTTAATGAATTAAAAAAGACATGAAGTTCCCAGCAAAAAATGGCGCGCCCGAGAGGATTCGAACCTCTGGCCCACGGATTAGAAGTCCGTTGCTCTATCCAGCTGAGCTACGGGCGCGCAACCAATGGTCGGGGTGAGTGGACTTGAACCACCGACCCCCTGCTCCCAAGGCAGGTGCGCTAACCAAACTGCGCTACACCCCGACTGCGCAATTTATTATCACAAAAGCCGACAGAATTCAATAAAAAAATATGACAAAAGCCTGGATAAAAATCTTGACTTTTAACTTTAAAACTGTAAAATCCCACCAGGTTTGGGATGTCGTCTAACGGTAGGACAGCGGACTCTGGATCCGCGAGTCGGGGTTCGAATCCCTGCATCCCAGCCATTATTGATTGTGGCCCCATCGTCTAGCGGTTAGGACGTCGGCCTCTCACGCCGAAAACAGGGGTTCGATTCCCCTTGGGGCTACCATTTTTTTATTTTCTTCTCTCCTGCAGGGTGCAAATGCTTGAAAAAATAGGATTTTTATGTATACTGTAGCCAAAATTTTTCGGAGGTAATGCTATGTCTATAAAGGTTGCAATAAACGGTTTTGGAAGGATAGGTAGGGCTTTTTTTAGAACCTGTATAGGGTATGACCAGATAGATATAGTGGCCATAAACGATTTAACAGACTCAAAAACACTGGCTCATCTGTTGAAATATGACTCTGTGCACGGCGCTTTATACGACCACAAAATAGAAAGCAAGGAAGACGCCATACTGTTTGACAACAAAGAGATAAAGATATTTGCAGAAAAAGACCCAAAACAGTTGCCCTGGGGTGATTTAGGCATAGATATAGTCGTGGAATCAACAGGGGTTTTCAGAAGCAGAGATAAAGCAAAAGCCCATCTGGAAGCGGGTGTCAAAAAGGTCATTATCAGCGCACCGGCAAAGGGCGGGGATGTGCCTACAGTTGTCCTGGGTGTAAACGATAAAGGCTTTGACTTCAAAAACAACGCCATCATATCCAACGCATCGTGCACCACAAACTGCGTGGCTCCGCTTGCAAAGATACTCCACGACAACTTCACCATCATACACGGCTTCATGACAACGGTTCACTCATACACCAACGACCAAAGGATACTCGATCTGCCCCATAAGGACCTAAGAAGGGCCAGGGCCGCTGCTGCCAACATTATACCCACAACAACAGGTGCGGCTATTGCTGTTGGTCTTGTTATACCATCACTAAAGGGTAAGCTGGATGGTATATCCATAAGGGTGCCAACCCCCAATGTATCATTGGTCGATCTGGTCGTTGAGGTTGAAAAGGAGGTCGATATAGAAACCGTCAACAAGGCGGTAAAAGAGGCCAGCGAAACCCACATGAAGGGCATTATGCAGTATCTTGATGAACCCGTGGTATCAACGGATCTGAATGGCAACCCGCATTCAAGCATGTTCGACAGCTTAGAGACAATGGTAATAGACAAAAAACTTGTAAAGGTTCTATCCTGGTATGATAACGAATGGGGCTATTCTTCAAGGCTTAGGGATCTAATATTGAGGATAGCAGAAGAGGGAATGTGATGAGGTTTATAAACGACATCGATATAAAGGGCAAAAGGGTCTTTATACGGTGTGATTTCAATGTCCCGATGGACGAGAACGGCAACATTACAGATGACAACAGGATCAGGGCAGCCCTTCCCACGATACAGTACGCCATAGACAACAAGGCCAAGGTTATACTGGCAAGCCATCTTGGAAGGCCAAAGGGTAAGCCCAACCCGAAATACTCGCTAAAGGCTGTAGCCAAAAGGCTATCAACGCTGCTCGATAAGGATGTAGTATTCATCGAGGACTTTAAGCAGCAGAAGGATCTAATAGAAAAGCTAAACAACGGTGATGTTGCCCTCCTTGAGAACTTAAGGTTCCATCCGGGTGAGGAGGAAAACTCAGAGGCATTCGCCAAAGAGCTCCTTGAGTTGTTTGATGTCTATGTAAACGACGCCTTTGGTGTATGCCACAGAAAACACGCCTCGGTTTATGCATTGCCTAAGCTTGCCCCAATAACCGTGGGCGGATTCCTCCTAAAGAAGGAATTGGATTACTTCGACAAGATATTCACCATTAAGGATAAACCCTTTGTGGCCGTCATAGGTGGTGCAAAGGTCTCAGGCAAGCTTGACTGCCTAATCAACCTGATCGACAAAGCCGACAAGCTTATAATCGGCGGGGCTCAGGCGTTCACATTCCTAAAGGCGCTGGGCTATGAAACAGGCAAAAGCCTTGTGGAGGATGATCTGATAGACGAGGCTAAAAGGATCATGGAAAAGGCAAAAGAGAGGGGTGTTAGATTCTATTTACCGGTGGACTTTGTCTGCTCTTCATCAATCGAGGATAAAACCCCTAAAGGGGTCTTTACCTATCAGGAGATCCCGACTGATTTAATGGGGCTTGACATAGGCCCTGCTTCTGTAGAACTATTCAAAGAGGCCCTGCAGGATGCCAGGGTTGTTGTCTGGAACGGCCCGATGGGCGTCTTTGAGGTCAATGCGTTTGCTAAAGGGACAAACGAGATAGCAAAGGCAATAGGCAAATTGAACGCACTAAGCGTGGTAGGGGGTGGAGATACGGCAGAGGCTGTGGAAAAGGCCGGCGAGAGCCATAACATGAGCTATATCTCGACCGGCGGGGGTGCTTCACTAAAACTGTTAGAGGGCAAAACATTGCCCGCTATAGAGGTATTGGAGAGTAAATCATGATGAGAAATATCATTGCAGCCAACTGGAAGATGCACTTCGATTTAGACACCGCTATTCAGACGGCCCTTCAGATGAAAGAGGAGTTAAACGGCTTTAACGATGTTGAGCTGATCGTATGCCCCAGCTTTGTGTTCCTTCATCCATTAAGCAGCATATTGAGAAGCAGCAACATAAAATTAGGAGGGCAAAACCTATACTTTGAGGATAAAGGCGCCTTTACCGGTGAGGTATCGGCAGGTATGCTAAAAAGCGTGGGTTGTGAGTATGTGATAATAGGCCATTCGGAAAGAAGGCACATATTTTCAGAAAAAGACATAGACATCCAGAAAAAGGTAAGGAAGGCCTTGGAATACAACCTAAAACCCATCCTGTGCATAGGAGAGACGCTTAAACAGAGAAAGGAGAACAAGGCCTTTGATGTTGTCGAAAGGCAGATAGTATCGGCCTTAGACGGTGTGGATTTAAGCAAGGTAATAGTCGCATACGAGCCTGTCTGGGCCATAGGCACAGGCGTTGCAGCAGATAGGCAGACGGTGGAGGAGATGCACAACTTTGTATCCAATCTGCTGGACGATGTTCCGATACTATACGGGGGCAGTGTAAAACCAGAAAACTCTTACGAATTAGCAACGATAAACAGCGTTAATGGATTTTTGGTTGGAACAGCCAGCTTAAAAACGGATAGCTTTAAAAAAATAATTGAGGAATTCAAGAAAGCCAAGGAGGATTAGATGCTAACATTGATGGTAATACTTCAGATAATTTTGGGAGTGTTGCTTGTAGGTCTCATACTGCTGCAAAAAGGAAAAGGAGCAGAGATGGGCGTGGCCTTTGGAACGGGGGCTGCCGATACACTATTTGGCCCAACGGGTGCCATGAGCCTATTGGCCAAAATAACATGGGGTCTGGCATTTGTGTTTATGCTTAACTCCATAGGCATATCATACATCATCTATAAATCGAATACCTCGTCTATAACATCTAACATGCCAACGACACAGACAAGCCCTGCACCCATTTCTAACCCGAAGACAAAACCCATAACAAAATAGGCAATGAAAAGGCTTCTGCTGCTCATACTCCCCTTTTTCATAGTCCATCTTGCGGAAGCCTCAACTGTCTATTTCTCTTTGGGGGCAAATCCCAAACGCTTTATACCGTTTCTTGCCATCGATTCATCCAGCGGTGAGATCTCCTCTTACATATTCAACGGATTGTTAAAACTCAACAAAGACATGGACATAGTGGGTGATTTAGCAAGGGATTTCAAGATAGAAGACAACGGCAAAAGGATAGTTTTTCACCTAAGAAGAAACATCTATTGGCAGGACGGCAAAAAATTTACATCCAGGGATGTCATATTTACATACAAGCTCATCACAGACCCCAAAACACCGACACCGTATGCAGGCAAATACAAGATAATAAAGAAAATATACGCCCCGGATAATTATACGGTCGTCGTTGAATACCCATACCCCTTTAAACCAGCTCTGTATTCATGGATGATGGGGATAGTGCCCGAACACATACTAAAACACACCAAAAACATAGCAACAGACCCGTTTAATAGAAAACCAATAGGCACAGGGCCTTATATATTGAGTCAATGGAAGAATGCACAATTCGTAAAGCTAAAGGCGTTTGATAAATACTTCTTGCACAAGCCAAATATAGACAGGGTTATATACAAAATCATACCAGACCAAACAACGGCTCTGCTTGAGTTAAAAAACGGCAAATTGGATATGCTATCGCTAACCCCATTGCAATACAAATACGAATTCTCATCGGATCTGAAAAAGAGATACAAGATATACCTTGAGCCGTCTTCATCATACACATTCTTGGGATTCAACCTTAAGCTTGACATGTTTAAGGATATAAGGGTAAGAAAGGCCATATGCATGGCAATAGACAGGCAACAGATAAGAAAAACAATACTGTTTGGATTTGGAAGGGTGGCAGACTCCATCTATCCTGCAAACTCGCCTTACTTCAACAACAAGCTCATCTGCAACTACAACCCCAAGATGGCAAAAAAGCTCCTAAAAGAGGCGGGGTATATCTTAAAAAGAGACGGCTTTTTATACAAAAACGGCCGCAAGTTCACATTTACACTATACACAAACCAGGGCAATACACAAAGAAAGTATGCAGCCATCATGATACAGCAATACCTAAGAAAGATAGGCATAGACATGAAGATAAGGATAATGGAGTGGCAGGCGTTTTTAAACATGGTAAACGAAAGGCATTTTGATGCCATAATACTCGGATGGCAACTGGGGGCAGACCCGGATCAATACTCACTCTGGCATTCAAAAAGCGACTTCAAAGGGGGGTTTAATTTTGTCGGCTTCCACAACAAAGAGGTTGATAAACTCATAGAAAAAGCAAGAACCACATTCGATAAAGACAAAAGCAAAAGCATCTATAAAAAAATCAACGACCTCATAGTCAATCAATTCCCTTACATATTCCTTTACTATCCAACATCCATAACGGCCGTTAATCGCAATATCAAGGGGATAAAACCGGCCAAGGCAGGCATAATGTACAACTTTATAGATTGGAGCTATTAAATATCGCTATCCAGACTCATGGCCTTAACAGGGCAAACCTTCACGCAATAGCCGCATGCGATACATCTATCTTTATACAGCTCAACCCTCATAGTCTTTCTATCCTCAATGGTTAAAGCCTGGGTCGGACAGACGGCAACACAGAATCCGCAGTGATAGCAGCTGTCTTCATCCCTCTTTATGCTCTCCTCAACAAATGTCAGCTCAACCCCGTTTTCCTTTAGATAATCTATGCCCTTATAGAACGACTCATCGTTTCCGGAAATCTCCAGCGTCAAAACACCTTCCTTTCTGGGAAATATATTGGCCTTCATTATGTTAAAGGTCAGATCGTATTTTTTGCAAATATCAGAGATAAGCGGCTTATCCGCTATATCCTTAGGGAATCTCAAAACCACCTTCTTAGAAATCATCCATTTACCTCCTTACAAAAGCTTGATGTTGCCCCATATACCCATCTTTTTACCCTTTATAAACAAACACCCTTTTGCATTCCTGCTCTTTACAAACTCCATCGCCTTCTCTATATCGCCCTCGCTTTTTACCATATTGGCAGAGGCTGTGGCTAAAGCATCGGCTATAGCACAGTCCCCATCTATAACCATCGCCAGATCGGCCCTTCCCAAACTCAAAGACGGCCCTATGGTTGCACTGGATGAGCAGACACCCAGCCCGTCTTTACAATCCTTAATACCGATAGCAAGCCTATCCTTAAAGTGGGGGTTGGATGTATAGACGCCTATCCTGGCTTCACGATCGAGCTTCAAAAAGATATCACCGCCGTTTTCCACCACACACTCCCTGCAGCTTTTAAGAATAAACCTTCCGATCGCCTCCGCCACGGCACCGGCAACGGCAGCCATCGGACCAACACCGGCAACGGCTGCAGCCTGTATCATCCTTTTTGCAACATACGGGGCACTCTTATCTTCCCCTATGGGCTTCAGCGATGTCAAAAACTCCCCTCTTTTTTCTATATAGGCCTCAAGAGAGCTCACAACATCCTTAAGCTTCAAAAATACATCAAACCTATTATTTGAGCACGATTTTATAAAGAGATCGCTCTTTTTGTATGACACCTCAAAGGATTCAAACCCCTCAAGGTCGAATAGCTCCCTATAGACCCTTCTCATACTGCCTTAGGTATTTCAGCGGCTCATAGTCCTTAGATGTGGGCAGATTCACCGACGGCTTTGTCAGATAGAACCGTTTATCCATTATCCACTGCTTCAGCGTCTCTGCCACCTTCATAGCACCCGAATAGCTCGACAGTGGCGATGCCGGCACCTTCTTTCCGTTAACCGTAATAAAACCGCTCTTGAGCTGTTTGTAGTTCGTTAAACCGTAATTGTTGTCTATCTTCAATGGATAATCGTGGCCGTAATCAAAGATATAGGCATCTATCTCCTCATCCCTAACCGATGTAAAGAAGGCCATCTCCTCATTCAGGATCGGTATGGGTATGCCTATGCCTATACTCAAAGAGACACCGTATCCCAAGATCGATGCCCCCCTGACAAATTCAGGACTCATCCCCTTCATATCACCCATCACTGCTATCGCCCCAGCGCCGGTTTTTGGAACACCCCTTCTGTTTCTTTCCTCATCCGGGTTGTGCTGTGTGCCGTGATAGATCACATACCCTATGCCACCACCAAGAAAAATCCTCGTGCCTATACCTATTGTCAGATAAAATGGATCATTCAAAAGCGGCGATAACTGACCCGCAGACGAATATGTGGCATTTGCAAAGTTGGGCTTCAACACACCCATATAGGTATAGACGGTTTTAGCCGTGGAGTTTACGGCAACCGAATAGTTCTGATAGGCGTTTCTTGGACTCATCAGCGTTGCCTGTCTCAAATCATCTATGGTTATCTCCATCTCTATATGCTTTGCCGGATAACAATCGGTGGTGTATCCCTCTGCCACAAGTTTTATCGGCCTTCTGGCTATCAAATCCTCTATCACATGCCCCCCGCCGTATTCAAACCTGCCCGGATGAACAGCATTTAATGGGTCTCCCTCCTTTACAGCCGTTGCACCTAAATAACAATCCACCGCTGCAATTGCTCCATATGCCTCAACATCGTTTAGCCAAACCTTCGAGGCCTTTATCTTGGGCGATGTATGGCCGAAGTTTAAAAGCGCACCGCTTGAGCACATGGTTCCAAATGTGCCTGTGGTCACCACATCAACCTTCCTGGCGGCCCCAACAAAGCCCTCCCTTTCAACTATATCTATCATCTCCTCGGCATTTACAACAACGGCCTCGCCCCTCTTTATCTTTTCGTTAATCTCCTCTATGGTCTTATTCACCTCAAACACGCCAGAACCTCCACACCAATTGATTGAACAAAACAAATACCACTAAAATTATCCAAAGTCAACCGCTTGCACCCGCCGCTTTGTGGGTGTAATATTACCCAAAAAGGAGGCAAGATATGTGGGCCCTGCTCATGCTTCTAATCATAAGTGGGTGCAGTCCGAAAAACCTAACTAAACAGACAGACCACCCAATGGTCATATCGCCCAAAAGCGGGGCTGTCTGGATGGAAACCTATAGCTATAAGATCCGATGGAAAGGCATAGAACATGGCAATGTTTGCATTGCGATCCTGCTTGGGGGTAAGGATAAAGGCATAATAAATGACTGCAAAACCCCAGCACAAAGGGGTGTCTTTATCTGGAAGATACCCAGGGGCTTTGTCAGCTACTTCGGTATCAACAAAGAAGACAAGGCAAGGGTGGTGATATTCACCAAAACCAATCAAGATATAGAGATATTCAGCGATTACTTCACAATCTCAAAGCCATCCAATTGAAAAGTTGGGCTTTTGTGCTATACTTAGCCAAAAAGAGGTGAACTTATGTCCATTAAAGAGAAAACAGAGGCACTCCTTAAAGAAATACCGCAGGGCGTAATAGTGGAGGCTGCGGCTAAAACAAGAACGGCTGAGGAGATACTGCAAGCAATAGAGGGGGGCATAACGGTAATCGGCCAGAACTATATAAGGGATTTAAAAGCCGTATACGACAAAATCGGTGCAAGGGTTAAATGGCACTTTATAGGCTCTGTAAGAAACCAAAAGAACGAATTATTCAGGGCGAAATACCTAAAAATCATAGACATGATCGAAACAATAGACAACCTCGACGATGCAGAGAAACTGAACAAAAGATGCAAGACCATATCGAAGGTCATGCCCGTTTTGATTGAGATAAACTCAGCCGAGGAGCCGCAGAAGAGCGGCGTTATGCCCGATGATGCCATAGAGCTAATAAAAAGCATAAGCAGTCTTGATTACATACGCATAGAAGGGCTTATGACCATGGGAAAGGCCACCGAAACACCCGAGGATGCACGGATTTATTTTAGGCTAACCAGGCAGATCTTTGAGGAGGTTAAGCGATTGGGCATCGATAATGTAAACATGAAATACCTATCTATGGGCATGACAGACACATACAAGATCGCAATAGAGGAAGGGGCAAATATCGTAAGGATAGGCACGGCTATATTCGGACCCCGCAAGGCTTGATTTTGTTCATATTTGAGTGTATCTTTGCCACTGATTGGAGGTGAATTATGGAAGAGGCCGTATTGGTTGTGGATATGCTGAACGATTTTACCCTTGATGGTGCCCCTTTAAAGGTCGAAGAGAATGCCAGGATAATTCCCAACATAAAAGAGTTATTGGACAAAAAAAGAAAAGACGGTGCAGCAGTGATTTATGTGTGCGATGCACACACAGAGGACGATAAGGAGTTCAACATATGGCCCAAACACTGCGTCAAAGGCACAGAAGGTGCTAAGGTGGTGGATGAACTAAAACCGCAAGAGGGCGATTTTGTGGTGGAGAAGACCACATACGACGGCTTTTACAACACAGAGCTGGACAGTCTTTTAAAGCAACTCGGCATCAAAAAGCTCACCATTACGGGCTGCGTTATAAACATCTGCATAATGTATACGGCATCCAGCGCCGTTTTAAGGGGATATGAGGTGGAAATACCACTAAATTGCGTCTCCGCATTGGACGATGCATCCAGGGAGTGTGCAATCGCACAGTTTAAAAATGTTCTCAATGTGAAATTAACATAGAAGGAGAAGCGGTATGTATATAGCCGATGAATCAACAATAAAATCCGGCAGGGTTACGGATGTCTATTTTGAAAGGGCGCTTGAGGTAATAGGCGCAAAGGGCCTTGATAAAACGGTAAAGGCCGAGATAACGGTGAAAGGGTTGCCAGAGGGTTATGATTGGGCCGTATTTTGTGGCCTTGAAGAGGTGTTGGAGCTACTGGAGGGCAAACAGGTTAACCTCAGGGCTGTGCCCGAAGGCACCGTATTTAAGGAGAATCAACCGGTTATAGAGATAGAGGGTAAATATTCGGAATTTGCCGTTTATGAGACGGCTATTCTGGGTTTTTTGTGTGAGGAGTCGGGTGTTGCAACAAAGGCTGCAAGGATGAAGAAGGCTGCAGGCGGCAAAACCGTTCTATCCTTCGGGGCAAGGAGGATGCATCCAGCCGTTGCACCTGCCATAGAAAGAGCTGCATATATAGGCGGATGCGACGGTTTCTCAACTGTTGCGGCTGGAGACATACTCGGCATAAACCCATCCGGCACCATGCCACACTCCTTGATGCTCCTTGTGGGTGATACACTCAAGGCAGCAGAGTATTTTGATGAGGTGGTAAGCAGTAATGTCCCCAGGGTTGTTTTGATAGACACATACGGCGATGAGAAGTTCGAATCGATCAGGGTGGCAGAAAGACTCAACAAGAGGCTCAACGGCATAAGACTGGATACCCCATCATCAAGAAGGGGCAATATGAGGAAGATATTGGAGGAGCTCAGGTGGGAGTTAAACCTGAGGGGCTTTAGCCATGTTCAACTGTTTGTTAGCGGCGGTCTGGATGAGGAAAAGATCAAAGAGATAGCCGATGTGGCCGACGGTTTCGGTGTGGGCACCAGTATAAGCAATGCGCCAACAATCGACTTTTCTATGGATATAGTCGAGATAGAGGGAAAACCCGTGGCAAAGAAGGGCAAGATGTCGGGCTCAAAAAGCTTTCTAAGGTGCAATAAATGCTTCTTAAGCAACATCACACCCTACACAACATCACAAATTGAGTGCAGCTGCGGTGGGGTTATGGAGGACCTGCTCACCTATAGGATAAGAAACGGCAAGCTAATCTATGAGTTTGAGGATGTGAAAACCATAAAGGATAGATGCTTCAGGGAGCTAAGACATGTATAGAATCATCGACACGCACTGCCACATAGACATGGAGGAGTTTAACAAGGACAGGGATGAGCTAATAAAGCAGAGCAAAGCAGGTGGTGTGGATGCCATACTGGTTCCTGCTGTTGAGCCTGACGATTTTGAGAGGGAGTTTGAGCTAACCCAAGCATACGATATCGTCTATCAGATGGTGGGCATACATCCGCATGAGGCAAAAAAGGCCACGCAGGATGCGTTTGATAAGGCTATTGAATATCTGAGCAAAAATAAGTGTGTCGGTGTTGGCGAGATTGGACTCGATTATTACTATGAACACTCACCCAGAGAGATACAAAAGAGGGTATTTGACAGCTTTTTGGATATTGCAATAGAAAACGACATGCCCGTCTCCATCCACTGCAGGGAGGCCGAAGAAGACCTAATCGATATAATAAAATCAAAGAGGGGTTTAAGGGGCGTTATACACTGCTTCAGCGGCAACGACAAACTCCTAAAAGCAGGGCTCGATATGGGCCTGTATTTTGGCATAGGCGGCATCTTGACCTTTAAGAAATCCACTCTAAAGGATGTTGTTAAATATATACCGCTTGAGTTTATTGTGTTTGAAACCGACGCACCCTATTTAGCGCCCGTTCCAAAAAGGGGCAAAAGAAACGAACCGCTATACATAAGGTTTGTAATAGAAAAACTAAGCGAAATCCTAAAGAAAGACCAACAAGAGATAGCCGACATAGCATACAACAACGCCTTGTCGGTTTTTAGGTTAAACCTTTAGGATAGAAGATGGCCTTTGACACAAAATAGACCACAAAGGCCACAACAACACCGCTTACCACATCTGCAAAATAGTGATACCTCAAAACCAATGTCGCCAATATCAGCGATAGGACCACAGGCAGAATAATAAGGGCCATCTTTCTGTTTTCATCCCAAAACAGAAGCACAACAAGGAGAGATATCTCGGTATGGCCACTGGGGAAGCAGTCCTGCTTTATGTGTTCAAGCGCATTGAGCAGAGGATGAACCACATTGAAGATAACACCACCGTTTAACGGCATATTGGCCAAATAATCCAACGAATATCGAGGGCCTATGGCCGGTAAGAATATGTATCCCAAATAAGACAGATAATAACCCAAAGACAGGGCAAACAGGCTATAACTCAACCGCTTTATCTTATTTTTTGAATAGAAATAATAGATAACAAAAAACGGCAAAACATAGTAAGACAGATACGAAAGCTGCAGGTAATCCACAATCCATTTAACATTAAATACATTGAATATCAAGGCTGCATCCTTACCCAAAATAAGCCTATCAAGCTCTATCAAGATGTAATCCTTGTTATGCGGGTTTATGTAAGGCACTATAAACCCCAAAGACTCAAATACAAAGCCGATGAATATATATGGATAGAAATACCTCAACAGCCTTATAATGCGGTTGTGTGTTTCGTTATAGATGAGGAACACGCTAAAGGATATGATACCCACATACATGGAAACTATAATCCACGGCTGGGGGATGCTGCTTGTGTTGATCACAACCAACACAAGCATAAATAGATAGAAACCCAAATTTATATAATCGAATAGCCTGATATTCTTCATACTATAAGCTCGATCTCTTTTCCTGGACTAATCACAACGCTGTCTGAGAAGAACTCATCCCCGTCGATCTGGGCTTTAAAATCACCCCTAACCACTATAGGCCCCTTAGTTATAATGTGCCTAACAAACGGCGGCTCTATCCTATGCAGGCCGCTGAATATGGCAAGATTGTAATACGGCAGGGATACAGCCCTGTTTTTGCACTCACACACCACAACATCAAACAAGCAAACAAAGGGGCTAACCTTATCGGATATGGTGAAATTGCCTGCGTATTTTCTTATCTTACTGACGATTACCCACAGAGCCGATACCTTATGGCCTTCTAATTCAACCTCAAAACACCCCTTCTTCAATAGGCCCTTAAGATAGGCTGAAACGCCTGCGCTAAAATAGGCAAATTTACCCGAGATTCGCTTCAGTTTTGGGCTTACACTATGCACACTCTCGGCATCAAAACCCAGGCCTGCCATAAGCATAAAATGTTGCTTGTTTATCATGCCTGTATACGCCTTTTTTGACCTGCCCCTCTTTAAGGCCCTAACACCCCTATCCATGGATGGGCTGCCAAATAGCTCTATGGCCAGAACATTGGTGGTTCCGGCAGGCAAAACGGCCAATCTGGTTTTGCCCAGGTTGGCATTTATTATCTCATTGACAATACCATCCCCTCCGTATGCCGCAATTGTATCGTATCTTGATGCTATCCTATTTGCAATAGCCGTCCCGTCCTTTGCCCTCTGGGTGAAGAAAACATCCGCCCCACCGATTTCAGAGACGATCCTCTTTAGTTGAACGGATGAGAAGTTGTGCGCATTGGGATTCGCTATTATCGCTATCATAGCTCAACCACCATACCGTCGTATGCTGCCACCACATCCACGCCGGTTTCTGATGCAATCCGTTTTGCCACCTCCCACGGCTTCTCTTTCAAAAACGCCAGTCCAAAGTGGGTCATAATGAGCTTCTTTGGCCTATACCTTTCCAAAAACCTATAAACATCATCGGATGATAGGTGTTTAAAACCTGGGCGCCTGTGGCAGAATACCGTATTCATAATCACAATATCCGACCTGTAAAACTCAGCCAGTTCATCGAAGTAAAGCGTGTCGGGGATAAATGCAAAGCTATGGGATCCAAAGGAAAAGACAGCCCCATAGGTCTCGGTCGTATGGAGATGTTTTGCCTTAACCTCAATCTTAACGCCGTCCACCTCATAAGAGGAAAACTCGCTCTGGTTGATCAGCTGAAAATTCTTCCTGTTATAGCGCAAGATCACAGGATCGATTTCTGTTGCCTCATAGGGAGCAAGCACAACCCCCCGTTTCTTATGCCCCCCTTCGGTCATCGACTCTATAACGGCGTTTATATCGGCCGAATGGTCCAGATGCCTGTGGCTTAGAAACACACAACTCAACGAGCTGGGATGAAGCTTGTGTTTTATCGCCTCAATTAGGGCACCAGGACCTGGATCTATTGCAAACAGCTTACCGTTTAGCTTAAACCAGATGCCCCCAGATTTCCTTATCTGATTAAAGACGGTGAACCTGCCCCCGCCGGTGCCTAAGAATATCAACTGGTTGTTCGAGATCGTATTTATTCTGCCCATTCCACATATCCAAATCTGCCGTCGAATTTCTTTAGTATACCCTTTTTGAGTCCATCCCTGTATTTATCCACAAGCACAGGGAAATACTGGCTCGTTATTCCCTTGTAAAACTCGCCGTGTTGCGTCTTTACCCTTGTGGTCTCTATAACAAACTCAACCGTTTTGCCTATCATCTGCTCTATAGAGTCCTTCTTTTTCTTCTCAAATAGCTCCCTGAGCCTTCTGTTCCTTTCCCTAACAACGGGCCCTCTGGGCAGTTCAAGCCTTAGGTTGTATGCAGGTGTATTGGGCCTTTTTGAATAGCTAAACACATGGGCATAGCTTAAGGGGAGATCCTTAACAAACCCATAGGTCTCCTCAAACAGCTCATCGGTCTCACCAAAAAATCCAACAATGATATCACATCCCAAAAAAATACCCATTCTATGGCACTGGTTGGCTATCTTTTCATACTGTTGCTTTTTATAATCCCTCCCCATGAGCCTTAAGATGGCATCACTCCCCGACTGCAAAGGTATATGCAAATGCTTTGCAAACCTCCCATTCGAAACTATACCTACAACCTCCTCATCCACATACATCGGCTCTATGGAGCTTATCCTGACCCTAAAATCCCCCTCAAGTGCATCTATATCCCTAAGAAGCCCCTTAAAATCCCTGTATGAACCTATATTTGTCCCTGTTAAGACTATCTCAGAAAAACCAGCCCTTACAAGCCCCTTTATCTCAGATAGAACCGCATCCCTATCCTTATCCCTCTGCCTGCCCCTCAAAAACGGGATTATGCAATAGGTGCAGTGGTTATCACACCCCTCCTGAATCTTAACAAACGCCCTGCTCTTTTGTGTATATTGAGAGAGGGTTCTATTAATCGGATAGGTCTTGGTTGCATCGGATATATCGCTTGAAGGGTTTTTGATAAACTCTGCCATCCTGTATTTATGGGAGTTGCCGGCAAGAATAAATCTATCCTTTAACTTTTCCTCCAAATAGCTGTCACAGCCGGTATAGACCACCCTGCCCCTTTTGGCTGCCGATTTAGCTAAAAGCCTCGATTCCTTTGAGGCCTTGGCCGTAACGGCGCATGAGTTCACTATGTAAAGATGGGCAGACTCATCAAAATCAACGATTTGATGACCTTCCTTTGTCAAATCCTCTATCATCAGTTGTGTTTCGTATTGGTTGAGCTTACAGCCCAATGTCTTTATGGCTATTCTCATAGGGTTCCTTTTGTGGACGGTGTCTGATCCGTTCTCCTTATGGCGGCTTTTAAGCTGTGGGCAACGGATTTAAATACGGCCTCTGCTATATGGTGCTTATTCATGCCGCTTAGCTGTTTTATATGCAGAACCATACCACCGTTAAAGGCAAAGGCCCTGAAAAACTCCTCAATGAGTTCGGAGTCAAAATTGCCTATATTACCCCTCAATCCGACATCAAAATTCAAGTAAAACCTGTTGCAGATATCGATACTGGATAAAACCAGGGCATCATCCATGGGTATTATGGCCCATCCAAACCTCGCAAAACCCCTACCTTCTAAGGATTTCTTTATAGCTTGTCCTAAAACGATACCCACATCCTCAACGGTGTGGTGGAAATCGACCTCAAGGTCCCCTTTTGCCTTTACCATCAAGTCGATTCCGGAATGCTTCGATAAGGCAGAAAGCATATGGTCAAAAAAACCTATACCTGTGTCTATATCAAAATTGCCCTTGCCGTCTATATCAATTCCGACAACAATGTCGGTCTCCTTTGTTTTGCGTTTTAACTCTATCATCTATCCCTCTCAACAATTAATCTGGCTATGTCTATTAGATCCTTACTCCCCTCAATGCCCTCAATCTGAGAAATAGCCATCTCCTTAAGCCTTTGGGCCATATCATAAGACCTTTCCAGCCCATAAACCCTTGGATAGGTTAGGGTGTTGTTGATCTCGTCCACCTTCTTCTTGCCCAACTTCTTCTCATCCCCCACAACATCCAGGTAATCGTCTATTATCTGGAAGGCAACGCCCGCATAGAGCCCGTATTTTGCAAGCCTATTTAGCTGCTTTTCATCGGGATTGCCGCATATTGCACCGCATACAACGCTGGCCTGTATGAGCTTGGCGGTCTTATGCTTGTGGATAAAATTAACAAGCCGCTTTGGAGAATACCCCTCAAGCCTCTGCCTGGAGCTTAACACATCCACCACCTGACCCACAACCATACCACCAATACCGGCATTATTGGAAAGCCACTGGATTATCTTGACCTTTCTTGTATCGTCTATAGGGGCATCGGCTATAACACTGAAGGTATAGGTGTTGAGGCCATCACCGACAAGGAGGGCCAAATCCTCACCGTAAACCTTGTGGTTGGCTGGCTTGCCCCGCCTGAAATCATCATTATCCATAACGGGCAAATCATCATGTATCAAGGAATACGCATGCAGAAGCTCAATAGCCGCTGCTATATGGAGGCTTTCTGCATCATCTGCACCAAACATGGAGGCAGCGCACATAACAAGCATAGCTCTTATTCTCTTCCCTCCGCTCTTTGGCGTGTAGAATAAAGCCTCCTGGAATACCTTAGGGAATCTCTTAACCTCTGCAAGCTCATCTATGAAGCTATCGACCAGCTCTTTGTAATGGCTCAGCTTACTCATCGTTAAAGTCCTCTGTCTTGAGTTTGCCGTTTTCTATAGACCTTATGGTCTTTATCCTGTTTTCTGCCTCCTCAAGCTTCTTTGAGCAAAACTCAACAAGCTTCATCCCCTCCTCATATAGACCTATGGCCTCCTCAAGCATAATGTTCTCGTTCTCAAGCCTCTTTGCAATCTCTTCAAGCCTATTCAATGCCTCCTCAAAGCTCTCCATCACAAACTCCAATAGATAGCGTTTTTAACCCTATTTTTATCAACAACCCCCTTTATGTCAACAAAAACGCCACCCCTATCCACAAAGCCTATCCATTCGTCTATCCCATCCAGCAACACCTTATGCTTAACGGCCAGAACCACAAGGTCATAGCTGCTTTTGAGCCGATTCTTCCGGCTTAATTCTATACCGTATTCCTCCTTTACTTCGTCTTCATCTGCAAGCGGGTCAAATACATCGACCACAACGCCAAACTCCTCCAACTCCCTAATAATGTCTATAACCCTGCTGTTTCTTATATCAGGCACATTCTCCTTAAATGTAATACCCAACACAAGTGCCCTGCTTGATAGAACCGTTCTGCCGCTTTTTATGAGCTTCTTAACCGCCTCTTTTGCCACATATTCACCCATCGAATCGTTTATACGCCTGCCCGATAGTATAACCTCGGGGTGATAGCCTATCTCCTGGGCCTTGTATGTCAGATAATACGGGTCAACGCCTATGCAGTGCCCGCCGACAAGTCCAGGCTCAAAGGGCAAGAAGTTCCACTTGGTCTTAGCAGCCTCCAATACAGCATATGTGTTTATACCCATCATGTTGAAGATCTTGGAAAGCTCATTCATCAGGGCTATGTTTATATCCCTCTGCGTATTCTCTATGACCTTTGCAGCCTCTGCAACCTCTATGGACTCGGCGATAAAGATATTGTCGTTGTTCATCCTTCCATACACCTTAGCCAAAAGCTCGGCCGTCTCCTTATTGCATCCACTGACTATCTTGGTTATCTTATCGGGTGTATGCACCTTATCGCCAGGGTTTATCCTCTCAGGAGAATACCCAACAAAGAAGTCCTGGCAATACTTCAAGCCCGAAACCTCCTCAAGAATCGGCACGCACTCCTCCTGCGTGGCAAACGGATAAACCGTCGATTCGTAAACCACTATACTGCCCTTTTTGATGTGTCTGGCCACGGTATTCGTTGCACCCTTTAGTGGTCTTAAATCAGGAAGCTTATGGCTATCGATCGGTGTCGGCACAGCAACTATGAACAGGTCGGCCTTATCCAGAACACCCTCATCACAGCTAAACTCTATACCGTTTTTTAAAAAGTCCACACCCTTAAGCTCTCCGGTTGAATCTATACCCCTTTTTAGCTCCTCAATCCTCTCCCTTTTTACATCAAATCCGATCGTCTTAAAATACTTCGATAGGTGATACAAAAGGGGCATACCCACATAACCAAGACCAATAACGGCTATGGTTTTCTCCTTGTCTAAAAACTCCTCAAACCTCATACATTCCTCCTGCTAAACGATTAAGAAAAATAAAACAGCAATTATCATCCTATATACACCAAAGCTTATAAGTGTATACCTGCTAACAAACCCTATAAACCCCTTGACGGCTATTAAGGCAGAAAAGAATGAAACCACAAATCCTATGGCAATCAGGTGCCATTCAGAGGGTGTTATGTGTAAACCGCTTTTGTATATGTCATAACCGGTGGCTGCAAACATCGTCGGTATGGCGAGCAAGAAGGAAAACTCCACCGCCTCCTTCCTTGAAAGCCCTGCAAACATACCGCCGATAATACTTGAGGCTGAGCGTGATGTGCCCGGTATAGAGGCCAACGATTGAAACAGCCCCACAACAATCGCACCCTTATAGCCCATCTGGTCTATTCTGCCCGATGGTTTTTTCCTTTTGAAGTAAACCTCAAGCGCTATAATCAAAACACCGCCCACAAAGAGCGAATAGATAACCAGATGGGGATTAAAGAAGTAATGCTTTATGATTTTATACAACACAAAACCCACAATTCCCGTTGGTATAAAGGCAAAGATCACCCTCTTCCACATCTCAAAATCCTTCTTTAGCCTTTCAAAATACAAAAACACCACGCTTAGGATGGCCCCAAGCTGTATAACAATCTCAAATGTCTTAACAAAATCGGTCTGCTTTATGCCAAGCAGGGTGCTTGCAAGGATCAAATGCCCCGTTGAGGATATGGGCAAAAACTCCGTCAAACCCTCAACAATTCCCAATATTATCGCATCAACTATACTCATCGGCCACCCCTTTGGTTAGTTGTGATTTGAGCGTCTGCAAGATACCGCTTGCAACTATCATCAAACCGCCCGCTATTTTATAAAAGTTCAAATCCTCTTTAAAGAACAAAAATCCAAACATTACGGCAAAGAATATCTCTAAATACGACAATATACCGTACTCTATAGCCCTCAGGTGGCCTATGGCGTTTATCATAAGCGTTATGGCAAAAAGGCCGCAAACCAGGGACATAGCCAAAACCAAAGCCAAATCCCTAATAGATAAATCAAAGGAGGGTTTCAGGATAACAAGAAACGGTATAAGCGTTAAAAAACCAAAGACAAATTGAAAAAAGCTCACACTGAGCAGGCTTTCTCTATCCCTTATAGCCCTATTTGAAACTATCAGAAGCCCGTATGAAAGACCAGATAACAGGCCATAGACAAAAGAAGAGAGGCGGTTAAATGAAAATCTAAACTCAAGTGTCATAACAAGGCCGGCCATTGCAAGCCCTAAGCACAATATATCAAAACCAGAAAGCCTCTCCTTTAAAAAGAAAACACCCGCAACAGCTGCTATCTGTGGGCCTAAATATAAAAGCAAAACGGATAGCGACATAGAGGTTGTTTTTATCGATTGAATATAGAATACAATCGTGAGGCTCAAAAAGACGCCGCTTGCTATTGTCGCCTTTGATGGTAAGCCTGGCTTGACCCCTTTAAATACCAAAATAAAAAAGAGCACAACAACGGGTATGCCAAGCCTGAAAGCCGTCAATACCAGGGCATTGACATCGACGGTCTTTACAAACAGACCCAGGCTCCCCATAAACAGGGCAGCCAAAACCGCCGATAGATAACCGATTTTTTTATCCATGGAGCGATTATATAAAAAAGTTTGATTTAATCAAATGCCTCTTCTATGAATCCGGCCAAAACCACAACACCATCAAGATAAACACAGGCAACCTGGCCGGGTGTGGGTGCAAAGACAGAAGAATTAAACTTTAAAAGGAAATATGTTTCATTCAACTCAACTATGCAGGGCACCTCTTCCATCTTTGAGCGGAGCTTGGCTGTGGCCTTGAATCTCCTATCCGGTGCATACAGCAGATTCTCAACCGAGGCTTTAACTGTTCTTTTGTAAAGCTCCTTCTTTGTCGATAGCTGTATATCGCCTGTTTGGGGGTCTATTCTTTTGACATACAAAGGCTCCTTATAGGCAATCCCTAAACCCCTTCTCTGGCCAACCGTATAGCCAAATATGCCCTGATGCCTCTTAATCTTTTTGCCATTTAGCACAAAGTATCCAGCCTTATCCTTAAGTTTGTTTTTTAACAAATCCCTGTAATCCCCTTCTATGAAACAGACATCAAAACTATCCTTTTTTTGGGCCAATCCCAGGCCAAGCCTTTTTGCTATCTGTCTGGTTGTATCCTTTGAACCTATCTCGGATAGGGGAAAGATAAGCCTTTCTATCTGTTTCTCTTTTAAAAAACACAAAAAATAGGATTGATCCTTCGTTGAGTCCGATTTTGCAATAAGGGGCCTGTTGAATCTATAGCTAACCCTTGCATAATGGCCGGTTGCAAGCCTTTGGCAGCCCAACCTCTCTGATGCCTCTATAAGATAATTAAACTTAACATCCCTGTTGCAAACCACGCAGGGGTTTGGTGTTTTGCCCTCAGAATAGGTCTTAAAAAAATAGTCAATCACCCTCTTTCTAAATTCAGAGGAGTAATCAAAGCAGTGCCACTCTATACCCAAAAACTCAGCTATTCTTTCGGCCTGTTTTATGTCCGACTCATCATCGTATAGCTTAAGCGTAATGCCAACCACATCATATCCTTCCTCTTTTAGCAAAAACGCAGCTATGGATGAATCCACCCCGCCCGAAAGGGCAACAGCCACCCTCATTGCATAAACCACTATACACATTTAACACCCAAAATCCAGAATATTGGCAATGCGTATTAAAAAATTTGACTTTTGGTTTTTTTGCTGTATTATGAGGGTGATGTCAAGGTTCTTCCTGATCTTATTTACAACCGTTGTCGCCATACTGACAGCACCAAAAATCAGCTTCGCATGGGGACCTTCGGTGCATATAGGCATATCGTTGGCAAGCATGGAAAGCCTGCCGAATTACCTAAAGCTGTTGCTTGCAAGCCACCTCAATGAATATCTATACGGTTGCCTGGCTCCGGATTTCATCGTGGGAAAGAGTTTCAGCCACAAGGACAAACACTCGCACAACTGGAAGATAGGCTTCTCCATCCTGAACAGCTCAGATACAGATAAACAGAAGGCCTTTGCACTGGGCTATCTAAGCCACCTTGCAGCAGATAGCGTGGCACACGGCATAATGGCAAAGAACCTCTCGAATATAAAACACCTTTATCTGGAGAGTTTAGCCGACGCTATGTGCGAAAACTCATACAAAAAACTTGCAAAGCGCATAATGAGCAGATATAATTCGCCCTTAGACACTCACTTTAAAGAGAAGGTCGACACGGTTCTTTTCAGTTTTGGTGTAAGCAAGCTTATTTTTAAAGGTATCGTTAGGGCAACCTCATTCCGTGTGGGGGAGAAGGGGTTTCAAAGGATACTTCTGAATAAGAGGTTAGCTGAGGTTTTCTCTGTGGATTACTCTCAACTGAAGAATTATATCGAGCTTTCAAAAGAGTTTACCATAGATGTTCTTACCAACGGGGAATCCTCCTCGGTTGTAAATATAAGTGCCATAAGTGAATAATCTTTAAAAAAATAAAAACGGATGATAGAGGGGTTTTTATGTATTCAAGGGAAGAGTTAAATAAAAGGAAATTAGTGGAGCTGGTCGAGATCGGAAAGAGCCTGGGTATACCCACAACAATCAAAAGGAAAAACGACCTAATAGAGGAGATACTAAAAAGAACAACAGCCAAAGAAGAGAAAGATACCACAAAGGAGCAACAAAAGAGACAGGAAAAAGAGGAGTCCCAACCCCAAAGCCTTATGAAGGGTGAGGGCGTTTTGGAGATACTGCCGGATAACTTTGGATTTCTTCGCTCATCCAAAAACAACTATTTGGCAGGGCCAAACGACATATATGTATCACCTTCCCAGATCAAGAAGTTTGGTCTAAAAACGGGTGATTACATATACGGCCAGGTCAGGGCGCCAAAGGAGAATGAGAAGTACTATGCACTACTAAAGATAGAGCAGATCAATTACAAAGACCCCAATGAGGCCCTAAAGCGAAAGCACTTCGACGATTTGACGCCCCTATACCCAATGGAGAGGATCAAGCTTGAAACCACACCAGACAACATGTCATCGAGGGTCATGGATCTAATAACACCTATAGGTAAAGGCCAGAGGGGTCTAATCGTTGCACCACCAAGAACGGGAAAGACAATGCTCTTGCAGAATATAGCAAACAGCATAACACAGAACCACCCGGAGATAAAGATCATAGTGCTTCTGATAGATGAAAGACCTGAAGAGGTCACCGATATGAAGCGCTCTGTCAAGGCTGAGGTTATAAGCTCCACCTTTGACGAATCACCCGAAAGGCATATACAGGTGGCAGAGATCGTTTTAGAAAGGGCAAAGAGGCTGGTTGAGCACGGATACGATGTATTGATCCTGCTTGACTCCATAACGAGGCTGGCAAGGGCTTACAACTCCGTTATACCGCCAAGCGGCAAGGTTCTATCCGGTGGTCTTGATTCAAACGCGCTCCAGAAACCGAAAAGGTTTTTTGGTGCAGCAAGGAATGTCGAAGACGGTGGCAGCCTGACAATCATAGCAACAGCCCTCATAGATACAGGCTCAAGGATGGACGATGTTATATTTGAGGAGTTCAAGGGCACAGGCAACATGGAGCTGCACTTAGACAGGGGATTATCAGACAGAAGGATATTCCCGGCAATAGACATAACCCGCTCAGGCACAAGGAAAGAGGAACTTTTGGTTCCAAGGGATCAGCTCAATAGAATTTGGATCCTAAGAAAGATACTCATAGAGATGAACGACATAGACGCCATGCTGTTCCTCTTAGACAAGCTCTCAAAGACAAAATCAAACAGGGAATTCTTAGAATCAATGAACCGTGGATAGCTTCCCTTTAGATATAAAATCAAACTACTTTTTGGCCCCCATGGCGGGCTACACCGATAAGCCGTTTAGGAAGCTATGCAGGGAGTTCGGGTGTGGTTTAACATTCAGCGAGCTTATATCCGTCAACGCCATCTATTACAAAAACAAAAAAACCCTAAAACTCATAGAGAGGGATATAATCGATAGGCCTTACTGCATCCAGTTGTTTGGCGCAGATGAAAAGATATTCCTCTATGCTGCTGAGTTTGTTGAACCGTTTTGCGACTGTATAGACATAAATGCAGGATGCCCCGCACCCAAGGTCATACGGGCAAAGGCAGGCTCTTATCTTTTAAAAGAGCCAAAACAGCTCATAAAGATAGCCCAAACCCTAAAAAAACACATAAAGAAACCCATAAGCATAAAGATGCGTATGGGTTATGAAAAAACAAATCCAATTGAACTTTACAAGGAGCTTGAGCAGATAGGCATAGATTTCATCACCATACACGGTAGGCTAAAGAGCCAATACTTCAAGGGTGGGGTGGATTACAACCATATAGGTCAGATAAACAGCATCTTATCCATACCCGTTGTGGCTAACGGCGGCATCGATTCATTCAAAAAGGCCCAGGAGGTTAAAAGAATTACAGGATGCGACTATTTAATGATAGGCCAGGCGGCCATAGGAAGGCCGTTTATCTTTGAGGATCTAAACAAGGGCATAGATTCAAAAAGGGATTTAGGTTTTGTAAAAACAGTGATGAAAAAACACCTACAATACATGATAGATTTTTGGGGCGATACGGCCATAAGGCAATTTAGAAAATTCTTTCACGCCTATTTAAAGGGTTATCCCAATATAAAACGCTTCAATAACATGATAAACAACTGCTCAACCAATCAAGAGGCCCTGGCAATAATAGACCTGATAGAAAGTTGACTTGTTATATAGATAAAAATTGATAGAATGGTGCCTATGAAGAGAGTTGGTCTGGCTTGTTTGTTGTTCTTGTTTATTTTGCCCTTAAGGCTTAATGCCTCAAATGTCTGTGATAATATCAGCCTAAGCAGAATCATGCCTTATATGCCACCGGATTACAGAATCATAAGCAAAAAACTCCTTAGGGATGCAAACCTATGCGATATGCTTATATCGGTAAATGGCAAAATCATACCCGTATACGCCAACAGCAAAATAGCCATCATAGGCTCACTCTTCAAAGATGGTAAATCCATAAGCGACAAAGAGGTAAACGCATACCTGTCCAACCAATTCAAAAAGAGGTTTGATACATACGGCAAGCACCTAAATAGCCTCGTGGCCGCAGACTATTTTCCTCAACCATCAAAAAGAAACAGGTTCTTCTATCTTGTGGTTGACCCGCAATGCCCATATTCAAACAACATAAAAAACGACATCAAAAAGATATGCAATAGGCTCAAAATCGGGGCAAAACTCATCTTTATAAGCAAATACAAAGGCTCTGAGGATCAAATATCCTCCTTTGTCTGCAACAAAAAGGGATTCAGCGACTATCTAAAAGACAACTTCGGCAACACCAACAGATGCAAAAGGGGCTCAGATTACATAAAAAGGAGCAATGACCTGATAATGGACGATTTAAGGATAACAGACACACCCACCATAATCCTGCCATCGGGCAAGAAATACTCAGGTATTAATACACATCTTATTGAACAATTCATAAAAAACAACACAAAATAACACAATTGTTAAAACAATAAAACAGACTTACAGATTGACTGGGAAGGAAACTTAGCCTATATTTTCCAAAACTCTTTAGGGAGGTCTGTATGAGAAGATCGTTATTGTTGGTATTGCTGTTTTTGGTTATTGCATTCCCAAAAGCCTTTGGAAAAACCTATACGATAAACTTAGGAATCGTCACAACACCAAAGACATTCCATTACAAGGCGGCTCTGAAGTTTAAACAGATTGTCGAAAGAGAGAGCAACGGACAGATCAAGGTAATCATACACCACTCAGGCTCTGTCGGCAACGAGACCGACATCCTGCAGCAACTCCAGATGGGCGCCCTCCAGATGGGCGTTATAACGGCAGGCCCCATTGACAAATTCGTTCCTGCAATCAAGGCCATAGAGTTTCCCTTTATATTCAACAGCTATAAACAGGCAGACGAGATATTGGACGGCAAAATAGGCAGGGCTATACTCGATGAGTTCCCAAAGGCCAATTTAGTGGGCTATCACTTCTTAGAAAACGGCTTTAGAAACCTGACAAACTCCGTAATAAGGGTGCATTCTGCAAAGGACCTTAAGGGGTTAAAAATAAGGGTAATGAACAGCCAGTTCCATGTTAAGATCTGGAGGGCATTGGGCGCCAATCCAACCCCAATGCCGTGGCCCATATACACACAGCTTGCCCAGCATGTAATAGATGGACAGGAAAACCCACTGGCCGTTATCTATCAATACAAGCTCTATGAGGTTCAGAAGTATCTAACGCTCACAAGACATGTCTATTCCGCCTTGGTGTTTGTGGGAAGCAAGAAGTTTTACGACAGCCTGCCTGAAAACTACAAAAAACTCCTCTTCAAAGCAACCAAAGAGGCCTCGATATACGAGAGAAACCTCAACAGGCAAAAGGTGGCGTTCTTTTTGAAAGAGCTAAAAAAACACGGGATGGTAATTGACGAACACCCGGATATAGAATCATTCAAGGTGAGGGTTGAGCCCCTCAAAGAGCAATTTCACGGGAAGGCAAGAAGGTATTTGGAGCAAATCTTAAACTATGAGAAAGATAGCCAAAATCAGTAATCTTATAAGCAACACCATCAACAGATTAACAGAGGCGTTGGTGGTGCTGCTCCTTGTCGTTTTATCGTTCTTCATGGTGCTTTCCGTATTTTACAGGTATGTATTGAACAACTCCATCTATTACTCTTCGGAGCTTTGCAGGTTTTTGCTTGTCTATATCACATTCTTCGGTTCAACGGTGGCCTATAAACACAAAGCCCACATAGGAGTGGATGTTTTTGTTGAACACCTGCCGCATAAGGCCAAAAAGTCCGTTGAGCTATTTATAGAGCTATCTTTTCTTTTGTTTATAGTCCTTCTATTTGCTGTAAGCCTAAAGTTTATGCCTATGATGTGGCTTCAAAAAACAGCAACCCTGCAGATACCCTATGCCTATGTGTTTTTAGTCATACCCATAAGCAGCTCTATCTTTAGCATCCACATTATAAACCGCATAATGGAAATAATAGCCCAATGGTCTGGCTGATAGTAATACTATTTATATTGATAGCCCTGTCGTTTCCCATATCTTTAGCCATTGGTCTGTCCACCGTTATAGCCTTTATTAGCTCACACCTGCCGCTTTATATGATAGCCCAGAGGATGTTTTCAGGAGTCAACTCATACATGCTCCTTGCTGTGCCGCTATTTATGTTTGCTGGAGCCCTTATGGACAGCGGGGGCCTATCCAGAAGGATAGTCAGGCTTGCAGAATCCATGGTGGGGCACCTACGGGGAGGCCTAGCCATATCGGCCATACTATCGAGCATGCTGTTTGCCGGTGTCAGCGGCTCTGCTGCGGCAGATACAGCGGCCATAGGCTCCATCCTTATACCATCGATGAAAAGGCAGGGGTATGATGAAGACTTTGCGGCAAGTATTGTGGCAAGTGGCGGCTCCATTGGCGTTATCATACCACCATCGATACCCATGATTATTTACGGATTCATAACGAGCGTCTCTATCGGAAAACTCTTTATTGCGGGCATACTGCCCGGCATACTTATAGGCATCTCGCTTTCTGTCTTAGCATATATATTCTCAAAGGATAGCTATAGAACAAGGGAAAGATTCGATAAAAAAGAGTTTATAGAGGCCCTTCGAGGCTCCATATGGGCCTTAGGCACCCCGATTATAGTCATAGGCGGCATATTGGGGGGCATATTCACAGCCACTGAGTCGGCAGCCTGCGCCGTTATATACTCTCTGATTGTGGGATTTTTTATCTATAGGGAGATGAACATAAAAAAGCTATACAAGGCGGCCTTAAACAGCATAATAACAAGCTCCGTAATACTGTTCATTATTGCCGTTGCCAGCGTATTCTCCTGGTATCTCTCTATGAACAATGTGCAGGAGGCATTAAAAGCCCTATTAAGCTCTTTCTCTCATGATAGGGTTGTATTGATATTGGTTGTCAACCTGTTTTTGCTCATCATGGGAACATTTGTTGAAACAACGGCCTCGCTAATACTGTTTGTGCCTGTGGTTGCGCCCATATTAAACCAGGCAGGCCTCCACCCCATAACGGCCGGTGTCATGATCGTTACAAACTTAGCCATAGGCATGCTCACACCCCCTTTGGGTATCTGTCTAATTGTCTCATCATCCATAGCCCAGAGCAGGATACTCAGCGTCTCCAAAGCGGTTTTACCGTTCCTTGCAGTAATGATACTAAATCTGCTTATTATAGCCTTCTTTCCGCCGCTAACGACGCTATTAATCTCTTTTTAACAGCAGCTTTAAAGAAGCTTAACACTCCAGCCATACAAACATAAAAAAACTATGGAGGTGAATGCATGCAAACTGCTTCTGCCGATATAAACAGGCTTACAACAAACGCCCCAACATCGAAGCACTCAAACAGTATAGGTTTATGGAAAAACATCGTTGAAATACTTGATTTTGCGTTCCAACCCATTGTCAGTATAGAAAATGGTGAACTCCTGGCTTTAGAGGCGCTCCTCAGGAATTATCAAAAAGCTGGATTTTGTTCTATACCCAGTGTATTCGACGAAGCTTACAAGGAAGGCGTGCTGTATAAGCTGGACCTTCTTTTAAGGAGAAAAGCCCTTTCTAAATTCAAAAAGCTAAACCTCAACGGCGTTCAATTGTTCTACAACCTCGATTACAGAATACTCGATATGCCCGACTTCAGCTACGGAAACACCAAAAAAATCTTAAAAGATGCAGGCTTTAACAAAAATCACATATGTTTTGAATTAAGTGAAGTGGGCGGTAAACATGCATGGGTCAATTACCTAAGGGTTGGGCGTTTCTGAAGTCATGAAATTATTTTCAAAATTGACTTTGATCTTTTGGAGTAGTAATATTCAAATGTGAATGAGGTTAACAAGGGAAAATTAACTATATACGATGTAATTGTTGTTGGGTTATTAATTTTTGTTGTTTTGTCCATTGAAATGATGGCCAAAAGATGGGAAGCTCCTTTTGTTCCTAACGCCCACATTTCCCTCAACCCCATAAATCTTGTTAAATATACGCTTTATTCAGCGACAAGGGGTTTTATGGCTTACTTTTTATCACTAATTTTTACCCTTGTTGTGGGTTATGCTGCAGCAAAGAACAGGTATTTGGAGAAGCTCATCATACCTACACTTGATATACTTCAATCGGTTCCTGTTTTGGGTTTTCTCCCTGGTTTAATGTTAGCATTGATATCCCTTTTTCCCCACTCCGAGATCGGGCTTGAATTTGTTTCTATAATTATGATTTTTACGGGGCAGGTGTGGAATATGACCTTTAGCTTCTATCAATCCCTAAAGTCAATTCCAAGGGAACTTATCGAAGCGGCTCGCGTTTATAAACTGTCCAAATGGGCTGTTTTTTGGAATGTTGAAGTACCGTATGCAATGCCTGGTCTTGTTTGGAATAGTATGATGTCAATGGCTGGCGGCTGGTTTTTCCTAACGGTCTGTGAGGCCTTTACATTGGGCAACAAATCTTACTCAGTTCCTGGTATAGGGTCTTATATGGCTTTAGCTATAGATAAAGGTTATCTTCCAGGGGAAATTCTGGGTATAGCGGCAATGGTTGTAATGATTGTAGCAATAGATGTATTTTTCTGGAGGCCAATAAATGTTTGGGCGAGGAAATTTTCAGAAAAAGAAGATGATACAACAAAGGGCTCTATTGTTTTAGACATCCTTGTAAATTCACATGTAACGAGATTTTTTAGGGAATATTTGCTGTATAGGATGAGAGGCATTATTTTAACCAGAGCGAAGAAATCCCAAAGTTTGCATGATACAAAAAAGAGGGGTTTTCAGGATACCATCTTTACTGTTTTTATCTACGCACTTTTAGTGCTTGTTGTTTATGAGGTTTATGTGTTTGTTAGGCATGTGAGGTTGGAAGACTTTTACAAAATACTATTGGGCGATGCTGTTACTGGTCTAAGGGTTTATTTAAGTGTTGCGTTGTCTATTGCTTGGGCGGTTCCTGTTGGCATTCTGATAGGCAAAAGTTCCAAGCTTTCATCAAAACTTCAGCCTGTTGTTCAAGTTCTGGCTTCGTTTCCAGCCCCTTTAGTGTACCCTTGGTTTGTTATGCTTTTTCCAAATTTAAATTATTCGTCTGTTCTTTTAATGATGCTTGGGACACAGTGGTATATCTTGTTCAATGTAATAGCTGGTGCATCTACTGTTCCAAGGCAGTTGGAAGAGGCTACGAGAGTTTTTGGTGTCAGAGGACTGAAGAAGCTATTCACTCTTTATGTTCCCGTTATTTTTCCTTACTTGATAACAGGTATTATAACGGCTGCAGGCGGAGCATGGAATGCGAGTATTGTGGCTGAGTATATGAATATAAAGGGTAGAATTATAGAGGCTTTTGGTTTAGGTGCTATGATTAACAATTTTGCAGATTTGGGCAAGTTGCACCTTTTATCTGTGAGCGTTATTATTATGTCCTTGAGCGTTGTATTGATAAATAGACTTGTGTGGAGACCCCTTCAAAGGTTTGCGGCAGAAAGATTTTCTTTGGAGTAGATGTTATGGCTTTGATTGATGTTAAGAATGTCAGTATGGTTTTCTCTATGTCAAAAGCTGAGGAACTGAAGGTCTTGGAGGATATAAATTTATCTGTCGATGAGGGCGAGATAGTGTCAATTTTGGGCCCATCGGGATGTGGTAAATCAACCCTTTTAAGAATTATTGCGGGGCTGTTGAAGCCTACTGAAGGAGAGATTTACTATAAGGGCAAAAAGCAAGTGGGTGTAAACGATAACATGGCTATGGTTTTCCAAAATTTTGCTTTGTTCCCTTGGAAAACAGTATGGGAAAATATTGAAATAGGTGTAAAAAATCCAGACTCAAATATTGAAGAGAGAATAAAGCATGTAATTGATATGGTAGGCTTGGAAGGTTTTGAAGAGGTTTATCCTAAGAATCTGTCGGGCGGGATGAAACAGAGAGTTGGTATTGCGAGGGCGTTGGTTTCTGACCCAGAGGTATTGTGTATGGATGAACCCTTTAGTGCGTTGGATGTTTTGACTGCAGAGAACCTAAGGGAAGAGGTAATGGATCTTTGGTTCTCTGGCGACACCACCTTGAAAAATATCATCATCATTACACATAATGTTACGGAAGCTGTTTATATGGCCGACAAAATCGTTATAATGTCAACCAAACCGGGCAAAATAGAGCTTGTTTACGATAACAACCTACCCCATCCGAGAATTCAAAATAGTCCACAGTTTTTAAAGGTGGTTGAGACCATAAGGGGTTATTTGACAAGGCACATAGTTCCCGATGAACCGCAGAAGAAAATATTCAAACAGATTTTGCCCTTACCACCAACCACTGTTAGCGAGGTTATAGGTTTGCTTGAAATATTGGATGATAATGATGGTAGAATGGATATGTTTGAACTTTCAGAAAGGATCCATAGGAGATTTACCTCCGTAATGCTCATATCTACAGCGGCAGAGTTTTTGGGATTTGTCGAGACCCCTCTTAAGTGGGTTGTACTCACAAAGATGGGGAGGAAATTCTTAGATGCTGATGTCAATTTGAGAAAAGAGATATTTAGAGCTCAGTTACTGAAATTGCCTATTGTAAAAGAGTTCGTGAGGTTTACACAAGATAACGATAGTGTGGTTAGTTTTGGTGAAGCAAGGGCATTTTTGAAAGGGCTTTTACCCGAAGAGAAAGCGTTGACGGTTTTGAGGACTATTTTGAACTTTTGTATGTATGCCGAGATCTTGGATTATGATTCAAGGGAGAATGAAATTTCATTGAATCCTGACATTGATATTAAGGTATAACTTACTAAGGCTATACCGCCCCGCTTGTCAAGTCAATTCTTCTCATTTCCCTTCTCCCTATCTCCTTAACCCTCAGTTAATAGGATTACCACACATACTTCTGAGGTAACTATGTTTTTCTTTGTTTCTGATATATACCCGTATACCTCAAAAAGCGCCTTATACCCAATAGCAGAGTGTAATCTTTTGCTATTCTTATCCGCCATGTTCTTTAACAAACACATCTCTTTCGGCTAACATAATAGACGATAGGGTCTGTGTTATCAGCTCTTTTATGAGGTCTGGCAGGATACTTTTCAGTTTTATCATTTAAAACCTCATCCTTAAGGATTGGGTGTTGGATTGCACAAGATATTGTACGCTATCGTGTAAGCTCATTTATTATGGAGAAAAAGGCTCTATATCCAAGGAGTTTTTTGATGCAACATTGGGGCTTTTAAAAAAATCATCCAAGTCTTATGGGTATCCATTGTGCGTATGCCTGATACAGGCTAAATAAGATCCGGGGTAATCTCTCTAAAATCGCCTTCTTGTGCAATATAGTCAATTAGTTTAGCATAGATCCGCTGGGATGTGAGCGTTCTTGCATCGCCGACTATTATAAGCTTCCTCTTTGCTCTGGTTATGGCCACATTGAGCCTTCTTTTATCCCTCAAAAAACCTATCTCCTCGTTGTCATTTGCCCTAACCAGGCTTAAAATAATCACCTCTTTCTCCCTGCCCTGAAAGCCGTCTATAGATTTTATCTCTATAGAGTCGATCATCCTTTTCATGTATTCCTCATGATCCTTATACGGCGTAATAACGCCTATATCCTCATGTTTGACACCCAAAGATAAAAGCTCATCAACAAGCCTCTTTACAAACTCAGCCTCCAGCGGGTTGTATTTGGAATAGCTCCCCTTCTTATTGGCCTCTAAAAACCTGCCCCGCGTATCGAAGAAAACTATAGGCGTATCATAACCCACAAACCCGTTTATATCGGCTATATCGGATAGCTTTATATCCTTTACGCTTTCGTGGGACCTGACAAGGCAGTCGTAGAATTCACAGCTTGAGAACTTACATATCTTATCGTTCATGCGATATTGAATGCGCAGGGTGTAGCTTGCATTAAACAGGTTTTCAAATCTCTCAAAAAGCGTGTAAGAGAGCCTTTTTGCATCGGATAGTATGGTTGGGGGAAGCTGTTTGTGATCCCCGGCCATAACAACACGCCTTGATTTAACCATCGGTATCAAGGCAGAGGGCTCAATACATTGAGCCGCCTCATCCAAAAACAACATATCAAACTTAAAATCCTCTAAAAACTCGCTGCCGGCACCGGAGTTTGTTGTAAAGATAACCTCGGCATCCTTAAGTTTCTCATAGACGATTTTTTTCAATATGGCCTCTTTCTGCTCATGGAGCATAACTATCTTGTTGTTTAGCTCAATCCAGCCGGCCATCTTTTTGATTTTGGAGCTTTTAAGCCCCCGTTTACCCCTATCCTGGGCTGCAAGCGTCAATATCTCATCGTTGGTAAGCCCCCTTCTCTGCGACGGTGTCGGTTTTTGATAGTTCTTATCCCTGACCCTCTTGAATTCATCAATCCTATCTATCATGCGTTGAACCTCTAAGTATCGGGGGTCCTCACGAATCAGCGTATCTATAGAAAAGCCCAATAATTCATCATCTATCTTTGCAGGGTGGCCTATTCTTACAACCCTTCTATCCTTCAACTTCTCAAGCATATTGTCTATGGCAACATTGCTGTCTGCACTAACCAGAATCCTGCCCTTACCTATGTTCTTCCTTACAACTTCAGCAAGCGTCGTTGTCTTTCCCGTGCCGGGCGGCCCATGGATCAAGAAAAGCTCAGAATTTAGGGCAAACCTCAAGGCCTCATTCTGGCTCTCATTGAGTTTATCAGATTCCTCATTGCTGTGGACAACCTCGGGTTGCCTTTTGCCCAAAATAATCTCAGGGTCAAACTCCGAATTCTCTATGTTCTCTATCGCCTGCTTCATACGCTTGAAAGTTATATCGCTAACAAACAGGTCTATCCTGTAGAGTTTGGACTTAAACAACCTCTCCTTTGTCATAACCTCGATATAGTGCCTGCTTGTTGCACTAACCGTGGCCTCCAAAGCTGCCTTAAGCGGTTCACCCTTTGACACCAACACTATATCGCCCACCTTTATCTGGTGATCCTTGGCCTCGGCAAAAGAGAACCTGTAAACAAGAAAATCCAAAAACCTGCCCAAGAGCTTACCCTTGCAGTTAAGCAGTGCCCTGCCCCTTGACTGTCTCTGTTTGCCCGTAAGATGCCTTATCTCGTTTAGGTGAAACTCCTTTTCGGCCTTTCTTTCTCTCTCTATGAGGGATAGGAAGTAGTGTTTGTAATCATCGAAACTCTCAAAAGCGCTGCTCACGGCAGAAGGATACCAAAAATTACATTTTATACAAGCTTTTTTCGTTGAATAGATAAAGGTTAATGGTTATACTTAATTGAAGTTAACTATGAGGGGGATGAGATGGACACAGCCAAATACAAGATTCCTCAGATAAGCGTCTTTATAGAAAACAAAAAAGGCAGGTTTTATAGCGTAACACGAGTCCTAAAGGAGGCAGGTGTAAACATAAGGGCCATGAGCTTGGCCGATACAATGGATTTTGGTATCTTGAGGTTTGTTGTTGACAAACCCGATAAAGCCTATGATGCTCTGGTTGATGCAAACTTTATAGTAAAGAAAAACGATGTTATGGCCATAGCCATAAAGGACGAATGCGGAGGGTTAAGCGAATTGTTAAAAACCATAAGCGATTTAGACCTAAATGTTGAATACATGTACACATTCGTAAACGCTTTGGAGAACAAGGCTGTAATGCTGTTTAGATTCGAGGATATAGATGAGGCCATAGAAAGCCTGCACAAGGCGGGCGCTGAACTCTTAAGCGAGCAATTCTTTAAGGAGATTTAGGGGGAGTGATGTTCTGGGAAAAGGATAGGGAAACCCTGGATAGAGACAAGCTAAAACAACTCCAAATAGAGCTATTAAGGGAAAAAATAGACTATGCATACAAAAACTCGCCGTTCTATCGCAAGAAATTCGACGAATTCGGCATAACAAAGGAATCTATACAGAGCATTGAAGATATCCAGAAACTGCCATTTACAACAAAAACGGACTTTAGAGACAACTATCCCTTTGGCCTGCTGGCAAGGCCCATGAAGGAGATCATAAGAATCCACTCATCAAGCGGCACAACAGGCAAACCCACCGTCGTGGCATATACAAAAAAGGACTTAGAGACCTGGAGCAATCTGGTTGCAAGGATAGCAACCGCAGCGGGCGTAAACGATGAGGATGTGGTTCAAATAGCCTTTGGTTACGGTCTTTTTACCGGTGGATTCGGGCTTCATTATGGACTTGAGAAGGTGGGCGCTGCAATAATACCTGCCTCAAGCGGAAACACCAAGCGCCAGGTAATGATAATGAAGGATTTTGAGGCCACGGTGCTTGTCTGCACACCGAGTTATGCACTATACATAGGAGAGGTAGCAAGAAAACTGGGGCTTGACCCAAAGGAGGATCTAAAGCTAAGAATCGGCATGTTCGGTGCAGAGCCGTGGAGTGAAAAGATGCGCAGCAAGATAGAGGAATCCCTAAACCTAAAGGCCTATGATAATTACGGACTCAGTGAGATAATAGGCCCAGGTGTGGCGGGTGAGTGCGAGGCTCAGGACGGTATGCACATAGCAGAAGACCATTTTATCGTTGAGATCATCAATCCAGAAACCAATGAACCGGCAAAGGAGGGGGAATACGGTGAGCTTGTCATAACAACACTAACAAAAGAAGCCCTCCCGGTTTTTAGATACAGGACAAGGGACATAACAAAGGTAAAAACCGACACCTGCTCCTGCGGCAGGAGCTTTGCAAGAATGGAAAAACCCATAGGCAGAACGGACGACATGCTCATAATAAGGGGCGTCAATGTCTTCCCCAGCCAGATAGAAGAGGTATTGTTCAACATAGACGGCATATCACCGCACTATCAAATCATAGTGGATAGGGTTGGGGCTCTGGATAGGGTAACCGTCATGGTCGAGGCCAATGCAAACCTGTTCTTCGATGAGATGAAGAAGCAGAAACAGCTATTGGATAGGATAAATGCGGAATTAAAAACCACGCTCGGCCTCGATGTTGAGGTAAAATTAGTTGAGCCAAACTCCATCCAAAGGAGTGAGGGTAAGGCCAAAAGGGTCATAGACAAAAGGACATTTTAGGGTGTAATGCGATGGAAAGATTGTGGGCTCCGTGGAGGATTGGGTATATCCTCTCCGATAAGAAGGAAGATGGGTGTGTATTCTGCAACGCCTTAAAGGCCAATAACGATGAGGAGAGGCTGGTTCTTTACAGGGCAGAGTTCTCCTTCATCATTATGAACCTCTATCCATACAACGCAGGCCATCTAATGGTTGTGCCAAACAGGCACATAGACAGTCCACTCAAGCTAACAAAACAGGAACAGGCTGAGATGTTTGAGCTTGTAAACAAGGGCATCGAGGCTATAAACAGGATAATGAACCCCGATGGATTCAACCTGGGCATGAACCTGGGCAAATCAGCCGGTGCAGGAATAGATGATCATATACACATACACATAGTCCCAAGATGGAACGGCGACACAAACTTCATGTCAACCGTATCGGACACAAAGGTAATTTCCGAGGCATTGAGGGAAACATACAAGAAACTGAAAGAGGTTATAAGATGAATATACTGCGCATAATCCTGACGGTGCTGATTCTCGTTGTTTTAGGTCTATTTGTGGTTTACAATACACAAAGCGTGAATGTCAGCTATTTAGGTATAAAATTCGAGAACATGCCACTCTGGCTGGTTGTGTTTATCTCTGTATTTACAGGCATACTCATAGGGTGGTTTTTTATGTTTGTCGATGAGCTATCCATAAAAAGGGAGCTCAAAAGAAGGGAGAAGGAGATAAAATCGCTCAAGGAAGAGATAGCCCAACTAAGACAGCTAACCATAACAAAAGAGTAAAACCATGAATGCAAGCAACCTGCTTTCCAATATAACGGGTCAGGATATAGCCATACTGTTTATAGTATTTCTGCTTGGCATATTGGTTTCCTATCTATGGATGTTAGGCAAACAGAAAAAGGAAAACATAGACAAGAAGAAGTTGGAAAGCTATATGAAGGGAATCAATTACATCATAGAAGACGAAACAGACAAGGCCATAAAGGAGCTTACAGACACGGCCAAGTTAGACCCCGATATGATAGACATCTATCTCAGCATAGGAAACCTATTTAGGAAAAAGGGCGAGATAAACAGGGCTTTGATAATACACAAAAGCCTCCTTGCCAGGGCCAACTTAGAGAAGGACAAGAAGATGGATATATACCTGAACATAGGCATAGATTACAAAAAGGCCGGCCTGTATGATAGGGCTAAAAAATACTTCAAGGACGCACTCTCCATAGATCCCAAAAACAACCAGGCCAAGAGGCTGCTCTATGAGGTATACGAGGATTCAAAGGACTGGGAAAACGCCCTGATATGGCACAAGAGGTTTGATGGCGTTGACAAACACACCGTCGCCCACTTATACACCGAATTGGGCAAGGACAACCTGAAGGAGGGCAAGACCGAGGAAGCAAAGAAGAACTTTGAAAGGGCGTTGAAGGAGTATAAAAACTGCATAGATGCCCTGTTGCATTTAGGCGATATATACTTCCAATACGGCAAGATCGAGAAGGCCTATCAGTTATGGGAAAGGGTCTGTCTAATACAACCGCAGTTCTGCAATCTGGCCCTAAACAGGATACAGGACGATTCCGTTTTAACAGAAAAGCTGATAAATCTTTTGATGCACTACCCCGACAATCCCTACATACTCTTCTTTGCAGCAGAATCCTTCCTAAAGCTTCAGCAAAAGAAGAAGGCGTCGTCTTTGTATAAAGCGCTTCTCAAGAAGGGAATAAAAAGCCCGTTCATACTAAAGAGGCTTTCGGAGATAGAAACAGAAAAAACACCCGGTTTTTTAAAGATATTTACAACCCAAAACATAACATACCCCATCAGATACACCTGCACAAACTGCGGGCATTCTGCCGGCAAGTTGTTTTTCAGGTGTCCAAAGTGCAAAAGCTGGGATAAGATCAGGGTGGACATTGTCTGATGCTTGAGGCGGTTAGAGGAACCTTAATCGACAAGGCCAACCTAAAGGCCGTGGTCGATGTAGGCGGGCTGATGCTGGATATATCCATACCGCTTTCCACCTTCAATAAATTGCCCGAGGTTGGCAGGGAATGCATGCTGTTCTGTGAAGTTGTAATAGGAGAAAAGAACATCAAGCTATACGGTTTTGCAACAAAAGAGGAGAAGGAACTGTTCAACAGCCTCCGCAAAATCTCAAAGATAGGTGCTCAAACGGCCATATCCATCCTATCCAACATCTCCATTGACCAATTCTACAAGGCCATCGAGGAACAAAACAAGGAACTCCTTACAAAGATACCAGGTGTTGGTAAGAAAACGGCTCTATCCATCATCGTTGAGCTATCATCAAAGATACCCCAAACACAAAACCCGCCCATTGTTGAGGATGCCATAGCAACCCTGCAGGGTCTGGGTTTTTCTTACTCCGAGGCATCAAAAACCGTAAACGAGATATACAAAAGCAATGCAAACATGACCATAGAAGAACTCATAAAGGAGTCGCTAAAGCACATAAAGCATGTCGGCTAAAAAATACACGGTAAGCCAAATCACCAATCTCATAAAGGAGATCGTTGAGGGTAACTTTTACAATATATGGGTGATAGGCGAGGTTGACTCGGCGCGGCTTTCCAGCACCGGACATCTATATTTCAACCTCAAGGAAGGGGATAAGGCCTCCATAAAATGCCTTCTATTTAAAGGCACACTAAGAAAGCTCAACACCATACCCAAAGACGGCACAAAGATTCAGGCCTTCGGCTCACTGAGCATATATCCCCCAAGCGGTGAGTACAGACTAATCGTGGAATACTTCCAGGATGCCGGCATTGGCGATAAATACGCAGAATTTCAGAAGGCAAAAGAAGAGCTAAAGGCCAAGGGTTATTTCTCAAGGAAAAGACCCATACCATACAACCCCAAAAGGGTGGTTCTTCTGACAAGCACAACGGGTGCTGCGGTAAGAGACATCATAAACATCATAAAGCGGAGGGGCTTTGATATAGAGCTTCTAATATACCCCATAACCGTTCAGGGTGAGTCTGCAAAAAGTAGCATTCTCTCGGCAATAAAGCAGATAAACGCCATAGAAGAAAACATTGATGTCGTTGTTATCTCAAGGGGCGGTGGCTCCTCAGAAGACCTGTGGGTATTCAACGATAAAGAGATAGCAGAAAACCTGTTTCATACGAAGTTTCCAACAATAAGCGCCATAGGACATCAGATAGACATAACCCTATGCGATATGGTCGCAGACTTGAGGGTCGAAACCCCCTCGGCTGCAGCCGAGGTCTTAACAAACTGGCAGTTTAAGGCCAAAGAAAACCTCCGCAACCTAACACAGATGCTCAATGCATCAATTCACCATACCATCAAGACAAAGAGGGAAAAGCTAAAGACCTTCTCCACGAGGGGCTTCTATCTAAGGGTTAACGGACTCATCGCCAACCACACCATGCACATAGACAGGATTGCAGAGAGGATATCCTCGGATCTAACCCGTCTTTTAAAAACCAAAGAAAAAAGGCTTTTGCTCTTTAAAGAAACAATCAAAGAAAACAGCCCCTCTGAAAAGGTAAAGCTTGCAAAACAGAACCTAAAACACCTAAAGGCGGTTCTTCCACAAAGGCTAAGCGCATTGATTCAAAAAAAGACAAACCTCTTAAATAGCTATTCAAAACTCATAGCCCAGCGCAACCCACAAGAAAGGGTTAACCTCTTAAACCAAAGGGTCAATTTCCTTTATCAGATAACCAACAACCACTATAAACAGCTGCTAAACCGCAAAAGAAACTCCGTTGAGTTCTATGAATCAAAATTAAAAAACCTAAGCCCCCTGAATATATTGAAAAGGGGGTATTCTACAACGCTTGATCAAAACAACAAACCCATAGTATCAATCAAGGATATAAAAAAGGGGCAGCAGATTACAACCCTGCTTGGCAAGGGAAGGATAGTATCAACTATCGATAGGCTTTTTGAATAAAAAAGGAGGGGACAACCCCTCCCGATTAAAGCTATTAGTATTTCCTCTTGAGGATCTCTTTCTGCAATGCTGCAATGGCCTTTGTTGGGTTGAGCTCCTTCGGACAGGCGTGGATACAGTTCAAGATTGTATGACATCTCCAAACGCCGTGGATGTTGTTTACGATATCCAATCTCTCGTCGGAGCCGTCATCCCTGCTGTCCAAAACGAACCTTGCAGCATTAAGCAATGCAGAAGGTCCTAAATAGTCTGGATCTGCCCAGTAGGACGGACAGGAGCTTGAACAACAACCGCACAAAATACACTCATAGAGCCCATCCAGCTTAGCCCTATCCTCGGGGCTCTGCAGCCTCTCCCTTCCTGGAGGTGGAACCTTCTCAATCAGGTAAGGCTTCACAGCGTAATACTTATTGAAGAAGTCATCGAAGTCGCAAACAAGATCCTTAACAACAGGAAAACCGGGCAACGGTTTTATAACCAAAACATCGGAATTATAATCCTCTATATGGGCCATACAGGATACGGTGTTCATACCGTTTATGTTCATACCGTCGGATCCGCAGACACCCTCACGGCAGCTCCTTCTATAGCTCAAGGTAGGATCCTGCTCCCACTTGATCTGGTTCAAGCCATCCAGCACCATCATACCCTTTCTGGTGATGGTAACCTCGAAATCCTGATAGTAAGGAGCTTTATCCTTCTCGGGGTCATATCTAAAAATCTTGAAAATTACTTTATCTCCAACATTTAATGCCATTATTTACCCTCCTTACCTTTAGTAAACCCTCTTCTTGGGTTCGAATGTCGGTGCTGTCCTTCCCTTCAATCTAACCGGTTTATAATCGAATCTGACTTCGCCGTTCTCATCCAGGTAGGCAAGTGTATGTTTCAACCAGTTCTTATCATCCCTCTCAGGATAATCCTCTCTGTAATGTCCGCCCCTACTCTCTGTCCTGTTCAATGCTGCCATTGTCTCGATCTTAGAGAGTGTCAACAGGGAGCGCAACTCGAAGTATTCGATCAGCTCACTGTTGAAGTGGAGGCTCTTATCCTTTACACCCATCCTCTGGAACTTCTCCTGCAGCTCATCAAGTATCTTCAACTCTTCCTTCATGCCCTCTTCAATCCTGAAGACCGACATGTTGTGCTGCATCGAATCCCTCAATGGATATAATATATCCTTATACTTCAGATCGCCACCGTCTTTATCGAAGAGCTCTTTTATCTTCTCGACCGTCTCTTTACCGAACTTCTCTGCCCAGAAGTCCTCTGCTGGCAATGGAGCAGGTGCATTCTCCTCAATTATATACCTTGCAGCTGACTGACCTGCCTGTTTTCCTGTAACAACAAGGTCAATCAACGAGTTTGTTCCAAGCCTGTTTGCACCGTGCAACGACTGGCAAGCGCACTCACCAGCTGCATAGAAGCCAGGTACAGGAACATCCTTCTCACCATCCCAGATAACAACCTCACCGTTGATATTCGTTGGTATTCCTGCCATCTGATAGTGAGCAGTAGGCTCAACAGGGATGGGCTCTTTTGTACAATCAACACCGACGAATTTATATGCAAGCTCCCAGATTCCCGGCAATTTCTGCATAATAAAGTCTTTACCCAGATGGTCAAGCTTAAGCAGTATGTGATCCTTCTTCGGACCTACGCCCCTGCCTTCTCTAACCTCCATAGCCATAGCCCTGGAAACGACATCGCGGGATGCCAGATCCAGAACATGTGGGGCGTATTTCTTCATGAACCTTTCACCGTTTGAGTTGAGCAGGTATCCACCCTCACCCCTAACACCTTCTGTAATCAGGTTTCCAACGCCATAGATGCCTGTTGGGTGGAACTGTATAAACTCAGGATCCTCAAGCGGAATACCGGCCTTAAGCGCCATATATAGACCATCACCGGTATTGATGTGAGCGTTTGTGTTGGTCCTGAAGTTCCTCAAGCTTCCGCCTGTGGCAAATATAACGGCCTTTGCGAAGAACGCATAGAGATGGCCGTTAACCATATCCCATGCCAGAACACCAAAAACCTTACCCGTCTCTGGGTTTCTAAACAGCTCAAGTGCAAGATACTCAGAGTAATAGCTCACATACGGAGCGATATCGGGCCTCAATGTCCTCTCAAAGAGGGCATGCAACATAGCATGTCCGGACCTATCTGCAATGGCGCAGCTTCTGTGGGCTATCGACTCACCGAAGTTCCTTGTCTGACCACCAAAGGCCCTCTGGTAAATCGTTCCGTCTTCGTTCCTTGAGAAGGGAACACCCCAATGCTCAAGCTCGTATATTGCCAAAGGAGCGTTCTTAACGAACTCCTCTATAGCGTCCTGATCGCCCAAATAGTCAGAACCCTTAACCGTATCATACATGTGCCAGATCCAGTAATCCTCATCCATGTTGGCAATAGCGGCAGCAATTCCACCCTGGGCTGAAACCGTGTGCGACCTTGTTGGGAAGACCTCGGATATTACAGCGGTTTTAAGTTTAGCCAGACCTGTCTGAACAGCTGCAGCCAAACCGGCACCACCAGCACCAACAACGACAACATCAAAGACTTCGTATCTATACTTAATATCAGCCATTACCCAAAACCTCCTTATTTTTATCCTTTAAACGGCAAAATCGTTATGGCAGCTAAAACTAAATAGAGTATGCCAACTACCCAGAAGAAGCCCTTCCAGAATACCCTCCAACCGGAGTGAACATAATCCTCAATATTCATGAAGATTCCGTTGATTCCGTGATAAAGGGCAAATACAACGAATGTCAAATCAAACACCTTCCACAAAGGAGAGGCAAGTCTTGCAGCAACATGCTGATAATCTATGGGACCGCCAACAAAGTGCTCTATGAAGAAGTGTCCCAACAAAAGAACCAACAAAGCGACACCAGATACCCTCTGAAGCAACCAGCTTAGATCGCCACCCTTACCGCTTCCTTGATACCTATCTATGAAACCTCTCATGTACTCCATTTATCAAACCTCCTTAATTACAGCTTCATAAGCATAGGAATAGCGCCAGCTACAAACACGATGGCAAAGATTACCCAGAAAATCCATACATTACCCTGGTAATTCTCCCTCTCGGCAGCTCCAGCAAAGTTAACCAACACAACCCTTAAACCGTTAATAGCATGATACGAAGCAACAAGCCACAAACCAACCTCTAACAGTTTGAATACAGGATTCTCCAAAGCTGCCATAGCCTTAGTGAAACCCTGAGGATTCTGAAGCGTTGAGATTACCCATTCATGCAAGAACAGATAAAGGATCAACAAAAGACCGGTAATCCTGTGGAAAATCCAGGCCACAAAACCCTCATGCCACTTATAAGAAATATGATGTGGACGACCTCTATACCAATCCATAGCCCTCCTCGGCTGCACTCTTAGTGCAACCTCTGACCTCCTTTCCAAAAATTTTTTCTCTAAATATCACAAGCCTAACTATTTGTCAAGACTTAGTAAAATTAAGGGACAGCTGCTAAAAATTAACACCAGCTGCCCCTTTATGGCTTAATTAATTAACCCACACTATATTTATTTGCCCACTCCTTCTTGGCCATCTCATACAGGTCGTTGCCGTGTGCATCATAGCAGACAAACAGCGGCATATCCTCGACAACGAGCTTCCTTACAGCCTCAGGTCCAAGCTCAGGATATGCGATAATCTCTGCCTCCTTAACAGCGCTTCCAACAACAGCTGCCGCACCACCTATAGAGACAAAATAACAAGCCTTATACTGGATGCAGGCCTGCTTAACCTCATCGCTCATCTTACCCTTGCCGATCATGCCCTTCTGACCCAAGGAGATGAGCCTTGGTGCAAATGGATTCATCCTATAGCTGGTCGTTGGGCCGGCAGAACCTATGGGTTTACCCGGTCTTGCAGGAGAAGGCCCAACATAGTAAATCACCTGGCCCTTTATATCAAAAGGCAGCTCTTTACCCTCATCCAAAGCCTTAACCATCCTCATGTGGGCGGCATCCCTTGCCGTATACAAAACACCAGATAGGTATACCTTATCACCGGCCTTTAACTGGATTATATCCTCATCGGTTAAAGGTGTCTTTAATCTATACTCTGCCATACCTGACTCCTTTAAAGCTCTATTTCTTTGTGCCTGTTAACATGGCAAGCTATGTTGATACCCAAAGGCAGCGTGGCTATGTGGCAAGGCTCCATTTCGATATGAACACCTAAACAGGTGGTCAAACCGCCAAGACCGGCAGGACCTATACCGGAGTTGTTGACCTTCTCCAAGATCTCCTGCTCCATCTCGGCCAATACAGGATCATCGCTGGGCTTGCCCACCTTTCTCAATGTGGCATGCTTAGCCATTACTGCAGCCCTTTCAAAATCACCGCCTATACCCACACCCACTATAACCGGTGGGCATGGATTGGGCCCTGCCTGTATAACCCAATCGACAACGGTCTGGATTATTCCATCCCTTCCGTCGGCCGGTTTTAGCATCTGAACCTTACTCATAGACTCACTGCCGCCACCCTTGGCATCGAAGATGATCTTCACCTTGTTGCCAGGCACAACAAATGTGTGGATAACAGCCGGCAGGTTATTGCCGTAATTCTCCCTGGTGAGCGGATGGCAGGTGGACTTCCTCAAATATCCATCCTTATAAGCCCTTTCAACACCCTTGTTTATGGCATCAACAACATAGCCGTCTGTAAAATGGACATCCTGACCAACCTCTAAGAATATAACAGCCAAGCCTGTATCCTGACAGAGCGGAAACTCCTCCTTCGAGGAGACCTCTATGTTCTGAAAGATCGTCTCAAGCACCTGTTTTGCCACAGGGGACTTTTCCTTCTCGTAAGCCTTCTTCTCAGCCTCCAAAACATCCTCAGGTATATGATAGGCCGCCTCTAAGGCGAGCTTATAGACGGCCTCTTCAACATCCTTTACGCTTACATTTCTTACTTCAGCCATTTTGGCTCCCTTTCGGTTTTATTTTATAAGAGTTTGAGCTCTTCGATCCTGTTGCAGAGCTCTTTTACATGGTCAGCCGATGCCTTGAGTGCTGCAAGCTCCTCATCGTTGAGTTTAAGCTCAACGATCTCCTCAACACCGTTCTGACCCAATCTTGCTGGCAAGCCAACAAACAGATCAGGATCAAGACCGTATTTACCCTGGGTCTTTACAGCGCATGGCAATACATCCTTTGTATCCTTTACGATGGCCTCAACCATCTGAACAACTGCAGAAGCCGTTGCATAGAATGCAGAACCGGTCTTTAGGAGTGATACGATCTCGCCACCACCCTTTCTTGTTCTCTCAACAAGCCTGTCGATTGTCTCCTTATCAAAGATCTCAGTTATAGGCACACCCCTTACTGTGGAGTACCTTGTCAGAGGAACCATATCGTCGCCATGTCCGCCCAATGTCATAGCCTGAACAGCCTTCACGGAGCATTTGGCCTCCCAAGCGATGAACCTTGCAAACCTTGTTGAATCCAGACAACCTGCCTGACCCATCAACTTATCGTCTGCAAATCCGCCGACCTTCTTAGCAGCATAAACCATAGCATCAAGAGGATTGGCAACAACGATAACGATGGCATCTGGAGAGTACTTTGCAACATTAGCTGCAACCTCTTTCATTATCTTAACATTTGTCGTAAGAAGGTCATCCCTGCTCATGCCGGGCTTTCTTGGCATACCGGATGTAATGATAACGATGTCTGAGTTCTCTGTATCCTTGTAATCATTTGTTCCTATGATCTCTGTATCGAAACCCTCAATTGGTGCTGCTTCCATCTCATCCAATGCCTTACCCTGGGGCAAACCCTCAACGATGTCCAACAATACAACTGTTTTTGCAAGCTCCTTCTCAGCAATCCTCAGCATCGTGGTACCACCAACCTGGCCTGCACCTATAATACTAATCTTGGCGTTAGCTAACATAACTCTACCTCCTAAAAGTTAATTTGTTTCTTGGTTCAATTTCAGCCGTCTAATTGTATACTCAAACATATCTAAGTGTCAATATTAAATCTTTATATAAACTTGGATAGTTAATTTAGAAAAATTACATTTAAAGAATCTTCAGGAAAACACAAAAAAGCTCTTCCCGACGCTATTGAGTTCAGATTGACATTTCTTAGGTTCAACTCAATACTCTTATCCCCCTTTTTAAAATCCAACAACACCATAGCACCGCCATCGACAAATTCAAGCCTCCGTATTGTGCACTCAAAGCAATTCCTGTTCGACTTTGGCGAAAGTATAAGCTTAGATACATCAACAACAACCCTTACACTGCCTGAATTGTTATAACCGTCAAGCCTAAGGTTTAGGCCCCAGATATTGAGAAAAACATCGCCCCCCTGCCTTTGGATATTGCCCGACAACTCAATCCTGTCGCTATCCTTAACCCATTTTAAGACGCCCCTGTCTAAAAAACCGATCCTATCTGCCAAAAGCGCCGCCTCACTGCGGTTGTGGCTAACAAAGACGGTGGTTATACCGATCTCTTTCTGCAACCTCTTAAGCTCAAGCCTCATATCCTCTGCGGTCTTTCTATCCAGCTTACTAAACGGCTCATCCATCAAAAGCAGTCGTGGCCGAATGAGCAACACCCTCGCAAGGGCAATTCTTTGGGCCTCCCCACCGCTTAGCTGTCCTGGCTTTTTTTTCAATAGATGGCCTATCTTGAGCACCTCTATTATCTCATCAAGCCTCTGCCTATCAAAAACCCCCTTTAGTTTGGCTCCAAAAACGATATTCTCATAACAACTCATGTGCGGAAAAAGCAGAAGATCCTGAAACACATACCCGATATTGCGCATCTCTGGAGGGTGTTTTGTTATATCACATCCATCTAAAAGGATCCTGCCGCTATAGGGGACAATACCCGCAATGGCGTTTAAGAGAGTGGTCTTACCCGCCCCATTTGCCCCCATTAAAACAAACAACTCACCCCTTTTGACGGTCAGGTTTATACCGTTAAGGATAAAATTGGAAACATTTACAAGCTCAAGCATAGCTGCTTTTCAGATGCCTTTTGTAATAGTTAAGAACGGCCATCTTGACAGCGTCGTTAAAAACAAACCACACAAGGGCATAAACCCACATGGCTATGGCCCACCTCCACCCTATAGGCTCCATAAGACCAAACCCGTAAACGGCTATAATCGTGCCTGCAACCCTGCTTGAGAATGTTGCCAAAAACAGGGTCAAAGAGGGATAGGGTTTCTTGAAAAACCAATCGTTTATGCGTGTATTATAGATCGTGCCGTGGCCCGCTATGACAAGCTTGGCAAAAAACAAGGATTGCACAAATCCTATCGACATGTGCATATACTTCATCAGAAAAACAAACAAGGCAAAGGAGGAAAGGACGCCCGCAAGGCCGAGCCAGCTTGATAAAACCAAAACCTCCCTCATATCCCACCTAACCGGCGTCTGGCTTATCTTTGTATTATCGTAAGCTATCGTCAGTATAGGTATGTCGTTAAGCAGGGCCAGGACAACTATCATTATGGCCGTAATCGGATAGAAGTTAAAAACCACGATAGAGAGGGTCATAAAGATGATAATCCTTATGGTCTCTGCAATCCTGAATGTGGCATAGCTCTTCATACGCTCAAAGATCACCCTTGCCTGGTTGATTGCATCCACAATAACCCTTATGCCGCTTGTCAAAAGCACTATATCGGCAGCAGCCCTTGCCGCATCGGTGGCCCTGCTAACTGCGATGCCCACATCGGCCTTTTTAAGCGCCGGGGCGTCGTTCACACCATCCCCTGTCATACCTACAATATGGTCGGCCTTCTGAAGCTCGTCTATCACAAAGTATTTATCCTCAGGATACACCTCGGCAAAGCCGTTTGCCTGCTCGATTATCCTTATAATCTCAGACTCATGCCTTTTGACCACACCCCTGGCAAGCTCGCTATTTAGAAGCTCCTCCTTGACCTTTGAAACTATATCCTCAGCTATAGCGTTTATCTTAGACTCATCAATATCCGGCTTGAGTTTCTTTGTAAGTGTCTTTGTTATGATTTCGGCAAGCAGCAGATACTCCTCAATACCCTCACCCTTAAGCTCCCTTATATCCTCAATCCTATCGCCTATACCCAAAATAGAAGCTATGTATTTGGCTATAGCCCTATTATCACCGGTTATCATCTTGACATCAACACCCCTTGATTTGGCCTCCTCTATAGCCTGCTTTGCATCCTCTTTGGGTGGATCATACAACGGTATAATACCAACAAGCCTAAATCTATCATCATTCTCGTTTTTGTATGCAACACCCAAGCTTCTGAAGCCCTTGGATGCAAAATCCGCCACAACCCCCTCTATCCTTGCCAACTCGCTCTTTGAGAGATTGGAGAGTGATACAATAACCTGCGGGGCACCCTTGGATACCACAACAACACCCCTTTTGGTCTTAAGCACGGCCTCTGTGCGCTTACTCACCGGGTCAAACGGCTTAAAGCCAACACAAGCAAACCCTTTAAGTCTATCCGTCAAACCATGGCTTTCTATGTACTCAAATATGGGGATCTCTATCGGGTCGTTATTCTCCTTCTTGCTTGCAAGTGCGGCATAAACCATCAAATCGTCAACAGAATAACCATCAACGACAAACGGATCGGCTATGGTCATCCTGTTTTTGGTAAGCGTCCCCGTCTTGTCCACGCATAGAACATCCATACCGGCAAGTTCCTCAATGGCCGCAAGCCTGCTTACAACGGCCTGTCTTTTTGCCAGGCTGACAGCCCCTATGGCCATCGTTACGGTAAGCACAGCCGGCATGGCAACCGGTATGGCCGATATGGTCAGAATCAAAGAGAAGGTCAAAAGATCCACAAACGACTCATGCCTCAAAACACCAACGGCCAGAATGAAAATTATCATAACCACGGTAAGGGCTATCAAGAAATCGCCAACCCTTATAACCATCCTCTGGAAATGGCTCTTCTCCTCCTTCTGCGCCTTTGCAACCAATCTGACCGTATTACCAAAATAGGTATCCTTGGCCGTGGCTATAACGACTCCCACCATCTCGCCCTGTTTTATAATGGAATTAGAATAGACAACATCACCTGCCGACTTTTCAACGGGCAACGACTCACCCGTCAAAGCCGATTGATCCACAACAACAAAATCGCCACCGCCTGTAAGCTTTACATCGGCAGGCACAATATCGCCTATCTTTAGCTTCACAACATCGCCTATCACTATATATTTGGCATCCAGGCTCATCCACTCACCATTCCTTAAAACCAACGCCTTCTTTGCAAGCTTCTGTTTTAGCACCTTTATGGCATTTAAGGCCTTGGATTCCTGATAGAAGTCAACAAAGGCATTAACAAGCAGCATGGTCATGATGATAAAAAAATCGCTCATCCTGCCAACAGACAAAGACAGGGCAGCCGCAGCCTCTATCATAAACGGTATAGGGCCAACAAACCGCTTTGTTATCCTCTTTATGGCAGACTCTTCTTTCTCCTCTATCTCGTTTGGGCCGTATTGTTTTAGTCTCTTTTCGGCCTCCTGCTGGCTCAAGCCATATTCTAAATCAAATTCTAACCTATCAGGATCAACCTTAGCCATAACCGCCTTCTTAGATTTCTAAAATATACTTAATTATAGCTCTGTTAGGGGGAAAATTCAATTGAATAGATAGGGGGCTAAGCCCCCCTTTTTTATTTCAGTCTAACAATCAGATCGCCTGCCTCTATGGTGTCGCCCTCTGATAGATAGACCTTCTCGACAACACCATCGGTGGCGGCCTTTATCTTTGTCTCCATCTTCATGGCCTCTGTAATAACCACCACATCGTCCTTTTTAACCTTATTGTTCTCCTTGAAGTTTATCTTTACTATCTTGCCTGGCATCATGGCGCATATATCCTTGGGATCGTCCAGATTGCCCTTTACATTGCTCTTTATAGCAGCAGCGATCTTGTTATCCTTGATCTTTACACTCCTGGCCTGCCCGTTAAGCTCAAAGAGCACCTTTCTGTATCCCCTCTTATCCGGCTCGGTCATACTGACATATTTAACAAACAGCGTCTTTCCCTCTTCAATCTCCACCTCGATCTCTTCCTGCTTGTTAAGGGGATAGAAAAACGCCTTGGTGTCAAATATAGATGCATCGCCGTATTCGTTGACAAACTCCACATAATCGGTGAATACCTTGGGATAAAGGGCATAACTTAGAAGCTCCTCTTTTGTAAACTCCCTCTTGAATTTGGATTTTAGCTCCTCATGGGCCTTATCAAAATCGTAATCCCCAAGCAGCTTACCTGGCCTTTCCTTAATCGGCTTTTCACCCTTCAAAACGATCTTTGCGAGTTTCTCCGGGAATCCACCATAGGGTTGACCCAGCATACCCTTAAAGAAGCTGACCACCGAATCGGGGAACGATAGATTGTCTCCCTTTTTGTAAAGGTCCTCAGGCTCTAAGTTATTCTGAACCATAAACAGAGCCAGATCACCGACAACCTTAGACGATGGCGTAACCTTAATCAAATCACCCAGCATGTCGTTAACCTTCTTATACATCCTCTTTATGTCTTCCCATTTGTCTATAAGACCCAGGCTTTCAACCTGAACAATGAGGTTTGAGTATTGTCCACCCGGTATCTCATGCTCATAGATCTCAGCCGTTGGTGCCTTTAGGCCACTTTCAAAGGGGAAGTAATACTTTCTTACCTTCTCAAAGTAATTGGCAACCTTCTGGGCCGTATCCTTATCGATATCGGGCGCCTTATCTGTGGCCTCTAAGGCGGCAAGGATGGAGTTTAGGCTGGGCTGGCTGGTTAGGCTGGCCATAGAACTCATAGCCAAATCAACTATGTCAGCACCGGCCTCTATAGCCATCAAGACGGCCGCTTCTCCGTTTCCACTGGTATCGTGCGTATGGAAATGCACAGGCAGGCCCGTTTCGGACTTTATAGCTTCAACCAAAACCTTTGCAGCGTAAGGCTTCACAAGTCCAGCCATATCCTTTATGGCTATAATGTCGGCGCCTGCATCCTTTAGCTGCCTGGCAAGGTCTATATAGTAATCAAGCGTATATTTCTTCCTGTTTTTGTCCAGTATGTCGCCTGTATAGCTGATGGCCGCCTCGCAGATCTTGCCGCATTTTTTGACCTCTTCCATAGCGGGCTTAAGCTGCTCAACCCAGTTGAAGCAGTCAAAGATCCTGAACACATCCATACCGTTTTCTGAGGCCACCCTGATAAACTCCCTGACCACATTGTCCGGATAATTGGTATAGCCCACGGCGTTTGATGCCCTCAAAAGCATTTGAAACAGTATGTTGGGTATCCTCTCCCTTAGCTTTCTCAACCTATCCCAGGGCGATTCCTTCAAAAATCTGTAAGCCACATCAAAGGTTGCACCACCCCACATCTCCAAAGAGAATAGGCCGTTTAGATGATAGGCATACAAATCGGCCACATTCAGCATGTCTATGGTTCTGACCCTGGTGGCCAACAAAGACTGATGGGCATCCCTGAAAGTGGTGTCGGTAATAAGCACCCTGTTTGTATCCCTTATGGCCTTCAAGATGCCCTCAACGCCTTCCTCTTCTAATATATCCTTCCAGCCTTTAGGGATTGTTGCACCAAACCTCTCTCTATAGACGGGTATGGCAGGCAATACAACCTTATCGTCCACAACGGCATTGGATGGGTTATTTACTATGTTGTTTGCCAAAAACTTCAAAACCTTGGTGGCTCTATCTTTGCGTTTGGGGAACCTGTATAGCTCATCTGTCTTATCGACAAAGTTCACATCGAAATCGCCGCTTAAGAAGTGTTTGTGTGTAATGACATTCTCCAAAAACTGTATATTGGTCTTTACGCCCCTTACCCTAAACTCCTTTAGCACCCTGTGCATCTTCTTGGCCGCATGCTCAAAGGTCAATGCCCATGTGGAAACCTTAACCAGCAAGGAATCGTAGTGAGGTGAGATCTTTGCGCCCGCATAGGCGCTTCCTGCATCCAGCCTCACGCCAAAACCGGCGGGGCTTCTGTAAACCTGAATCTCACCTGTATCGGGTGAGAAATTGTTTTGCGGGTCTTCTGTGGTTATCCTGCACTGAATCGCATACCCCAACTTCTTTATGCTGCTTTGGGAATAGATCCCTATCTCCTTATCGCTCAACTTCCTCCCTTCAGCAATCAATATCTGGCTTTGAACCAGATCCACGCCCGTTATAAGCTCTGTAATCGTATGCTCCACCTGGATGCGCGGATTGACCTCCAAAAAGTAAAAATCCTTATCCTGAACCAGAAACTCCACCGTGGCTGCGCTGGTTATGCCGGTCTCTGTTGCTATCTTGAGCGCTGCATCGTAAAGGTTCTCAAGCACATTGGTCGGAACAGAGGGTGAGGGCGCTATCTCGATCATCTTCTGGTGTCTTCTTTGAATGGAGCAGTTCCTCTCATATAAATGAACAACATTACCGTGGTTGTCGGCAAGTATCTGAACCTCTATGTGCTTGGGAGTGGGCAGGTATTTCTCCATTATAACATCGTCCCTGCCGAAGGAGTTTAACGCCTCCCTCCTCAAGCTATCAAAGTTGTCCTCTATGTCCTTATCGTTAAAGGCTATCCTTATGCCCCTTCCACCGCCGCCTGCTGTGGCTTTAAGCATAACGGGATAGCCTATGGCCTTTGCAAGCTCCTTGGCCTCATCTATAGAGGCTATATTCCTATCGCTACCTTCTATAACAGGGACACCGCATCGTTTGGCCACCTGTTTGGATATGAGTTTATCACCAAATAGCTCAACCACCTCAGGCTTTGGGCCTATGAAGATTATACCCGCCTGCTGACATTTCCTTGCAAACTCAGCAGATTCGGATAAAAAGCCATAGCCCGGATGTATCGCATCAACGCCCTTCCTCAAAGCCAGATCTATAATCTCATCGATGTTTAGATAGGCCGCAACAGGATCCAAGCCCTTACCCACCAAATAAGCCTCATCGGCCTTATAGCGGTGCAAAGAGTACTTATCCTCCTCCGAATAGATCGCCACGGTTTTAATACCCAGCTCGGTTGCAGCCCTGAAGACCCTTATGGCTATCTCCCCCCTGTTAGCGCACAAAAGCTTTTTAATCCTCATATACTCCCCCTTGTATATGGATTTTTTAACAGTATACCTAATTATTGAATCTTTGTCAAAGGATAGGTATTTTAAATAATAGGTAATTAAATAACTAATATTTTATTTCTAAGTTCATTTAAGATTCAAAAAATAAACGGCGATATTAAATAATCCCCGCTATAATCGCAATTGCAAATTTAGTAATTTTTCATTTATTAAACACTACAGGCCCTGTTCATTTTTTAAAAACCAAAAACAAAGTTTATTATCTTGACAACATTTTCTTTATACATTATAAGGAGCATAGCAATAAATTTTTGGGAGGTGGGCTATGAAGCGATTGTTAAGCTCGCTTGTAGCAGTCTTGGTTGGTTTGGTCTTTTTGGCAAACGCAAGTTTCGCCAAGGAGATCAAGGTCGGCGTTGTATGGCCGATGACAGGTTTAATTGCGGCATTTGGTCAGAGTGCCTGGAAGGGTTTGAAGTTGGCTGAGTCATTGCAGCCCAAAACAAAAGACGGATGCGTTATCCACCCTATTCTCCTTGACAACAAGGGAGATAAGGTGGAGACGGCAAACGCTGTAAGTAAGCTCATCACGGACAACCATGTGGTTGCCATCATCGGTGCAATCGCAAGCAGCAACACACTGGCAGGTGCTCCAATTGCTGAGAAGAACAAGATCCCCATGCTTACATCCTCAGCCACAAACCCATTGGTAACCAAGGGCAAGAAGTATATCTCAAGGGTCTGCTTCATCGATCCGTTCCAGGGAACAGTTGGTGCAAAGTATGCATACAACAACCTCCACGCAAGAACAGCCGTTGTTATGATTGAAAAGGATCAGGATTACTCAGTTGGTCTTGCACACTCCTTTATGAAGGCATTTAAGGAGTTGGGCGGCAAGATATTGGGTGTTGAGTTCTTCCAGTCAACGGATCAGGATTACTCTGCACAGATCGCAGACATAAAATCCAAAAACCCAGATATCATCTATATGCCATCTTACTATCAGGAGATCTCCCTCTTTGCACGCCAGGCAAGGCAGTACGGCCTAAAACAGACAATAATGGCCGGTGATGGTGCTGAGGCCGATGCCCTCCTTAAGATCGGCGGCAAGGCCGTTGAGGGCGTTACATTCACAACACATTACGATCCACACGCTGCAGCAACACCGCTTTCAAAGAAGTTCCTCAAACTCTTCAAAGAGAAGTATAAAGAGGATCCGGATGCTATGGCAGCATTGGGCGCCGATGCATACTTCGTGCTTGTTAATGCTATAGACAATGCAGGCGGCTGCAAGGCCACACCAGAAAAGATCAACTATCAGATCAGGCACACAAAGAACTTTAAGGGCGTAACGGGCGTTATAACAATAAATCCAGAGACAGGAAACGCCATCAAGAGCGCAGTGGTCAGGAAGGTTGAAAACGGTAAGTTCGTATATGTAACAACGGTCAATCCTTAAAAAACAAGCGGGCGGGAGCAATCCCGCCTTAATTTTTTAAAGAGAGAGTGGAGAAATGAATTCAACAATCATCCTTCAGCAGTTGGTAAACGGCATATCGCTGGGTAGTTTGTATGGCCTTGTTGCAATCGGCTATACAATGGTTTACGGCGTTATAAGGCTCATCAACTTTGCCCACGGCGATGTCATGATGGTAGGAATGTATTTCGCCTTTGTGGGTGTCGCCATGATGTTTTTACCGTGGTGGGCTGCATTCCTGCTATCAATGTTCGCAACGGCAATAGTCGGTGTATTAATCGACAGGATTGCCTATAAACCCCTAAGAAACGCAAGCAGAATATCCGCCCTTATTACGGCGATAGGCGTTTCATTCTTCTTAGAAAACCTCTTTTTGGTTGTATTCGGCGGTGTACCAAAGGCATTCCCCGTGCCTTCTATCTTTGCAGGCGCAATGAACATAAACGGCGTCATATTTCCCAACATAGCCATAATTACACCCATTGTTGCCATTGTATTCCTTCTGATGCTTCTGTTTGTTTTGTATAAAACAAAATACGGCATGGCGATGAGAGCGCTTTCCTTGGATATGGAAACAGTAAGGATAATGGGCATCAATGTGGATCTGATAATATCGATGGTATTCGCCATAGGTTCGTTCCTGGCCGCTTTAGGCGGTGTTTTCTGGGCTATGAGGTATCCTGCAATCAACCCGCTAATCGGCATCATGCCGGGCCTTAAGGCGTTTGCTGCCGCCGTTTTGGGCGGTATAGGCTCGGTAACGGGCGCTGCAGTGGGGGGATTCATCATCGGCATATCGGAGATACTGGTGGTCGCTTTCTTCCCTTCTTTGGCAGGCTACAAAGACGCCTTTGCCTTTCTGTTTTTGATCTTTGTCCTTCTGTTTAAACCCACAGGCATTATGGGAGAAGACTTAGAGAGGGGGCGCTTCTAATAATGAGTCTAAGCAGAAATTCTATATTGACGATTATATCCATACTCCTGTTGTTTACATTTGTCTGGTATGCAAACAACAACTTCACACCCTATGCTGTAAGGATATGGGAAAACACAGCCATATTCTTGATGCTTGCTGCAAGTTATAACCTAATAAACGGTGTCACGGGTCAGTTCTCGTTGGAGCCAAACGGCTTTGTGGCTATCGGCGCCTATGTCGCAGCCATCCTAACGCTCACGCCGGACCAGAAAGAGGCTATGTTCATCATAGAGCCGATGGTTCCCTGGCTTAAAAGCATCCACATGTCGTTTTTACCATCGCTTATAATAGCCGGTGTCGTGACGGCTTTTGTTGGATTCTTGCTGGGCTTTCCCGTATTTAGGGTCAGGGGGGACTATCTGGCCATCGTCACACTGGGTTTTGGTCTAACCATCAGGGTTATCTCAAACAACACGATAACAATAACAAACGGAGCATTGGGCCTAAAAGGCATTGCAAGCTATACAAATATCTGGTGGTGTTTCGGCTGGGCTGTGCTCTCGATGATAATAATAATGAGGATAGTGTATTCAGCCTTCGGCAGAGCAATGAAGGCCATCAGAGACGATGAGGATGCAGCCATAGCCATGGGCATTAACACATTCTGGATAAAGATGGCTGCATTCGTAATAGCCGCGTTCTTTGAGGGCGTCGGTGGAGGGCTATTGGCTCATTTGATAACCACCATATCACCAACGATGTTTACATTCTTCTTAACATTCCAGCTGCTTATCATCATAGTCGTTGGCGGCCTGGGCAGCATGACGGGAACGGTTCTTGCCACCATACTGGTGATCTGGGGAAGCGAGATATTGAGGTTTGTTGAACAGCCCATGAACATCGCAGGTCTGCATATCCCCGGTATCCCCGGCATGAGGATGGTGATATTCTCCATACTCCTGATCGTGATAATGATATTTGCACGAGAAGGAATAATGGGTCAGAGGGAATTTTCCTGGAACTGGCTGTTTAACCTATTCAAAAAAGGAAAAAGTGAAGCTTAACCATGGATAATATAGCCCTTAAATGCGATAGGATAACAATGAGATTTGGCGGTCTAACGGCCGTAAACGGGTTTTCCGTTGAGATAAAGGAGCACATGATATTCGGCCTTATCGGGCCAAACGGCGCAGGCAAAACCACGGCCTTTAACATGATAACGGGCAACCTAAAGCCCACAAGCGGCGAGATATTCTTCTATGGCAAAAACATAACGGGCATGAAGCCGTTTAAGATCGTCTCATTGGGTATGGCAAGGACATTTCAGAACATCAGGCTATTCTCCAATCTGTCGGTTATAGAGAATGTATTAACCGGCTTTCACCACAAACTCAAATACAACCTCATCGATGCCATACTGAGAACGCCGAGGTTTTACAGATATGAAAGGCAAATGAGAGAAGAGGCAATGGAGCTTCTAAGAAGCGTCGGTTTAGAAGAAAAGGCCGATTTTAAGGCCAGCAAGTTGCCATACGGTGAAAGGAGAAAGGTGGAGATAGCAAGGGCCCTGGCAACGGGTCCGAAGATGCTGCTTTTAGATGAGCCTGCAGCGGGTATGAACCCACAGGAGACGATGGGTTTGATGTATTTTATCCAGGAGATAAAGGAGAAGTTCAACCTGACGGTGCTATTGATTGAACATGACATGAAGTTTGTTATGAATCTATGCGAGCGAATAGCCGTGTTGGATCACGGCGTAAAGATAGCCGAGGGCAAACCGGAAGAAATCCAGAAAAACCCCGATGTCATAAAGGCATACTTAGGAGACATCAATGCTTAAGGTAAAGGATTTAAATGTCTATTACGGCGTAATACACGCCGTCAAAGGGATAACCTTTAATGTTCCAGAAAACAAGATAATAACCCTAATTGGCGCAAACGGTGCAGGCAAATCCAGCACCCTAAAGGCCATTGCGGGTCTTGTGCGCCCCAGGGGAAGCATAAAGTTTTTGGGTGATGAGATCTCAAAAAAACCGGCCTATAAAATTGCACAGAAGGGCATATCGCTTGTGCCTGAGGGCAGAAGGGTCTTTGCCAATTTGACCATCCTGGAAAACCTAAGAATGGGTGGGTTTAACAAAAACCCGGCAGAGCTTGAGCCGCTATATGAGAAGATGTTTGAACTCTTCCCTATCCTAAAGGAAAGGGCGCACCAAAAGGCAGGCACGCTCTCAGGTGGTGAGCAGCAGATGCTGGCCATAGCAAGGGCCCTGATGAGTGAACCTTCGCTGTTAATGCTGGATGAGCCAAGCTTGGGTTTGGCACCAAAGGTCGTCTCGGAGGTGTTTGAGATCCTAAAGGAACTAAACAGAAACGGCAAAACCATACTATTGGTTGAGCAAAACGCCGCTCAGGCCTTAAAGCTTGCCCATTACGCCTATGTTTTAGAAAATGGAAGCATAACATTAGAGGGGGATGCAAACGAGCTATTGGAAAACGAAGAGGTAAGGAAGAGTTATCTGGGTGAAATCTAATTTTCTTGATTTTTTAACAATCGTGTTTTATATTTGAAACTATGAGAGTCGGAAGCAAGATTCGAGAGATCAGAACCAAAAAGAATATGACCTTACGGGATTTGAGCAAGAAGTCGGGCTGCTCGCTGGGTTTTCTCTCTCAGGTTGAGCGTGACCTTGTCTCACCCACCATCTCATCCCTAAGGAGAATAGCCGATGCCTTGGGCATAAACATAATATCCCTGTTTGAGGAGAGGGAGCCGCCGGTTGATTCGATAGTCGTCAGGAAGGCAAACAGGGGAAAGTTTGAAAACAAGCGCTCGCGTGTTAAATACGAGCTTTTGCGTCCGCAGTTTTCAGATACAACAATCGAGGCGCTTTATATGTATTTGGAACCCGGGGCATTAAGCGGCACAACCCCCCACTCCCACAACGGCGAAGAGCTGGTCATCGTTCTAAAGGGCAAGCTGGAGATAGAGGTGGGAGGAAAAACATATACGCTTGAGGAGGGGGATTCTGCCGTCTATAACTCCAACATACCGCACAGATGGAGAAATCCCAACGACCAGACAACAGAGGTAATCTGGGTTAACCATCCTCCGACCTTCTGATGATAGACTTCTCTTTGGCTGGCAACATACAGATAAATCTAAACAGGTGCAACAGATACATATTTGCAAAAAGCTCTTGCGACAGTTGCACAAACATCTGTCCAACGGATGCAATAAAACTAACACCCTATCCATCGATAAACGAAGATAGCTGCATCAAATGCGGCCTATGCTATGCTGCATGCCCATCAACGGCCATCAGCATAAGAAACGACAACTATAGACTCCTAAACGAAACCTCAAGCTTAGAAAGGATCGAGATAGGTTGCATATTCTCAAAAGCCGCCAACAAGGTATCATGCATCTATAGGCTTGACCATTCCATACTAACAGCATGGCTTTTGATGGGAAAACCCGTAAGGATAAAAAGGGGCGACTGCAAAAGCTGCAAGTTTAAGAATCAGGCAAGGCTGTTTTTTGAGGAGCTAAGGATAGCCGTAAGGCTTGCAAAAGCAGCCGACATAGAACCAGACATAAAGATAAACAAATCAACAGCCGAAAAGGTGCATATACCCAAAGAGGGGTTATCCAGAAGGGAGCTTCTATCTGCATTAAAAAAACCCTCATCAAAACCCAAACGCATACTCTTTTTGAAACACCTAAACCCTATAGAGAGGATAGAATGCAGGATAACGGCAAAGATCACCATAACAGACTCATGCGACCTCTGCGGTATTTGTGAGGTTGTATGTCCAACCGATGCCATACTCATACAAAAGGAACAAAGGGGCGAGGTGTGGTTTAATCCAGCAGCCTGCATAAACTGCCAAAACTGTCTTATAGGGTGCCTAAGGGGTGCAATCGAGATTGAGAGCGGGTATACAGACCTTCTAAAGGCCGAGCCAGAAGTGATTTTCGAGGCTAAAAAGAGGATATGCACCAAATGCAAGACGCCGTTTTATTCAAACTCAGAAGAAGAAGTCTGCCCGGCATGCAAATCCAGGGATGCAAAAAAGCAAAGCATCATAGATATGTTCAAAAATATTTAGAAAATCTCAAAATTTTGTGATAAACTCCAAAACCATGAAAGAGTTAAGCTCAAAAGAGGAGTTTGAAGACTTTATACAGAACGGCAGGCCGACCATAGTCGTGTTTTCAACCCACGATTGTGCCACATGCAGGCCTGTTAAAGAAAAGATAGCCTCACGGTTTAAGGATGTCGATACGGCCAATATCTATTTAGACGATGTAAGGGAGTTAAGCGGTGAGCTTTCCATATTCAATGTGCCCGTTGTCTGCATATTCTTAGAAGGCAAGGAGCTTTACAGGTTTATACGGGTATTCTCGATGGATGAGATAGAAGAAAAACTCAACAGGGTATTGGAGTTTATTTAGATGTTTGTCCACCAATTGATCCACCAAAAGGCAAAAGAAAAGGCCGAAGGCCTTGAGGTTGTCGATGTGAGGATAGGGCTTGGCTATACGCTGGTTCAGCTAAGCGATAACTCTGCAGGCCTATCATACAGCTTTACAAAGGAGCTTTCACCAAAAGACTGCACGGTAATGAAGGAGGCCGGCAATATAACAGGCAAAAAGGCAGAAGAGATACTGGATAAGATACTATCGTATAACCTAACAGACTCAAGCTTGGCTTTGGCATGCGCAAACGCAATAATAAACAAAGGCATAGAGCAAAACGGAGTTGATATAGTTGACCTCATACATCCAGACGACAAGGTCGTTATGGTTGGCTATTTTGCCCCATTGATAGAGCCGATAAGGAGTAAGACAGATAGGTTTGTGGTCTGTGAGCGCAACCCCAAGGGCTCATCGTTGCCCGATTATGCCGAATACTTTGAGCTATACGACTGCGATGTGGCCATACTAACGGCAACATCAATCATAAACAAGACCATCGATAGCCTGCTTGATATGGTAAAAAGGGCAAGGATTGTGGCCGTAATGGGGCCTTCCACGCCTATGGATAGAAGCATCTTCAAAAACAGGATAACGCATGCATGCGGCAGTATCGTAAAGGATATAGAATTGGCAAAAAGGATAATCAGCGAGGGCGGCGGCACAAAAAGACTAAAGCCGGCTATAGAAAAAAGGTGTGTCTATTAAAGGAGAATGGCTATGGTTAAACACTGTTTGAGCCTAAAGGACCTAACAAAAGAAGAGATTGTAAATCTTCTAAAGCTCTCCCAACAGATAAAGCAAAAAATCAAAAACGGGGAAAACTATGAACCGCTAAAGGGCGTAATACTCGGCATGATATTTGAGAAGCCCTCAACCAGAACAAGGCTCTCATTCGAAACCGGCATGAAAAGGCTTGGAGGGGATGCGGTCTTTCTATCACCGAGGGATATTCAGCTTGGAAGGGGTGAGTCAATAGAGGATACGGCAAGGGTCATCTCCCGTTATGTCGATATTATCATGATAAGGACATTTGAGCATTCGAGGATAGAGAGGTTTGCACAATACTCCACCGTTCCTGTAATCAATGCATTAACGGATCTGCTCCATCCGTGTCAGGTATTGGCAGACCTTCTGACGATTAAGGAGAAGTTGGGCGACATCGAGGGCATAAAGGTGGCCTTCTTCGGGGATGGCAACAACATGGCCAACTCATGGATATACGCTGCAGCCGTTGTTGGATTTGAGCTGAGGGTGGCAACGCCTGTGGATTGTGCTCCAAACGGCGTTGTAATCAACAACGCATTGAAACTCGCACAAAAAAGCGGTGCAAAAATCATCCTGACGGATGATCCAAAAGAGGCTGCAGAGGGTGCAGATGTTTTGTATACCGATGTCTGGGCATCCATGGGTCAGGAGGATCAAAAAGAGAAGAAACACGCCCTCATGAGGCCGTATCAGGTAAACAGGGAGCTTGTAAAATACGCAAATAAGGACTATATATTCATGCACTGCCTGCCTGCCCACAGGGGCGAGGAGGTGGAGGCTGAGATCATCGACGATGAAAAACACTCCGTTGTGTTTGACGAGGCGGAAAACAGAACCTATGCTCAACTTGCGACGATAATGAATCTAATCGGGAGGTTTTAATATGGGTGAGATTAAAAAGGTTGTGCTTGCCTATTCCGGAGGTCTTGATACATCGGTAATCGTAAAGTGGTTGCAGGATAAATACGGATGCGAGGTAATCACATACACAGCCGATTTAGGCCAGAACGAGGATTTAGAGCCCATAAAGGAAAAGGCGCTAAAGGTTGGTGCAAGCAAGGCCTATGTTGAGGATGTCAGGGAGGAGTTCTTAAACGACTATGTAATGAAGGCCTTTAAGTTTGGCGCCCTCTATGAGGGCAAATACCCGCTTGCAACAGCACTTGGAAGGCCACTAATCACAAAGAAGATGATAGAGATAACCCAGAAAGAGGGCGCAGATGCCATAGCCCACGGCTCAACCGGCAAGGGCAACGATCAGGTCAGATTTGATGTATCGGCCGTTGCACTAAAGCCCGATATAAAGGTTATAGCACCTGTGAGGGATTGGGAATTAAAATCGAGGGATGAGGAGATAGAGTATGCCAAAAAGCACGGCATACCCGTTCCTGTAACCAAGGATAAGCCGTATTCTATAGACAGAAACATCTGGGGATTGTCTGTTGAGGCTGGCCCGTTGGAGGATCCATACCATGAACCGGATGAGGAGATATACTCATTCACAAAGAATCCGCTTGAGGCTCCCGATGAGCCTGAATATGTTGAGATAGAATTCGAAAAAGGGATACCCGTGGCCTTAAACGGTGAAAAACTCAACATAGTGGATCTGGTCAACAAAGCCAATGAGATAGCCGGCAAACACGGCGTTGGACGAATCGACATGGTAGAAAACAGGCTTGTCGGCATAAAGTCCAGGGAGATCTATGAGGCCCCTGCTGCTGTGCTTCTGCTTGAGGCCAAAAGGAGCCTGGATGAGCTGATTTTAGACAGGGAAAGCCTCCATCTAAAAGACCAGCTGGCCATTAAGTATGCAGAGCTGGTCTATTACGGCTATTGGTTCTGTGAGTTAAGGGAGGCATTGGACGCCTTTGCAGATAAACTAAACGAAAGGGCAACAGGCACGGTAAAGGTAAAGCTATACAAAGGCAAGGCCACGGCCGTTGCAAGAAAATCGCCTTATGCCATTTACTCCAAAGAGCTTGCAACCTATGATCCGGGCGATACATTCAACCACAAATACGGTGAGGCGTTCTGCTATATCTGGGGTCTGCCCTTAAGGGTTGCAGCAGAGGTGAAAGGCAAATAATCAGAGGGGCTTTAAAGCTCCTCTTTTTTGTTTACAATGCCGCATGCAATAATAGAGACACAAAAAAACATAGAGACATTTCAGGACGATAAGGCGTTTTTTTCGGCCAAGGGCAACTCCTTTATCTATTCCCTGTTTTCCGATTGTGAGCAGTTCTTTGTTAAGGTGTATCAGAAGCAGGGCAAGGTAATCGTAAAGCTTGAAAAATCCACAAATCCCATCATTACAGACGATGTAAAGGCCAAAATCCTTGAGTTCGCAGAGAGGCTTGCAGGATTCCTAAACGGCCAGATAATACACAACAACCTAACTCCAAACGGCAAGAACTGCCAGATCGTGAACCGATACGCAATAGATGCAAGAAGGCTAAATACGATTGATCTATCCAGCCTGGCTAAAAATAGACCCATAAAGTTAGAGATAGGCTCAGGATTTGGTGAATTTCTATCCAATCAGGCAGAAAAAGAGCCCAATACCCTCTTTTTGGGGCTTGAGATATCCAATGAGGCGACAGCCAAGGCCTGCGGCAGGCTGTATAAGAAAGAGATAACCAATGTCAGGCTCATACGATACGACGGGAGGTTTGTGCTTGATAGGTTCTCATCCAACACGGTGGATGCAGTGTTTGTCAACTTCCCCGAACCGTGGTTTAAATTCAGAAGGATAAAGCATGCACTCTTAAATACCGATACGCTAAGAAAGATCGAAAAAATACTAAAGAAGGGTGGCGAATTTAGGCTTTTAACCGATAATTTAGCATATGCTTTAGGAGTTGTTGTGGCAATAGAGGAAAAGACCAATCTAAGAAATGCACAGAACAGACCCATAGAGGTATCAAAAGAAAGCATAAACACAAAATTCGAAAGGCGCTGGAGGAGAAAGAAAAGAACGATATACTCCGTTGGCTATAAAAAAACAGAACAAAGCCCCACCATACAACCGCCAAAGCCTTCATTCTCAATATCCATAAACAGGGAGTTCATATTAAAGGATGGCATTATCTTTAAGGTTATGGACACCTTTGAAAACAAAAACGGCGAGAAGATTATCGAGGCCACCTTTGGCAAGAGCATAAACCCGCAACACGCATTCTTTGGCCTAACCCAGAACTCAAAGCTATTCATGCTCCCTCAAACCGTGTTTGTGCTGGACGAGGAGGCCGAAAAAGCATTCAAGCTGATACAATAAAAAAGCCCCGGCTAAAGCCGAGGCCATAAAAACTATCCAATCAACTCCTTCATGTCGTCATCAACATTGCTGATCGTTGTTATGCCAAAGTTCTCAGCAAGCACCTTCAATACTGCAGGCGATAGGAATGCAGGCAGCGTCGGACCCAATTTTATATTCTTAACGCCCAGATAGAGCAGTGCAAGCAGAACAGCCACAGCCTTCTGCTCATACCAGGCTATGTTGTATGCTATCGGCAGCTCATTTATATCGTTCAATCCAAAGACCTCTTTCAGCTTCATGGCTATCAAGGCTAAGGAATAGCTATCGTTGCACTGACCGGCATCTAACACCCTCGGAATACCGCCAATATCGCCCAAATTGAGCTTTATATAGCGGAATTTTGCACATCCAGCGGTCAAGATAACCGTATCCTTCGGAAGCTTCTTTGCAAACTCGGTGTAATACTCCCTTGTCTTATGCCTGCCGTCGCATCCCGCCATAACAACAAACTTCCTTATGGCACCGGATTTGACTGCATCCACAACCTTATCGGCAAGCTTGAATACCTGCTCATGGGCAAAACCACCAACAATCTTGCCGCTCTCAAGCTGTGTAGGCGGTGGACACTTCTTGGCCATCTCGACAATCTCTGAGAAATCCTTTGGCTTACCGTCAACCCTATCCGGTATATGCTTAACACCCGGGAATCTGACATTGCCCGTTGTGAATACCCTATCCTTATAGCTCTCCCTCGGCGGAACAAGGCAGTTTGTCGTCATAAGGATTGGGCCGTTGAACGCCTCAAACTCCTTATGCTGCAGCCACCAGGCATTACCGTAATTGCCCACAAAGTGGTCGTATTTCTTAAACGCAGGATAGTAATTGGCAGGCAACATCTCACCGTGTGTATAGACATCAACACCGGCATCCTTTGTCTGTTCTAAAAGCTCCTCCATATCCTTCAAATCGTGGCCCGATATGAGTATGCCGGGTCTGTTTCTTACGCCGATATTGACCTCTGTGATTTCTGGATGGCCATAGGTCTCTGTGTTGGCCTTATCCAGGATGGCCATAGCCTTAACAGCAGCCTCGCCCGTCTTCATAACATAACCTATAAGCTCATCGACCGATAGCTCCTTTGTGGTTGCAGCCAAACAATCGATCAATTCATCCCACAGGCTCTGATCCTCATACCCCAAAACCGAAGCGTGCTCTGCATAGGCACCCACGCCCTTCAAACCGTAAATGATGGTCTCCTTTAGGGAGCGTATATCCTCATTGGTCTCTGCTAAAACACCGGCGTCTTTGTGCTTTGCCAAAAACTCCTCTTTGGTTGTCGCATTCCAGGTTGCAGAATCGTGCAACCCCTCATCGGATATGTTGTATTTCTTCTTCAGTTCATCCCTGAACCTTAACCCCTCACTGATGAGCTCCGCAATGGAGTCCTCATCGAAGTTTACATTGGTAATCGTTGTAAAGAGCGCCTTTGATATAAACCTGCCGACCTCAGGATCAACCTTACCGGCCTTGTCGGCAACAACGCTTATGCCCTTTGCGACATAAACAAGCACATCCTCCAAGTTTGCCACCCTTTCGTTTTTGCCGCATACGCCGCCTACTGTACACCCCTTGTTATTCAGGGTCTCCTGACATTGATAACAAAACATAGCCATCTGGCCACCTCCTCTTGCTTTTTTCTTAGGTTAAATATATACTGTGAAGTATAAGAAATAATTGACTCAGGTCAACTCATGGATAAAAAAAATGCCTTAAAAAAGTTTTTAGACAGGTTGCAGATAGAAGATAATGGCTTCATCAACGACCTAAACGCCGTTTCTATGCTTATAGCCAAAAGGAAGGGGGATGTGATATTCTTAGAGGATGAAGAAGGCGAGGATATGTTCTTTGTAATAAAGGGGCTGGTTAAGATATTCAAAACAAACCAGGACGGCAAGGAGATAGTGTTGAGCATCGCAAGGGAGGGGGAGTTTTTTGCAGAGATAGTCCTGTTTCTAAAAAATAGATACCCGGCAAGCTCCATTGCCTTGACCGATACACTGCTTCTATCCATAAACACCCAACGGCTGTTTGAAAGGATCAAGAAAAATCCAGAGTTTGCCATGAAACTGCTTGGCCTATTTGCCCAGCGAATAAAATACTTCGTGGAGAAGATAAAAGAGCTATCCGGCGAGGCGGCAGAGGAGAAGGTCTTAAATTACCTCTATTCCATAAAAAAAGACAACAATTACATAATCCTCGACATACCCAAAAAGGAGATAGCAATGCTATTGGGCCTAACGGCAGAAACACTCTCAAGAACCCTAAAAAGGCTCTCATCGAAGGGTATAATAAAGATGGACTCAAAGAGGATTGAGTTAGTACAATGAAGAGACTGTTAAAGATCGGCACCAATGCCGTCTTAATTATCATTATCATAGTGCTTGTCCTTTACATAGTCATACAGAACAAGCCGTCTGTGTTGAATGTTGCACTGAATCTTGTACTAAAGAAATACAGCTTCACCTCAAGCTTTGAAAATATCAAGGTAAAATCACCAACAGACATCCAGATAAGCGATATAGAACTAAACAAGAAGGGGCTTTATGCCTATGTAGGTAGCCTATCCTTATCGGTTGACAAGAAGGGCTATATCTCAGCAGCAGCCAAAGATTGCAACATAAAAATAAAAAAGAAGGATAAATCGGGCAAGGGCAGCTCCTTTAAACTAATACCGCTTAAGCTAAAAAACCTCAGCATAGACAACCTAAGCCTAACCTATGATTCAATAAAGCTAAAATCGATCTATGCAAGCCTTATAAATAACACCATAAGCCTGAAGGGCAATATCGTATACAAAACACCCAGCCTCTTGCTGGATGCATCAATAGACAACCTAAGCGGAACGATTAAACTCTCATCCAGCGGCATCTATATAGAAGACCTTTACATAAAACCCAACAAAATCACGCTAATAAAAGACAACGCAACACTGAGGATCAATCAGCCCATACGCCTAAGAAACATCTATATAAACATATCGCCGTTTTACATAAAGCTAAACGAGCTAAACACATCAGCGCTAATAGGGTTTAACAGATACACCGTATCGTTTAAGGCCACACTATCGTATGAGAAGGGCAGGATAAAGGCCAAACTAAACGATATAAAAGAGGCAGACGATCTATTTGAAGCAGAGGCGGTGAATCTAACAGCAGAGGTAAAAAAAAACTCAAAATCGCAGCTAACTTTTTCAACCTCTCCATCAACAACCCAACAATCACAGCCCAAAACCTTTCAGGCAAGTTGGAATTTAAAAACAACACAATACACCTAAACATCCCTGAGGGTGAGGTCTTAATAGATGAAAATGTCTATCTGGATCTAAGCAGTTACCCGCTCGATGCCTATATAAAAGACAAAAGCATACTTAAGGTAAGCCTAAAAAACCTTCTAAATGCAACCGTTGTAAAGAAACAAAAGGGGTTTGATTTTAATCTCGACACTAAAAACCTAAACAGTATTGTATCGATTTTAAAGGAGTCATACGAGATAGGCTCTTTGAATGACCTAAAGATAGACAACGATTCTATGCTGTCCATCAAGGGCTTCTTCGAAAACAAAGACCGTCTATTTATGCAAATAGATACACAGATAGGAAAACTAACATACAAGGGCATAACAGTAAAAAACCTATCGGCCACTCTGCCGATTATCATTGGAGTAGATCTATCAAAGACAGGGCAGCTGAATGCAACATCGGACATATACAAAAAAACCATCAAAATCAGTTCGTCTATTTTGGCAAAGAACAGCCGAATATGCTTAAAAGCGGATATAGAATCGAAGAACCCTGTCGTAAAAAACCCCATTGAAATATGCGCAAACCTGAAGAACAAAACCCTGATAACAAAAGGCATAAACCTCAAGCTAAAAACATCTATAGGGTATTTAAAAACCCATATAACCCGTATAGCATTAAAAAACAGCACAGCAACGGTCAAAGGATACATAAACATAGAGGCCTTTGACGGAAGGATAGCCATAAAAAACATCTCTTTGTCCTTAAAAGAGATGCCCATACTCCGGATGGATGTCGATTTTTCACACATAAACTTAGAAAAACTGACAAACCTAACAAACTTCGGTCGAATAACAGGTTTTATAGAAGGATATGCGCACAACATAGCCCTGGTCAACTTCAAAAACCCCTTATCGTTTGATGTATTGGTAAAAACCCAGAGTGTAAAAGGCCAAACAAAGAAGATATCCCTAAAGGCGGTAAACAGCATATCCAAGGTCGGCGGTGGCTATGTCAGTATAGCCATACCGTTTTTCAAAAGCTTCTCATACTCCGACATAGGCTTTAGGGCTTCATTAAAAAACAACATATTCACCATCCACGGCCTTTACAAAGACGGCAATGTCGAGTATATTATCAGAAGGGGATTTTTAGGCGGCATAAATGTGGTTAACATGAACACAAACAACAATATATCGTGGGATGATTTTTTAAGCAGATTAAAAAGGGTTTTAGAAAAGAGGGAGGTGAAAAGATGAGAAAACCCAAATTGCTATGGGTGGTGCTTCTTCTGTTTATGTATTCCTGTGTGACGGTAAATATCTATTTTCCCGCCAGGGAAGCCCAACAGAAGGCAAAGGAGATCGTCAACGAGATAAGGGGTGAAAAACAGAAGAAAAACAACAATGAACCAACATCGTTATTCGAACTCTTCTTCATCCACAAAGCCTATGCGGCAGATGTATTGAACACAACAAACGCCAAGATAAAGGCCATCAAAAACTCCATGAAACAGAGATTTGCCATCATGAAACCGTATTATCAGAAGGGCTATTTAGGCGAAACCTTAGACGGCCACCTGAAGATATACACACAGCCAAAATCACTAAAGGACAAGATCAAGCTTAAAAAATTGGTTGCAGCAGAAAACAGGGACAGGGAGATGTTGTATAAAGAGGTTGCCAGGGTCTTAAATATTCAGCCATCCCAGATGGATAGGCTCAGAAGGATATTTGCAAAACAGTGGCAGGATACAGCACCAGCAGGCACCTATATACAAACGGCAACGGGATGGGTAAGGAAATAGCGGGCTAAGCCAGCCCGTATTCCTCTAAATTAAGACCCTTGCTCTGGGCATACTCCTTCAAGTCGTCACGAAGGAACTTTAGCGCTATGCCCAAAGCCACTGCATCGTCTAAATAACCCACACCGGGCAAGAAATCGGGTATAATATCGGCAGGGTTTATGAAGTATAGAAACAGGCCTATCAGGGCAATTAGAGTCTTCCAGGGAAGTTTGCACTCCTTTTTAAAATAGCAATCTATCATCTCATAGGCCAGCTTTAGTTGTAGGATAGCAGTCAAGGCAAACTGACCCGGATTTGAGCTTATTTCATCGATCTTGGATCTTGCCTCCTGCAGAAAGGCCTCACCATCAAACTGCTTAATCTTATCCACCACACCAAAAGCCTTCTCTATATACTCTTTCATATCAAAACCCCTAAAAATAAAAAATGGTGGAGCTGAGGGGGCTCGAACCCCCGACCTCCACGCTGCCAGCGTGGCGCTCTCCCAGCTGAGCTACAGCCCCATTTTCAAGACCCAAGGATTATATATTAAAAAACGGCGATTTTGTCAAACAAAACAGAATCCATGCATATTATTAACATTAACGCATCCTCTCCCCGTTCCATTTGCCATCCCATGAATCATAACCAAATCCATACCGCCATTTGCCTTCAAATGAGTTGCCATCTGGGGAAAATCTAAATTTGCAGTCTCCAGCATCCCTTTTGGGTTTATATGTGGGTGCCTCCCTCCATTTGCAGATGAGTATATTACCGATGAGTTTACCTTCTATTTTACCCTTATCGTGGGGGTATGTCCCCAAAACCCTATCTCCGTCTTGCCTAAACACAACAACACCAAAGTCTGTTTTCCACTTGCCCTTAATATTAAACGGCTTCATGGGTTTGGGCTCCGTTGGCAATCCGTTTCCAAAAACACAGCTTTCCATGCCCTCGTTCACTATAACGGTTTTTCTCTTCTTTATATCAGAAAACCATACGGAATGCTCAAAGGTTTTAACACAAGCTATCTTATTCTTCTTATCATAAGAAACCTCAAACCTGGTTCCCCTAACACCCGTTATAGCCTGCGGAATATAGACCTTAAAATTGCATTCCCTCTCTTTTTTAAGCCGAGCCGTAAGCACACCGTAAGTAAGCTTTATAAACGATATGGTCTCTCTATTCTCCTTAACCTTTGGTATTTGAAACATAGTATGGGGTCTTACCCGCAAAGACACCCTACCTTTTATCAACACCCTGGCCCTTCCTGAAGATACCTTAACTATATCCCCAACATAGAGCCTTAAGCGTTTTTTCACTTTGACCCATTTGTGGGTCTTTATCCTGTAAACATAAACATTACCCCTGACTCCTGTTATATAAGTCCAGTCTTGATATGTTCCTATATCTTCAGGTTTGATGTTTCCATTTGCATGAAATGAGAATGCATTGGGAGCTTGGTTGGCAATCTGAAACTGTTTTATACCTGCAAGTTCAGGAAACTCATTTATGCAGAAATACGGTTTTCCTTCAACAGAATTCTCGCTCCACTCACCTTCATGCAACCCCTTTTGAGGCCCTTTCCACTTGTAAGTCGATGGATCATTCATGCTGTCAAATGGTATTTCTGCAGCCCTGCCCTTGCCCTGAAACTTAATCTTAAAACTCACATATATGCACTTATTATACCAATACACCTCATCAATCCTGGGATAAAACTTCATCCAGATATAAGCTTGAGGGAAAGCAGGGAAAACATCGATAATGCTCAATCTTGCCTTACCATTCTTATCAATAGAAAGCAGTGCCTTTGCCTTAAATTTATACAGCCAATTGGGGGAATACGAAAACTCAAGCTGCCTTTCGGCACAAAAACCACTATTTAGAAAAATTACCAAAAAAATCGCAATAAACGCCAAAATCCTCCTTTTCACCCCATCCCCCTATAAAAACAGCACGGTATCAAAACCTATAGGTTAATGAAGGGCACTCCAGCCGCAAAGCGGTCTGTTCAGAACATCAATCAACCCACACCCCGCCTGTGGACTTTAAAACATCCACATACCTATTTACACCGTCTTTGAGCGATGTAAACTCCTTCTTATAACCCACAGCCCTCAAGCTGCTTAAGTCCGCCTCTGTAAAATCCTGATACTTACCCTTAAGCTCTTCAGGAAACCCAATAAACTCTATCCTGACATTGGAATACAACCCCTGCATGATTTTGGCAATCTCCAAAAAACTCTCCGCCCTGCCCGTGCCAACATTAAAGATGCCGCCTAAACCTGGATTATCATAGAAAAACAGATTAACATCAACCACATCATCCACAAACACAAAATCCCGCTTGAAGTTTTCACTCCCCTCGAACAATTTAACGGTTCCATCATCCAATATCTGATTATGGAAATGAAACACAACAGAGGCCATTTTACCCTTGTGCTTTTCATTTGGCCCATACACATTAAAATACCTCAAGCCCACCACCTGAACGCCTTTGTTTAAGGCAACCCTCCTTACATACCTATCAAAGATAAACTTTGAAAATGCGTATATATTTAACGGATACTCGTTTTTTGACTCCTCCTTGAATCCGTTTTTACCCAAACCATACACAGATGCGCTGGAGGCATAGATAAACCTAATGCTCCTTTTCAGGGAATACTCAAGCAGTTTCTTTGAGTAATCGTAATTGTTCCTCATCATGTATTTTCCGTCGGTTTCTAAGGTATTTGAGCATGCGCCCTGATGGAATATTACATCTATCTTGCCAAAACCATCGAGGTTGTCTAAAAACTCCTCCTTATCCACAAAATCCACAAAATCGAGGCTATTCAGGTTGAGATGCTTCTGTGAGTTTTTCAGATTATCCACTATCAATATGTTGCTTATACCCCTTCTATTTAAACCCCTAACGATATTGCTTCCTATAAAACCCGCACCGCCTGTAACGACTATCATAAACCCCCCAAAAAATTTTTTGCTCCAAAATCCCAAAAAGTATATAAATAAGTATGTTTAAGTTCAAGTGTATTAGCTCTTACTGTGTAAATATGGGAAACAAGACATACATAAAAGCCATAAAGGAAGACGGCAATATAGACCTGATAGCCTATGGCATACACACAGAGGTCGACACGCTAACATACATGGAGGTCGAGGGCAAAACCAAAAACCAGCTAAAAAACTATCTCATTATAGACTCCATAAACATAATCGACCGATTCCCGTCCATAAGAGGCTCCTTTTCAAAACTATCCTTAGCTATGCTGTTTTTGGAGATTACATACAGATCCAACAGCGGGCTTGACATACTGCTTAAGGGGCTTGATAGGCTAAAGGTCTCAGATAGCGACAGGGCGGCAATATACTTCTTTTACATATTCTTAAAGGAAAACGGTATCTTCAACGAAAATAGCCTGAATCTATCCCAGATAAACCTCATAAAACAGATAGAGGAAAACGCTCATGCCAAGGCCAACTCAAATACGCTAAAGGTATTGAAGAAGAAGCTGTTGAAGGCTATAGAGGATTACATAGGAAAACCGCTAAATAGCCTAAAACTATTAAGGTGATGCAATGAGGGCTGTAATTCAAAGGGTTAAAAGGGCATCTGTATCGGTTGATGGCAAAATCGTCTCATCCATAGAAGAGGGGCTTTTGGTTTTATTGTGCGTGTGTGAGGATGACACAGATAGGGATTTAGAATACCTGACAAAGAAGATAGCCCACATGCGTATATTCTCCGATGAAAACGGCAAGTTCAACCTATCCGTTAAGGATATAGGCGGCTCTTGCTTAATAATCAGCCAAATCACCCTGGCAGCAGACACAAAGAAGGGCAACAGACCGTCTTACTTCTATGCAGCAGAACCCCAAAAGGCGCAACAGCTATACCAGCGGTTTGCAGAACTCATGCAGAATAAGCACAACATACCCACAAAAACCGGGGTCTTTGCAGCCCACATGGAGGTAAACCTGCTAAACGATGGGCCGGTCACCATATACATAGATTCAAAGGAGAATCTTCAGTAATTCTCCTCTGTCCACATATCGGGCTCAAACCTAACAACCCTGTTTCTGCCGGCCTCTTTGGCCTTATACATTGCCACATCGCTAAATTTTATGCACTGCCAGAGGTTCTTTGAATCCTTGGGGAATATGGATATTCCAATGCTCAAGGTCTTTCTGATAATATTACCCTGCACCGTTATCTCGGTTTTTTCCACATCCCTTCTGATTCTTTCTGCTATCTCAAATGCGGTTTTATCGTTTACATCCTGCAATAGCACCAAAAACTCCTCGCCGCCGTATCTAACAGCTATATCGGATTCCCTTATACTCTTTGAGATAGCCCTGACAACACCCCTCAAAACCTCATCGCCAACATTATGGCCATAAACATCGTTGACCTGCTTGAAGAAGTCTATATCGCACATCAATATGCCTGCCTGCGTATTCCTCCGTTTTATCGTGGCTGAGAATGTGGCTGCAAACTCATCTAAAAATCTCCTATTGTAAAGCCCGGTCAACGGATCCCTCATAGTCGATTCCTTAAGCTGGGACAACAGCCTCTTTGCCTCTATAACCGGAGCAGCCTCTTTTAAGAATATCTTTATCCTTTTGATCTTTTTCTCTATGGCCTCTGTCTTCTCCTTCTCATCGAAGATCAACTGCACAACACTGCCCACCGTGCCGCCAACAAGTAGCGGAATACAAACATGGTTTTTATCATGTGAGGTAAAGCTCAAGCACACATTCTTCTCCACAAAGGAATCCACCTCCTTGGCGGTTCTTACGGCCCTGCACAGATTGCAGCTTAGGAGTATATCCTGCTTACATTCCATCTTCTCCGTTCCATAGACCACAACCTGTTTCATTGAGCTTTTGCTGTTATTCACCTCATACACATTAAACCGCCTGATGCCAAAATCATCCCTCAACAGGTCAAACAACCTTCTATAGACGGCATTAACATCCACATCCTCCTCTATTGTCTTCTTAAACATCATAAGCTTATAGCTCTCATCTATAAAATCGTTGAAGTTCTTAACCAGAACGCCCAGCTCATCACTGCCCTTATATGGCAGTTTCAACTGAGGGGATATCTCCTCTTCTGCAAGCTTCTTCGAAAGCTCTCCAACCTCCCTTAGCCTGTTTGTGATGCAGGAAACTATAAAGAAAAAGACAAAGCCTGCGATAATAGAGATAAAACCGCCCGTTAGCAGGCTATTCAGCGTTGTAATCAACATATCCTTCTCTTTCCTTTTCAGGTAATCATCCACAGCCTTATCCACATCATCAAGATAGAAGCCGCTGCCCACTATCCACTTCCAGGGGTAAAAATAACCCACATAGGACACCTTGGGATAGCACTCCTTCCCGTTGGAGCTGGAGCCGAGCTTCGGCCAGCAATAGCTCACAAAACCACCGCCCTGGGTCTTTATGACCCTTGCCATCTCTCTAAAAACATAAACGCCGTTTCTATCCTTAAGATCCCACACATTCTTGCCGTTTAACTGGGGTTTTGGTGGATCCAAAACCATTATTCCATCAAGCGTATTGATCCACACATAATCGTAAAGATTGAGGTTTTTGCCTATGTTGTATCTAATGGAGTTGACAAAATCTATACTCTTACGCATAGCCTGCTCTTCGGTCAACTCACCCTTCCTGTAAGCCTCATAATATTTATCAATGCCGTCTAAGGCTATGTTTACTATGTTTCTGACCATGTTTTTCTGGTTTTCTTCCAGCCTATTCCTGTAAATCTCTGTCTCCCTTTTGATGTATTTTATATTGCTTACTATGTAATAACTATAGCCCACAACACCTATCAAAACAACAGATACAAGAAAGGATGCCAGCACCTTAAATTTTATGCTCCTTGAAAAAAACCACTCCTTCAACTGTCTCATATAACAGACCTCTTTGTTTTTTTAAAATCTATAATAGATTATTAAGTAATTGTCAATCTAAAAATAGGGTAAAACTTGTAAAAAAAGCCATTTTCTATAAAATAAGCCCCGATGATTGTCGATGTCAGTGAGATCTTTTACTCCATTCAGGGGGAAGGAACAAAAATTGGTCAGAAAGCCATATTCATAAGGCTGTGCGGCTGCAATCTTACATGCCCATTTTGCGACACAAAATACGCATTAAACTGCAAAAACCCAATGGACGATGAAAAGATATACGCAACCATTAAGGATTTCCCGACAAAAAACATAATATTTACAGGCGGTGAACCCGTATTAAGGGACGATTTCATGGCTTACTTTATGGAAAAACACAGCGATTACTCATACTTCTTAGAAACCAACGGCACGCTATTCCCGCAAAAGAGCATAAAGCTGTTTTCCCACATTGTCGTAAGCCCAAAGGTGTTTGCCATCAACAAAGATGCACTTAAGCGCATAATAGAGACAGCTGCAAGCGTTGAGTTTAAGTTCGTTGTGGATGAAAACCCCGAAAGGGAGATTACCCTTTTGGAGGAATTGGGCCTTGATGAGGCCACATTTCAGCCTATCTGGTTAGACGAGACAACTGAAAGCTACATAAACAAAACAAGAAAAATCATTGAATATGTGAAAAAACTGCCATACAACATCCGCATCATACCTCAACTGCACAAGATAGTGTATGGCCAAAGAAGGGGGATTTAGATGAAAAGAGCTATAGTGATATATTCAGGGGGGCTTGATTCAACGACATGCCTATTCTGGGCGCTGGATGAGTTTGATGAGGTTCACACAATCACATTCTATTACGCTCAGAGACACTCCATAGAGATAGATTACTCAAAAAAGACGCTCCAGCTGGCAAAGAAACTAAAAAACAAACCCATAAAAAACCACTATTTCTCCATCGATCTATCCCAGATTGGCGGAAGTGCCCTAACAGACCCATCCATAGAGGTACCAAAGAACAGGAATCAGGATGAGATCTCCTCAGAGATCCCAATAACCTATGTGCCGTTTAGAAACGGCGTTTTCCTATCCATCACGGCCGCACTGGCAGAAAAAAACGAGATATACAACATCATAGGCGGATGGAACATGCTGGACTATTCGGGTTATCCAGACTGCAGAGATGACTTCTTAAACACATTCGAAAAGGCGATAAATTACGGCACAAAGGCCGGCAGCCAGGGAAAAACATTCAAGATATTAACCCCCCTGCTAAAGATGAATAAAGCAGAGATCATACTGTTTGGCAAAGAGCACGGTGCGGATTACTCCTATGCATACTCCTGCTATTCGGGCAATGCCACACCCTGCGGTGAATGCGACGCATGCATCTTGAGGGCTAAGGGCTTCAAAGAGGCTGGCATAGAGGATGATTTTTTAGTAAGATTGAAGAATGAAGGCTATAACAGCCCATAAAAACCCCGATTTCGATGCTATAGCGAGTTGTGTTGCGGCCAAAAAGCTATACCCGGATGCCGTTATACTGTTTCCCCAGTTCCACGGCAAGGGCAACGCCCAGTTTATACTACAATCGCTGATCTATCCGTTCTTGGAGGAGGCAGAAAGCATAGATTTAGACGATATAGACACCTTAATCATAGTCGATACCCACTCATCCAAAAGGATAGAGGCCAAATACAGACCACTCATAAAAAAAGCCAAAATCATATGCTATGACCACCACGGAGAGGGCGATTTGAACTGCGAAGAAGCACACCTTGTAAAATACGGAGCAAACACAACCCAGCTTGTTGAAAGGATAATTGAAAACGGCATAGAGATAGACTCAGAAGAGGCGACACTATTTATGCTTGGAATCTATGCAGACACAGGCAGGCTGACCTTCTCATCCACAACGCCCAACGACATAAAGGCGGCTGCATATCTTTTGGAGGCCGGCGCAGATTTAGAGACCGTAAAAGAGGTGTTGGAAGAGGCCTTAACAGAAACGGATGTAATAATCCTGAATGAACTGATAAAAAACAAACGCATCTATGAGATCACAAATAAAAGGATAGGTCTATCATTCTCATCCTTAGACGAGTATGTGGCAAATGTGGCCAATCTGGTTTCCAAACTCATTGCCATGGATAGGCTCAATGCGGCCATAGGCGTGTTCAGGATGGGTTCAAGGCTCTATGTCATAGGCAGATCCAACGATGGGTCCATTGATGTATCAAAGATTCTAAAGGAGATCGGCGGCGGTGGACATCCGCAGGCTGCAAGCGCAACGGTTAAGGATGCAACACTCATTGAGATAGTCGAAAGGCTCAGTCAACTTATAAAAGAGGAGTTGCTGGGGCAGATCAAGGCCAAGGACATCATGAGTTCACCACCGAAGTTCGTCTATGCAACAGACACAATAGAAAAGGTAAACGAGCTTCTATCCAAAAGCGGCATGAACGCCCTGGTCGTGGTGTGCAAAGAGACCGACGATGTAATGGGCATAATAACAAGACAGGTGGTAAATAAGGCTGTTTTCCACAACATGAGCAAAAAAAGCGTATCGCTCTTTATGAACACAGAGATAAAAACCATAGATATAAACGAAAGCTTCAACAACATAAAAAGGATAGTATTGGACGAAAAGCAGAGGCTCATACCCATTCTAAAAGAGGGCAGGCTGGTCGGTGTAATAACCCGCACCAACCTCCTTAAGATACTAAGTGAAACGATCAACAGGGAAAAACCGTTGAAACTTAAGAATATAAGCTCAAAGGTAAAGGAGGCCTTACCGCAAAACGCACTCAACCACCTAAAGAAAATAGGAAAGCTGGCAAAGGATATGGGATACAACGCCTATCTTGTCGGCGGTATAATAAGGGACATAATATTGGGTTATGATAATCTGGATATAGACATAGTCATCGAGGGCGACGGCATCGCCTTTGCCAAAAACTTCGCAAGGCTCAACGGCTGCAAGGTGGCAACACATGAGCGATTCAAAACAGCCACAATAATTACCCGGGATGATATACGCATAGATATAGCCACAGCAAGGGAGGAGTATTACGATCTGCCGGGGGCTCTGCCTGTTGTTGAAAAAAGTTCAATAAAGCTGGATCTATACAGAAGGGACTTTACCATAAACGCCCTGGCTATGAAGCTTCACGATGAGTTTGGTGATCTGCTGGACTTCTTTGGGGGGCTCAACGACATAAAGAACAAAAAGATTCGTGTGCTGCATATGTTGAGCTTTGTGGACGATCCAACCAGGATGTATAGGGCCGTCAGATTTGCTGCAAGGCTCGGTTTTGACATAGGTCAACAAACAGATAGACTTATAAAGGTGGCCGTCGATTTAGGGATAGTAAACAAGGTGGAAAGGATCCGCATATTCAACGAGATCGTTCACATACTAAACAACGATAATGTGAGAAAGAGCTTTGAGATGCTAAAGGATTACAGACTCATAAGAACACTAAACACCAAACTCATTATAGACGATAGAATCCTAAGCTATTTAGACGAAACGGAGGAGATAATAAAGAGCTGCTCATTATTCTGCAAGAACAAAACCATTAAAAGGGAGAGGGTGTTTCTGGTGGCTTTGGAGTATCTATTCAGGCGCTCAGCCAGCTTTTCCAAATCAATAGGGGCCGATGAACAGACACAGAAACTCATAAACGACATAGTCTCAAAGATACCCACAGCAAACGGCGTATTGGCCAACCCGAACGCCAGCGATCTGGATGTTTACAAGGCCCTCTCACAAATGCCCTTAGAAGGGGTGCTTGCTCTCTATCCGCTAACCAAGAATAAGGATAAGCTCATACGGTATTTAGAAGACCTGATGCACAGAAAGCCTCTGATAAGGGGTTCAGACCTGCTCAAGATGGGTTTCAAACCCTCCAAACTCATAGGCAAGATAATAAACGATGTCTTTGAACAACAACTATTGGGCAACATAAAAGACAAGCTAAAAGCGATCGAGTATGTAAAGGAGAATTATGAAAAGCATTACAATTAACATCCCCGATTGGTTAAGCAAAAGGTGCGAACATAAGGATTTTAAAAGAGACGAAGAAAAAATGCTATTTGCCATAGAGCTGGCAAGGTTAAGCATAGACAACGGTGGCGGTCCGTTTGGTGCTGCCGTATTCTCAAAAGATGGCAAGCTCATCTCCTGCGGGGTGAACTTGGTCGTCAAGGAGGGCCTATCCATACTCCATGCAGAGGTTGTGGCCATAACGATAGCCCAAAGGAAGCTAAACACATACAGCCTATCCAAAGGAGGACACTTTGAGTTATTCTCATCGTCTGAACCGTGTGCCATGTGTCTGGGTGCAATCCTATGGAGCGGCATCAAACGGGTTGTTTGGGCAGCAGATTCTATCAAAGCAAGGTCGATAGGCTTCGATGAAGGGCCTGTATTTGAAGCATCTTGGGATTATCTGAAAAAGAAAGGAATAGAAATAGAGGGCGGCCTTTTGAAGGATGAGGCCGCCAGGGTTTTAGACTATTACAAAAGGATCAACGGGGTTATATACAACCCTTAGAGTATCTTGAATATTATCAAAGACAACTGTGGTATATAAGTGGCGAGCAATAATCCTATCAAATAAATAATAAACCACGGTATACTTGTTTTTGTTATATACTCTATACTCTTGCCTGTTATACCCATTGCAACAAACAAATTCAAACCAACAGGTGGCGTTATCTCTCCTAAACCCATATTTATTGTATAGATAATACCGAGCTGTATAGGGTTAATTCCTAAGTGCATAGCAACAGGGAAAAATAGTGGTGCAGTAACCATAACTATACTTGAAGGCTCCATGAATGCACCAAATATTATCAAAAGAACATTAACACCAGCCAAAAACATTATCTTACTAACATGCGCCTGAATGATCATTTCAGAAAGCTGCTGAGGTATCTGTTCTATCGTTAGGAAATAAGCAAAAAGCATGGCATTTGCTATAATAAATAGTATCATCGCGCTTGTAGCTGATGCTTTCAATATAACCTGAGGAACTTCCCTCCAAGTCAAATCCCTATAGATAAACTTTGCCACAAAGAAAGCATAAACAGCAGAAACAGCTGCTGCCTCTGTGGGAGTAAAAATGCCAGAATATATTCCGCCTATAATTATCACTATAAGCATTAACGCCCAGAAACTCCCAGCAAAAGCCTTGAGTTTCTCTTTAGCAGGGGCTGGTTTATCCTTTTTAAAACCCGCCCTCCTTGCCATAACATAAGTAAGAATCATTAACATACCGGTGATAACTATACCAGGAACCACACCTGCTAAAAATAGATCCCCTATCGATTGATCTACTGTAACACCATAAACTATCAAAACAATAGATGGAGGTATAAGAATACCCAAAGAACCTGCAGTCGTAATAGAACCTATTGCAAAAGTATCAGAATAGCCAGCCTCTCTAATTGCTGGAATCATTATCGAGCCTATGGCAGCAACTGTAGCAGGTCCAGAGCCGCTAACAGCCGCAAAAATGGCGCATGCTAAAATTGATGTCATAGTTAAACCGCCAGGCAAATGACCTACCATTGTATGAGCAAATTTAATTATTCTTTTTGCTGTTCCTCCTTCAGATAAAAATGCTCCAGCTAAAACAAAGAACGGTATAGCCATCAGGGCAAATTTATCCAAAGCAGTGAATAGTTTTTGAGCAATAGCAATAAGAGGCAAACCTGCAATAAAATATATGCCGAAGGTGGCAGTTACACCTAACGCCACGGCTATAGGAATATCTATGGCTATAAATAAAAACAACAGGGCAGCTATTATTAAAATCGTCATTCTATTAATCCCTCCTCCTCAGCTTTCTCAAGCTCAGAACCAACCCTTTGCTTAAGTTTCTCACCCGGTGTTTGGAGTATTTCTATTAGCCTTACAAAAACCCTCCATGACGCCGTGGCCATAGTTATCGGTACAACTAAATATATAATCCAAAAAGGTATTTGTAGATCTATTGAAACCTGTTTTGTCATATAGTCAAATTTAACTAAATCAATCCCTAATACTGTCAACATAATCAAAAATCCAAAAACAATCAAAGTGCTTATCAGGGTAACAAACTTACACAATTTAGGAGGTAATGCTTTGACCAATGCATCAAAAGACATATGCATACCTATTTCAAAACCATAACTTGCACCAAACAAAGTCATCCATATAAACAAGTAAGTTGTAAGCTCTCCTGCCCAAACTAAACTTGAGCTGAACACATATCTGGCTATAACATTAATGAAAGCCAGCATTGTCGCAGATGAGGCAAGTATTACCATTAACGTTTTATCTACTGCCCCTAACACTTGATCTATTTTTTTTATTGTCTCCATCATATTCTTACCTTCCACCTTTAAAAAAGAGGGCAAGGATGAATTGCCCTCTTTTTTGATTTTAGAAGCTCTTTCCTTCTTTTATAGCTTCCTCAATTAAGTCCTTTCCAATGGTTTTGTAAAACTTGGGATAGATCTTAACAAGCGTCTTTCTCCAAACTTCTCTCTGCTCCGGTGTAAGAACAACATCCTTTACCTTTGGATCCTTCAAAACAAGCTCCCTCTGCTTCTTCGTCAATTCCTCGGCTAACTTCCTCTCATAAGCTGTGGCATCTCTTACGCAGCCCTCTAAAATCTTTCTCAGTTTAGGAGACAAACTATCCCAGAATTTAGCGTTTGTAATGAGAACATAGCCCAGATAACCGTGATAGGTCTCTGTGGTATAGGGTGCAACCTCATAGAATTTCTTTGTGTAAAGATTGCTCCATGGGTTCTCACAACCATCAACAACACCCTGCTCCAAAGCAGAATAAACCTCAGAGAACGGCAAAACCTGTGGGCTTGCACCCAAAGCCTTAAACTGTGCCTCTAAAACCCTTGAAGACATAATCCTGAATTTTAAGCCCTTGCAGTCCTTTGGAAGAACAATCGGATGCTTGTTGTTGGAAAGCACCTTAAATCCGTTGTCCCAGAAGGCCAAACCCAAAAGTCCCTTTCTCCTGAACAGACCCAAGATCTTCTTTCCAACAGGTCCGTCCATAACCTTATGCAGATGCTCGGAGTTCTTGAACAAAAACGGAAGGTCAAACAACTGAATCTCTGGCAACCAACCGGTAAATTTAGCTGTTGCAGGACAAGCCATCTGAATAGTTCCCATCTGAACTGCCTCTATAGCAGCTCTGTCGCCATAGAGCATGGCATTTGGATAGACCTTTACGATAACCTGACCGTGCGTCCTTTCCTTGACAATTTTGGCAAAATAGTTAGCAGCCTTACCCTTGGGCGTATCCACAGCGACAACATGGCTAAACTTGATCACGATAGGTTTAGCCAAAGCTGCAACACTAAAAGCCAACACAGCCACAAAGGCCACCAACCAGGTAAGCAAACCCCTCTTCATAAAAACACCTCCTAAAAAAAAATTATTTACAGCCCTTTCTTTGAGCGTCAAACGATGCAATAGCTATCATGTCTTGAATCATAGACGAAGTGGAGCCCATTTCAAGCACATGGGCAGACTGCTTCAGTCCAACCAGTATAGGACCTATTGGATAGGCATCGCCCATCTTATAGAGCAACTTATACGCTATGTTTGCAGCATCCAGGTTGGGGAACACCAAAACATTCACATTCTTGCCGGCAAGCTCACTAAACGGATAGAATTGGTTTATCAAGTCCTTATCCACGGCCACATTGGCCTGTATCTCACCGTCAACTATTATCTCAGGATGCCTCTGCTTTAGCATCTCAACGGCCCTTCTAACCTTGCTTGCCTCTTCCTGGTTGTTGCTCCCGAAGTTTGAGAAGGAGAGCATGGCAACCACAGCCTTATCGTCGGTTAGATCCTCATAGAAGCAGGCAGCCTCTTTGGCTATAACCACAAGATCCTCGCTGGTCGGATTTATATTGATGGTTGTATCGGCAAAGACATAGATCTTGTTCTTTATTATCATCACATAAAGACCTGCAACAACACTATCCGGTTCCTTATCCAAAACGGTCAACACAGGCCTTATACCAGCAGGATAGTTGTATGTCTCGCCTATTATCATAGAATCGGCATCACCGCTCTTTACCATCATGGCGGCAAAATAGTTGGGCCTGTGCTCCATGATATAGGCCGCCTCTTTCTTTGTCATACCCTTCCTCTTGCGCTCCTCATAGAGCATATCGGCATACTGCTGGGTCTTTTCATAGTAAAGCGGATCTATAAATTCGATCTTCTCCAGCATGCTTTCCTTCAAACCAAGCTCCTTTATCCTCTTTGCCACATCCTCCTTTGTAAAGCTCCTTGCGCCTATGAATATGGGCTTTACGGTGCCCTCCTCTATGCTGCTTTCCACCGCACGCAGGATGTTGGCATCTGTCGTCTCTGTAAAGACAACCCTCTTGGGATCGGATTTTGCCTTGTTGTATATGTATCTTGTGACAGATTTTGTCTTATCCAACCTTTCCCTTAGCTGCTCCTTATACTCCTCAAGGTCAAACTCGCTCTCATCTATCTGGGCAACGCCGGATTTTATAGCGGCCTCCGCAACCGCAGGGGCAACATAGAACAGCGCCCTTGGGTCAAACGGCTTGGGCAGGATGTACTCCCTTCCGAATTTCAGATTCTCAACACCGTAAGCCTTCAAGACGCTCTCTGGGACATCCTCCTTGGCCAGCTGAGCCAATGCCTTGGCTGCAGCCATCATCATTTCATCGTTGATCTGCGTTGCAAGCGTATCTAAGGCTCCCCTGAACAAGAACGGGAAGGCCAAAACATTGTTTATTTGATTCGGATAATCGCTCCTTCCTGTGCCCATGATCACATTGGGGTTGGCTCTCTTTGCCTTATCGTATGTAATCTCTGGGTCGGGGTTGGCCATAGCGAATATGATGGGTGAATCGTTCATCTTCTTGACCATCTCCTCACTCAAGATATTGGCCTTGGAAACCCCAACAAAGATGTCGGCGCCCTCTAAGGCCTCCTCAAGCGTTCTTGCATCGGTATCTGAGGCAAAGAACTCCTTATACTTATTCATGCCGTCTTTTCTGCCCTTGTATATAACACCCCTGGAGTCTAACATTATTATGTTTTCCTTCTTGATACCCAGCGTCATATACAGCTTGGCACAAGCGATACCTGCAGCACCGGCGCCGTTTACCACCAATTTGCACTTCGATATATCCTTGCCCGCTATCTCCAATGCATTGAGCAGGGCAGCGCCGCTTATAACCGCCGTTCCGTGCTGGTCATCGTGGAATACGGGAATCTTCATCCTCTCCTTAAGCTTCTCCTCGATATAGAAACACTCGGGCGCCTTTATATCCTCCAAATTTATGCCTCCGAATGTGGGCTCTAATGCCGCAATTATATCGATCAACTTATCCGGATCTGTCTCGTTTATCTCAATGTCAAAAACATCTATGTCGGCAAAGGTCTTAAACAGATTGCCCTTACCCTCCATAACGGGTTTTGATGCCAAAGCACCTATATTGCCCAAGCCCAAAACGGCCGTTCCATTGGATATAACGGCAACCAAATTGCCCTTTGCCGTGTATTTATATGCAGCTTTGGGGTCCTCTGCCAATACCAGGGAGACCTCCGCAACCCCGGGCGTATAAGCTAAGGATAGATCCTTCTGGGTTTTTAGGGGTTTTGTCGGTTTTACCTCTATCTTTCCAGGCCTGTCACCTAAATGATACCTAAGCGCCTCTTCCCTTAATTTACTGTTTGACATCAACTAACCTCCTCTTCTATATTCCTAAATATAGTTTATATTTTAAAAGGCAAAATCTGTCAAATAAAATTGATTCTTTTGGATATTGTTCTGATCATTAAATAGTTGGATAAACAAACCACTGTTGAGATGGAGACAACTATCATTATTTGATAAAAAACAGCCTCCTGAGGGTTCACACCCGACAATATCTGACCGGTCATCATGCCGGGGAGAAACACAATCCCCATACCGCTTGCAGATGTCAACGACGGTAGGATGGCAGCCCTTAAGGCCTCCCTCCCGATAAAAGCCAGGGCCTCATCCATCGTTGCACCAATGCCCAACAGATCAAAGACGGCGTCTTTATTGTCTTCCAGTTTGGAGAAGAACCTCTCAGCCCCGATGGCTGTTGAATTCATGGAATTACCGATAATCATACCGGCAAGCGGTATAAAATACCTCGCATGGAGATAGGGCATCCTTATAACCCCGAAAAACACAAAGAGCAAAACAACGCCTGCTGAGAGGAGTATGGAAAGGAACACATAGAACCATATACCCTTACCCTTAAGTTTTGCCCTGCTTAAGGATATATCGGTGGCAAAACCCACCATAACCACAAAGACGGCAACATTAACAAGCAGGTTATCCAACCTAAAAAGGTAAATCAGCACAAATCCAGCGACAAACAACTGAACGCTCATCCTGACAAAGGATACAACTATATCCTTCTCAAGCTTAAGCCTCTCCCTATGGGATATAAACAAAACCACCACCAAAAGCCCATAGGATACCAGACACCCCTTAAGGCCTATTGATTCAACCATAAACGACCATCCTCAATCACATATAGCCTATCTGCAAAATCTCTGGCAATTGTTTCATGTGAAACAATCACGCAGACCCTATCTCTGCAGAATACCCCTAAGTATTCAAAAACCGCTCTGGCCGTATGCTCATCCAGGGCGGATGTTGGCTCATCAAACAGTGCAACATACGGCTTAAGCAATAGATTCCTGATTATTGCAACCCTCTGCATCTCGCCGCCGGACAACTCAGAGCTGCTCTTGCTCAACACATCAACACCGAGGCCAAACATATCAAGGAGCCGTCTCATCAAATCCTCATCCATCTTCTTTTTCCTGTGCGCCTTAAGATAAAATGGTATTCTGATAGACTCATAGACCGAATCGGCAAGGTAATAACCCTTCTGGGGCAGAAGTATGCACCGACCAGACCATGTCTTAATGCTTCTGACATCCACACCGTCAAAGATAACCGCCCCGCTAAGTGGCGGTATAATCGATTCTATGGTCTTAAGCAGGGTGGTTTTGCCGCTGCCCGATCTTCCCATTACAAGGTTGAAACCGAGAAAGAACTCCGCCTCGGCTTCAAGCAAAGCCTTACCCTTATAACCACATACGAGCTTATCCAGCTTTAAAACCGTTGCATTTACCATCTTTTAAAATTATACTAATCGCTGCTATGGATGCAAAGCTAAACGACTATCTATGCGGCCTTATACACAAAAAGGGCATAAAGGGGCAGTTCTATTTCTCCAAAAGGGAGCTATTCTTAAACGGCAGCAGCGACCCCCTCAACGAAAAGGACTTCAGCAAGGCCAAAGGACTCATACACCGATACCCGGATCGGGTTGTCCTTACCATTACAAACAAATGCTTCGCCTATTGCAGGTTTTGCTTCAGAAAAGACAACTGGAGGAACTTCGGCGGTTTTGACTTAGACCGAGCAGCCTCTTATATCCAGCAAAACAGATCCATCAGGGAGGTGTTAATATCGGGGGGCGATCCGTTTTTCTTAAGCAACGACAGACTCAAACAGATACTAACAAAAATAAGGGCGATAAAACACATAAAGTTTATAAGAATAGGGACACGGGTATTAACATCATACCCCATGCGTATAGATGAGCAGACCATACAGATGCTAACCGCCTATAAACCCATATGGCTGGCCATACACATAAACCACCCCGATGAGATAACGCACCAATTCAAAGAGGCCGCAAAGAGATTTATAGACAACGGCTTCCCCATTGTATCGCAAACCGTGCTATTGAAGGGCTTAAACGACGATGTATTCATACTCGAAAAGCTCTTCTGTAGGCTTACAGAACTAAACATAAAGCCTTATTACCTATTTGGATGCGACCAGGCCAAAGGCAATAACGGATTCAGGGTGCCAATAGAAAAAGCCCTATCGATAATGGAGCGCTTAAGGGGAAGTATAAGTGGCCTGTGCGTGCCGAATTTTGCCTTTGATCTGCCTGAAGGGATGGGCAAGGTGGTGGTCGAACCAAACAGGATCATAAAAAAGCAGGGCAACATATACCGCTTTAGAAATTTTGAGGGAAAGGAGATTGAGTATATCGATGTTTGATCTATCCGAAGAGCTTAAAAAGCTAAAGGAATCCGCAAAATTAGACAACTTGGGGATGATACTCATACACAACGGCGTTGTCAGGGCCACATCAAAAGACGGCAAGCCCGTAAAAGGCATGAATCTGACATTCAACAGGCAAAAGTTGGACAAGCTAAAAGACAGGCTCCAATCGATGGATTTCATAGAAGGGGTTGTAATATGGATCAACGAGGGAAGATTGAAGATCGGCGACGACATCATGTATGTCATTATAGCCGGCAACAGAAGGGAGAAGCTCCTTCCGATCTTTCAAAAAACCATTGAAGAAATAAAAACGGAGATCGTTGAGGAGATAGAGGAATGAAGAGGCTTGCTCTTTCATTGCTGTTTGTGTTTTTGCTGAACATCCAATCCATAGCCTGTGTCATACTTATCTATCACAAGATAGGCGACAACAGAACACCCTCAACCAATGTATCAAAACAGCTCTTCATAAGGCAGATGGAATACCTAAAGCAGAACAACTACACCGTCATGCCACTAAGGGAGCTTGTATATTTAATAAAGGAAGGCAAAAAACTATCCCAAAGGTGCGTTGTATTGACCTTTGATGACGGATACAGAAGCGTTTATGAAAACGCATTCCCAACATTGAAAAAACTGCACTTTGCAGCCACCGTTTTCTTGCCCACCGAGGCTATAGAGAAACACTATCCCGATTACATGAGCATAAAACAGATCAAAGAGATGATGCAATACAATATAGATTTTCAATCCCACAGCCATTCACACCCCCGTTTTACCAATCCACCCTCAACCATACCGCACTCAAGATACGCAGACTGGATAGCCGAGGACATTAAAAAGAGCATTAATTTTTTTATCAAAGAGTTTGGATACAAACCGTATGCCTTCGCCATACCATACGGCGATTACAACAAAACGGTAATAGATGTTGCAAGAAGGTTGGGCTTTGAGGCTATACTAACACAAGATGCAACCGCCATAGGTGCAAAAACACCGCTGTGGCTTATGCCTCGCCAGCCCATATTGGGCAAATATTGGTCGACAATGCAACATTTTAAGGAGATACTAAAGGAAAAATACCTACCCATAAAACAACACATACCCCCTGCAGGGAGCACAACAAACTCAAAACTATTCGGCGCCATACTGGATAATGTCTCCCGATACGACAGAAATAGCTTTATGGTTTATGTGAGCCAGTTGGGCTGGCAGAGGGCAAAAACAGAAGGAAACATGGTGTACATAAAAACAGACGCAAAGCTGACAAAAGCCAAACAGCGCATAGGCGTGATGGCAAAAAACAACGGCAGGATTTATAAAAACCTATGGATGGTCTGGATGGCTAAATAGATTTTGAGGCTGGCACAACCTTTATATTAAGCCTGTTCAACATATCCCTTCGCTCGGGTTGCATATGTTCCTCATCAAACACCAGCTCGTTAATGCCGTTTCTAAGCAACCAGCTTATGAGCCTTACAAACCTGCCCCTCTCCTTGTCATCATCAAAAAGCCTGTATTCATAAACACCCATAAGCTCTCCGTCTTTGAAAAACTCTTTAACCCTAACAGCCTCAACATCCCTGAATCTCTTTGCAACCCCGCCCTTCGAATCAACAAGAATAGCCACCTTTTTTACCTGCTCTTGTGCTGGCTCATAGTGAATGGTTATAAACTTGAGGTTCTCTATGGCATTTTTTAGACTCTCCTCAATCCTGTCTATAACCTTGTGCGCTTTCTCCATATCCCTTTGATGGATTTTTAAGATAATATCGGCTATGAATATACTCCCGGCCTTTCTTATAAACAGCATATCGACACTCTCCACCTCTGGATAACCCTCTATAACCTTTTTGGCCCTCTCAATTATAGAAGGATCAACCGAGGCATCCAGCAAGGTAAGCACAGAATCCTTTAATATCTCGAAAGCCTCATGAAAAACACCTAACGCTATTACGGCCACAGCCACTTTTTGGGCATGGGGAATGCCAAAATGGGTCAAAATAATACCTATAATAGCAACAACGCTCATGCCGCCATCCAAGATCCAATCCAAAAGGTCGGCCTTCATACCCGAGGAACTCAACTTCTTTGCCGCCCTCCACTCAAAGAATATAAAGACAGACTGAGCAAGCAGAACCAAAAACATAAAACCAACCGCCAACCATGTATGTGCAATTACAACGCCTTCCTCTGAAAGCAACACCCCTTTAACTATGCGATAAGCAGCATAAACAATCAAAACACCCGCAATAAAGGCGGCAAAATCCTCAAGCTTGTGCATGCCGTATGGGAATCTTTTTGATTTTTTGCCTGCAAATTTAATAGATAAAAACAGAAGCAGAGAGCTAACCACATCAGATATGCTATGTATACCATCGGCCACTATAACGGCAATGCCAAAGCCCAGACCAAAACCCAACTTGGCTATAGCCATTAATGTATTTAGAACTATCGAAAAAAGCAGCCATCTCTCCTTCTGCGTTTGTATATCCATAAAACACCTCCTGCTTGAGTTCATTATATAAATAAGACCTTAAAAAGCAAACGGATGACTAAAACTGTTGATTTTTTGCTATTTTTATATATACTCCTTTTGCCAAAACGATTAGGAGGTAAGGAAAATGAAAAGGACATTTCAACCGCACAATAAACCCAGAAAAAGAACCCACGGCTTCAGGGCGAGGATGAAAACAGCAGGCGGAAGGAAGGTTCTATCCAGAAGGAGAGCCAAGGGCAGAAAGAGATTGACGGTTTAAAGAAGCAATACAAAAGCCTAAGCTCAAAAGAGTTTAAAGATGTATATGAAAAAGGGGAAAAGATAGTTACGCCCTTTTTTGTATTGTTTGTGCTAAAAGGCAGGGATAGCTTCAAGGCAGGCGTTGTGGCAAGCAAGAAGATAGGCAAAGCCGTAAAGAGAAACAGGGCCAAGAGGCGCCTAAGGGAAATCATAAGGCTTTCCCAGCCGTATCTGCCAAGAGACTGCTGGATTGTATTGATTGCAAGGAGGGGCGTATTAGAGGCCAACTTCGAAAGAATGAGAAATCTCTTTTTAGATAAAGTATCCAATGGCTTTAATAACTAACGCAATATCGAAAGCCATGATTGGCCTGATAAGGTTCTATCAGAGGTTTATATCGCCGCTAACCAGGCCTTCATGCAGGTTTTATCCCACATGCTCCAATTACGCCATTGAAGCCATAAAGAGGTTCGGCCCACTTCAGGGCGGCCTGATGTCCATATGGCGCATAATAAGATGTGCGCCGTGGAGTGAGGGAGGGTATGACCCGCCAGATAAACCACTATTCCAATTCAAGAAAGTAAAGAGGAGAGACAATGCAGGATCATAACAATGAAAAAAGGGCATTGATGGCCATACTGGTCGTTACCATTCTAATTACAGCCTACACTTACTTCTTTTTACCCAAGCAACAGCCACCAGAGCAAAGCTCCAATGCCACAAAAACAACTAAGCAGCAAATAGAACAGGTCAACAAAAAAACACCCAAGCCAAAAACGGAGAATGAGCATTTTATCACCATAGAGACAGACAACTATATCCTGAAGATCTCCTCTTTGAACGGCGCTATCAAGGAGCTGCTTTTGAAGAAATACAGCATAAACAAATCCAATGTTCAACTGGTCAAAAGCAGCGGCTATTACAACACCTTAGAAACGGTCTTTGCAGATAAAAACATAGAGAAGATGGAAGAGACCATGCCATATAAGGCCAATAAAGAATTTGTCAGGCTTTCAAGGCAGAACTCAACCTCCACCGTTACACTAAAAAAGACCAACGGAACCTACACCATTATCAAGACATTTGAATTCAAAGACGGTGTGTATGCATTCGACTTCAAGGTGGAGGTCTTAAAAGATGGCAAACCGATAGATACAGATTTTTCCGTATATGCAGGGCCGGATCTGGGGGATCTTCAGAAGGAAAAATATTCACACTTAGGAGCTGTCGCCTTGGTTGACAACGACAAAATAAGAACAGACAAAAAGATAAAACCGGATGAGGATATACACTGGATAGCCTTAGAGAGCAAGTATTTCTGCTTGGCCTTTCTGCCTGCTGAATCAAATTCGCTTTTGGCCGGATACACAAAGCTAAACGACGGCCACTATGTATATGTCAATCTCAAAACACCGGCAAAGCTTAAGATATACGCAGGGCCAAAGAGCAAGGAAACCATACAGGCCGTGGACCACAAATTAGACAGAATCATAAGGTTCGGCATGTTTGGATTCATTGGAAAACCGCTTCTGTATGTCTTGAACTGGTTATACTCCATATTTGGTAATTACGGTGTCGCCATCATTGTTTTGACATTCCTGATCAGGTTAATCTTCTATCCGTTGAGCTTTAAATCATACAAGTCGATGAAGGAGATGGCCAAACTCCAGCCAAAGCTAAAGGAATTGCAGGCAAAATACAAGGGCAAGCCGGATCAACTCAACAAGGCCACCATGGAGCTATACAGAAAGCACAAGGTCAACCCGTTCGGCGGCTGCCTGCCCATAATCATTCAGATCCCGGTCTTTTTTGCCCTGTACAATGTTCTTCTAAACGCCATCGAGTTGAGGGGTGCACCGTTTGTGTTGTGGATTACAGACCTAAGCTCAAAGGATCCATACTATGTATTGCCGATCCTGATGGGATTGACCATGTATGTTCAACAGAAACTAACACCGGCAACAGGCGATCCAACTCAGCAGAAGATCATGATGTTCATGCCTTTGATATTTACCTTTATGTTCATGGGATTCCCATCGGGTTTGGTTCTGTATTGGGCAACAAACAACCTCTTAACCATAGCGCAACAGTTCATAGATTCTCAGATACTAAAGGCCCAAGAGAAAAAGCAGAAACATGCTGCAACATGACGACGACATAATCGCAGCTATAGCCACAGGGTATACAGAAGCAGCCATCGGTATAATCAGGGTTTCAGGCAAGGGAAGCCTAAAGCTGCTTGAGGAGGTCTTTACAAGAAAGCCGCCGTATGAGGCAAACAGGATATACTATGGCCACATCGTTGATGCAGAAGGCAAGATCTTGGACGAGGTTTTGGTCTCCATATTCAAATCTCCCCATTCGTATACGGGCGAGGATTCATTTGAGGTAAACTGCCACGGTGGATTGGTGGTTTTAAACAGCGTCCTTGAGCGGCTAATAGAGGCCGGAGCCAGGCTTGCTCAGCCGGGTGAATTCACAAAAAGGGCCTTCCTAAACGGCAAGCTGGACCTATCCCAGGCAGAAGCCGTGGCCAAGGTTATATCTGCCAAAAGCAAAAGGGCTGTCGATGTGGCTCAACGGCAGCTTCAGGGCAACTTCTCCTCAAAGCTTGACCAGATAAGGGATCAAATACTCTATCTAATGGCCGAAAACGAGGTCATGATAGACCACCCCGAGGAAGAGCTAAGCGATGTCTCAAAAGAGGAGAAGCTCAAGATCTTAAACGAAATAGAAGGCAATCTAAAGCAAATCCTAAGGGCAGCAGAATACGGCAACAACCTGTTTGAAGGGGTTACAATAGCACTGGTGGGTAAACCCAATGTTGGCAAATCCAGCCTATTGAACCTCATAACAGGCTCAGAGAGGGCAATAGTCACAGACATTCCAGGCACAACAAGGGATGTATTAAAGGAGCAGTTCAACATAAACGGCGTTCCGTTCTCCATACTGGATACAGCAGGCATAAGAAAAACCGATGATACCGTTGAGAAGATAGGCGTTGAGAGGAGTCTAAAGGCCATTGAAGAGGCCGATATAGTCCTTGCCATATTTGACGGGTCAAATAAACTGACCGAAGAGGATAAAAAATTGATAGATAAACTAATGGATTTGCAAAAAAACACCATAGCTATATTAAACAAGGCCGATTTAGGCATAAAGATAGACAAGAAAGAATTGCCGTTTAAACACATAATACGGATTTCGTGCAAGACATCGCAGGGTTTAGAGGAGCTTGAAAGGGTTGTATCCGATGTGGCCTTAGGCGGAATGGATGACTCCCAGATTGTATCGCTAAACGCATCACAGAAGCAGAGCCTAAAAAAGGCCATTGAGATGTGCAACCGCCTGAAGGAAGATATAGACAACGACATAGATCCTGCCTTGATCGGTGTTGATTTTTTGGCACTAACAGACTATCTTGATGAGGTCATTGGAAGGATAACAAACGAAGACATGCTGGATGTCATGTTTAAAAAGTTCTGCATAGGCAAGTGATGTTTCACATGAAACATTTAGAGGTGAGAAAATGATTTATCCCAAAAGATACGATGTGATCGTAATAGGCGGAGGACATGCGGGCTGTGAGGCCGCACTGATAAATGCAAGATTGGGTCTAAACACGCTGCTTTTGACTATAGCGCTGGATTCCATAGGTGCCATGAGCTGCAATCCGGCGATAGGTGGCCTTGCAAAGGGGCATTTAGTAAAAGAGGTCGATATATTTGGCGGCGAGATGGCACGCAATATAGACGAAACCGGTTTACAGTTTAAGATACTAAACAAGAGCAAGGGGCCTGCTGTCTGGTCAAGCAGGGCTCAGGCCGATATGACCGCATACAGACTGAGAATGAAATACACGCTGGAGAGACAGGAGCATCTCGATATAAAACAGGAGACCGTTGATGAGATAATCGTTGAAGGCAATAGGGTGGTGGGCGTAAAGACGCATCTTGGCAATGAGTATTACTGCAACGCAGTGGTCGTAACAACAGGCACATTTATGAAGGGTAAGATATTCATCGGCCTAAACGAATACGAAGCGGGAAGGGCGTGGGAGCCCCCATCAAGAAAACTCTCAGATAGCCTGAGGAGATTGGGTTTAAGGGTTGGCAGGCTAAAAACAGGAACCACGCCGAGATTGGATGCAAGAACCATAGACTTCGATGCATTGATACCGCAGCCGGGTGATGATGAACCCGTGCCTTTCTCCTTTAGAACAAAACAGCTAAACAGACCCAATATACCGTGTTATCTGACATACACAAACGAAAAAACACACGAGGTTATATTGAAAAACCTGGATCAATCACCGCTTTACAGCGGCATGGTAGAATCCGTTGGGCCGAGGTATTGCCCATCTATAGAAGACAAGGTGGTCAAGTTCTTCGAGAAAAAGCAGCACCAGATATTCTTAGAACCCCAGGACGAAAAATCCACAGAGATATACGCAGACGGCCTCCACACATCGATGAGCTATGAGGTGCAGTTGAACTTCTTGCGCACCATAAAGGGACTTGAGAAGGTTGAAATCATGAGGCCGGGATATGCGATAGAGTATGACTTTGTTGATCCAACCCAGCTTAAACACACACTGGAGACCAAAAGCATCAGAGGCCTGTTCCTGGCAGGTCAGATAAACGGCACAAGCGGGTATGAGGAGGCTGCAGCCCAGGGCATTGTTGCAGGCATCAACGCCGCATTCTATCTAATGGAGAAAGAGCCGTTTATCCTAAGAAGGGATGAGGCCTACACAGGCGTTTTGATAGACGATTTGGTCACAAAAGGGACAAAAGAGCCCTACAGGATGTTCACCTCCAGGGCAGAATACAGACTCATCCTAAGGGAGGATAACACGCATCTAAGGCTGGCCGAAAAATCCTTCAAGGCCGGATTATTGAGCAGGGAAGAATTTGAGATGATACAGGAACAGAAGGTCAAGATAGAGGAGACAATCAAAAAGCTTAAAACCACATACATATTCCCGACGGAGGAGACAAACAGAAAATTAAAGGAGCTTGGAACCGAGATAATAAAAACCAAGACGGATCTGGCCAAACTCCTGAGGAGAACCGAGATAAACTACGACAAGCTCAAACAGCTCATGCCTGAGCTTGAAGACCTTGATGGATACATAAAACAAGAGGTCGAGATAGACATAAAATACGAAGGTTATCTGAGCCTGCAAAAACAGCAGATAGAAAAATTCAAGAAATACGAAAACATGAAGATACCCGAGAACTTCGATTACACCAAGGTTGGCGGGTTGTCCAACGAGGTCAGGGGCAAGCTTATGGAGGTAAGGCCCACATCGATCGGGCAGGCCATGCGCATATCGGGCGTAACACCCGCTGCCATATCCATTCTCATGGTTTACCTAAAAAAATACAATGACGGACTTAAGAACTCGGCTTGAAAAGGCCTTTAGAAGGGTTGACATACCACCAGGCGGCATAGACAACCTTATACTCTACATCGAAACACTAAAGGAATGGAACAAAAACATAGCACTCATATCAAAGAGGGAAGAAAACATCGTAAACCACCTCGTTGCACCGTCCCTGTTGTTTTTCAAATTCTTCAGGGATGACAGCTTATCGATTGTGGATATAGGCTCAGGCGCCGGTTTCCCTGCCGTTGTAATGAAGATATACAAACCCAGCTTGAATATAACAATGATTGAACCAAACAACAAAAAGGCGGCCTTTTTAACCTACATATGCGCAAAGCTCAAGCTTAAATGCAACATAATAAACAGGCGCATAGAGCAGCTAAGCAAATCCATGGAATGCGATGTTATAACGGCCAGGGCCTTGAATATAAGACCGCTTATGGATGAAATCAGAGAAAAGATAAAGGGTGGCTATCTTCTTTGGTTAACCGCCAAAGATAACCACCTTAACTTAAATCTAAAAGGGGAGATTCTCTTTAAGCAGCACTGCGCAAAACTCTACGAACTTACAGAACAGGTGGTCTGACTACCCAGATGGTCTCAACATCCACATCGCCTACATTCTTATAAGAATGGGGTTGGGTTGATGAGAAATAGAAGCTATCGCCTGGGCCCAAAACCTTAACCTGATCACCAACCCTAAGCTCCAGCTTGCCCTTCAAGATGTATCCAAACTCCTCACCCGTATGCCTGTGCTCACCCTTTGAATCGCAACCCACAGGCACAACCTTATAGAGGGGCTCCATGGCTTTATTGGAAATCTTGGCCACGAGCAGCTCAGCATAGACATGGCTGCCTGGATATATGATTTGAGTCCTTTCCTCCTTTGTTAAGAATATCTTATCATTGGACTGCTCATCGCTTAAAAGATCCCTAACCTGCACATCGAGGGCCTGGGCTATCTTCTGTAAAACGCTAATGGAAGGCACTGCTTTGCCCGTCTCTATCTGGGAGATATAAGCATCGGTGCATCCGACCTTCTCTGCCAACGCCTTTAGTGTCAAGCCCTGCTTCTTCCGATAACTCTTAATCTTTTCAGCCATATTCATGACCCTTAAATCCTCCCTAAAAAATTAATTAATAATGCAGGCATAAGCATAAAAAAATGGGGGCTTTTTGTCAAGCCCCCACTATCCTATACCTACGCCGGGATTATTCGTTGCTCATAACATCAAACTGAGCCTTGATACCCTCATACATTCCATACCATGCAGCCAGAGCCGTCAATATACCCTCATATCCTGCAAATGTTGTGATGGCTTTGCTACCTGTGTAATGGCCAATGACCAGCAAGATAAAGAGGATCTCCAACAAGACAAAGATCACAATGACAGTGGTATGCCCGCTCTTAAATACCAACAAGGTCATAATGGTTGTAAAGATCGTCCAAGCAATTAGGGTAATACCCAAAGCCGGACCCAATGCAGCAGCTGGAACTAACCCAAGCTTAGTAAAATAAACTAAGCTTGCTAAAGCGATCCAGAATGCGCCGTAAGAACCAAACGCCGTCATGCCGAATGTGTTGCCGGTTCTCATCTCCAAAACACCGGCAATCAGCTGGGCCAAACCACCGTAAAACAGACCCAACGGCAACGCTGCGTCCAATGCTGCCGGAACCAATCCAGCGTTGTGAACATTGAGAACAAAGGTTGTCAGAGCAAATCCACCGAGTCCCAATGGTCCAGGATTAGCAAGTTTCCCCTCAGCCATAAACCACCTCCACTAAAATAAAGTAAACTTTAACTCCCGTTAAGTTTAGATATATTTATACACTTTTTTTGATTTATGTCAAGAGGAAAATTAAATTAAAGTTAAAATTTGCTCCGGCCTCGTGTAATTATTAAGTAAAAATCTATTTTATCAGTATCTTTTCTTACTATGGCTCGGGGAATTTTAAATATAGGTTGAATATCCGGCTGGTATATCTTTTGGCCTATGATATAACCCCTCTTAATTTTTAACTTACGCAACACCTCAATTACATCGTCACTGACATCGCCGAACGGATAGGCAAAATCCTCAATAGGCTGATAAGAAGACAAAATACTAAGGGATCTTCTAATCTCACTCTCTACCTCATCCTTAGAAATTAAAGAAAGCTTTATGTGCCTGTGGGAGTGAGACCCAAGCACCATACCAAGACGCACAAGCTCCCTTAGGTCGCTTTCATCCATCATCTTGGCATTCTCATGATACCCGCCAATCAAGGCCGTCGAGATAAAAAACAACCCCTTCATGCCGTATCTATTCAGTATTTTGGCCGCATTCAGGTTATCCTTATAGCCATCATCAAAGGTTATTAAAACATAATTATTCTTTAAGTATAATTTTTCATCCTTTATTCTGTCTATCTGGGAGGGTGTTATAGAGATAAAACCCCTCTTCCTTAGATACGCTATCTGTTTTTCGAATTCTTCAGGTGAGATGGAAAACTTATCCAGCGAGGTGTTGGTGGGGCTTTCATCTATCCTGTGATAGAGCAAAACCAGTATGCCTTTTTTGGGTATCCTAAAAAAGTTATAGCGGACAAGGAAAATAACAACAAGAAGAATAAAGATAAAGACAACCATACATCACTTTGGCTCTTTTGCCTTTGCGTATTTGACAAAAACATAGAAAGAAGAAAGAAGGGCATACACACACCCCTCATAACCATCAAGAAAAGCCCCTTTTAACACAAATCTCCTAAACAGCTCAAAAGCAAACCTGCCAAACGGATAAAATCCGCCTATACGGGGCTTTTTTTGCCTTATAACATTGGATAACAGGCTGGTGTACCTATTGAACTTATTAAAGTAATCCTCTAAATCCTCATAGCTGTAATGGTACACAACACCCTTTAGTTTTTCTGCACTACACCTAACGCCCTCATGCACCATCGCCTCATCAAATCGACACCTACCCTTTTTAAAAAGCCTGACATGGTAATCTGGATATGTCCCGCCAAACCTCAAGGGTTTACCCATAAAGACAAGTTGAATATTTAAGGCATAGGCATCAGCAGATGGATTCTTTAACACCCTCAATATCTCTTTTTTTAAATCCCCGCTTACAACCTCATCGGCATCTATCGACAATACCCAATCTGTTGAAAGCTTCGATATAGCAAAGTTCTTCTGTTTGCCGTATCCCAACCACTGTTGATGATAAACCTTATCGGTATACTGTCTGGCTATTTTTAGGGTGTTGTCGCTGCTGCCTGAGTCGACCACCACAATCTCATCGCAAAAAGCAACACTCTCAAGTGTCTTCTTTAGGCTGCTTTCTTCGTTATAGGTTATGATGGCGCAACCCAAAGACATCTATTCGCCGAGCAGTCTCCTTCTTGCCTCCTCGCTCATCATCGATGGATTCCAGGGTGGATCCCAGACAAGCTCAACCTGAACATCGTTGGCTCCAATCTCCTTAAGCCTGTTGACCACATCCTCCTGCAAAGGGGCAATCAAGGGGCAACCGGGCGTTGTAAGTGTCATAACCACCTTTACATTGTTGTCCTCATCGATGTCTATACCGTAAACAAAGCCCAAATTCACAATATCAAGCCCTATCTCCATATCGATAACATTGTATAGGGCATCAATCACATCCTTCTTGGTCAATCTATCCGCCATATCACACCTTCTCCTTCTTTATAGGTTTAAAGGGCAGTATGTTCTTTGATGTCTTTGTTTTTTTAATCTCCTTCACCTTGATCTTATCCTCCAAAGACACAACCACATCGGAGTCATCCTTTAAGAACTTTATGGTCAATATGTTATCTGTATTCATTATAATCATGCTTGATTTGTATATGGAGTCGCCTTTGTCCAGAGGCTCCAAGATCAACCTTCCGTTCTCCTCTTTACATTTATGCACATGGTCGATCTTCAGGCCAAAATACGCCTGCTCCTCAAGCATTATCATTAAATCATCGTCCTCGTTCTCATCAAAGTAATAGTCGATTGAGCCTATATAGCACTCACCACCTACCATATCAACCCTAACCCAAATCCTACTCATCACATTACCTCAATCCAAAGGGAGCCTATCCCTTAAATTAAACTCTTTCTCAAACGCCGATGCAACCTTGAATATCACATCCTCTCTAAAGGCGTTGGCCATTATCTGCAGCCCCAAAGGCAAACCGTTGTTAGATAATCCATTGGGTATGCTTATGGCGGGAATTGCCGTCAGGTTAGCAGGTATCGTAAAAATATCCGACAGATACATCTGCAGGGGCTTATCGGCCTTCTCGCCAACCCTGAACGCTTCTGTCGGGGTTGTGGGCGAGATTATGCAGTCAAACCTCTCAAACGCCCTGTCAAAATCCTGCTTTATCAATCCCCTGAGCTTCTGCGCCTTCAGATAATAGGCATCGTAATAACCGCTTGAGAGCACATAGGTGCCAAGCATTATCCTCCTTTTAACCTCATCACCAAAGCCCTCAGAGCGGCTCTTTAGGTACATTTCCTTCAAATCGCTATAATCAGAAGCCCTGAAGCCATACTTTACGCCGTCGTATCTGGCCAGGTTGCTTGAGGCCTCAGCTGGCGCTATGATGTAATAATCCGAAACGGCATACCTGGCGTTGGGCAAATCGACGCTCTCTATCTGGCAACCCAAATTCTTCAATATCTTTATACTCTCATCCATCGCCGCCTGAACATCGCTATCGCAATCCTGCAGTGTTTTATCGTAAAAGCCTATCTTCATGCCCTTTATGTCTTGATTCAAATACTGGGTAAAATCCGGCACATCGACAAAGGCCGAGGTGGAATCGTGCTCATCATGACCGCAAATTATATTCATCAAGATAGCAGCATCCTCGACATCCCTCGTTATAGGACCAATCTGATCCAGACTCGATGCAAACGCAACAAGGCCATACCTTGAAACCCTGCCGTAAGTGGGCTTTAGCCCCACAACGCCACACAGCGATGCAGGCTGCCTTATAGAACCCCCTGTATCAGACCCCAAAGCGGCTATAGCCTCACCACAGGCAACAGCAGCAGCAGAACCGCCACTTGAGCCACCGGGGATCCTCGTAATATCCCACGGGTTCTTGGTCGTGCCAAAGTATGAGGTCTCTGTGGATGAGCCCATAGCAAACTCATCTAAATTGGTCTTTCCTATAAAGACAGCCCCGTTCTCCTTTAGCTTCTTAACCGCAGTGGCATCAAAGAAGGCGACAAAGTTGGATAGAATCTTAGAGGAGCAGGTCGTCTTCTTGCCCTCGATGTGCATATTGTCCTTTATAGCAATGGGCAAATTCTTAAGGATTCCATCCCTGGGATTCTCCTCAAACGCCTCAAACACGCTGACATAGGCGTTTATCGTTTCATCCTTCTCCCTTATCCTTTTCAATACAGACTCATACACCTCTTCGGCTTTTATATCGCCTTTATCTATAAGCTCCAACAGTTCATGAAGTGTTTTTTTATACAGCATGGCTTACCTCTCTATCACCTTTGGCACCCTGAAGGCACTATCGGCTGCATCCGGGGCGTTTTGCAAGGCCGTTTCATTGGCCATGGATTCTCCAACCTCATCCTCCCTAAAAACATTCTTAAGCTCGCCTATATGGAATACCGCCTCTTGATTATCAAGATCCAGGCCGTCGATCTCCTTCATGTAATCGAGAATCTCATTGAATTGTGTGCAGAACTTTTCAACATCGGCCTCCTCCAACTCCAACATGGAGAGCTTTGCTATTCGCCTTACCTCTTCCTTTGTAATCATAATCTACCCCTCAATAACCTACCCGTCTTAAAAACAGACCCCTTGCCGGAGCCTTGAAGGACTTTACATTCCCCTTATTAAAAATTATATTACCGCTTCTATCCATTTGCAAGGCATTTAAGGAATATCCAACCAAAAGTCCCACGATGTTTCTAACCATGCCCCGCAAAAAACCGTTGGCCCTTATATGAAAAACAACAAAATCCCTCTGTCTTCTTATCCTCAAAAAATAGACCTCCCTCTGGCAACTCTTACCCTCAGGCTCATTTGCCACAAAAGAGAAATCCCTCTTGCCCACAAACAAGTCCGCCATCTGCCTCATAAGGCCAACATCCAATCTAAACCCGACATGCCAAACATATCTGGACAAAAAGGGAGCCATATATTCACCATCAAAGGCGAAATAGACATACTCCCTGAATCTTGCACTATACCTCGAATGGAAGCTATTATCAACCATTTTAATCCACTTTATGCGTATATCGTCAGGTAGAATCGAATTCAGCGCCCTTTTTAGATTGCAGGGTTCTATCTCAACAAGAACAGGAAAGTCTATAACCTGTCCAAAGGCGTGAACGCCGGCATCGGTCCTGCCGGCAAAATTAATCCTCGTTCTGGACTTAAAGATGCGCTCTAAGGCCTTCTCTATCTCACCCTGAATAGTCCTTGCGTTGGGTTGAATCTGAAAGCCGCTGTAATCTGTGCCATCATAGGCTAAACAGGCGCAGTACCTTATAGGCTACTACCTCCCACCATTATAGATGGAATCCTCAATGTGGGCTCACCGTCGCTTACAGGGACACCCTGATTAGACTTACCGCATGTGCCGACCTCAACGCCAAAGTCATTACCCACCATATCTATCTCATTCAACACCTTAGGCCCATTGCCTATGAGCGTGGCACCCCTTACCATATGCCCAACCTTGCCCTGCTCTATCAGATAACCCTCGGCAACCTCAAAGACAAAATCACCGGTCGTGGGGTTCACCTGACCACCACCCATCCTTTTGACCAAAAGCCCGTAATCCACAGAGGCTATTATATCCTCAGGGTCATCCTTACCTGGCAGGATATATGTGTTGGACATGCGCACGATAGGTGCAAAGCGGTATGATTCCCTCCTTGAGTTGCCCGTCGATTCTCTATCGGCCAGCTTAGCATACATCTTGTCGAACATGTAATTCTTCAACACGCCGTTTTCTATCAAAACCGTATTCTGGGCCCGCTCACCCTCATCGTCGTAATAGAAAGAGCCCCTCATCTTTGGCCTTGTGGCATCGTCCACCACGGTTATCTTATCATTTGCCACCTTCTGGCCCAATTTATCCTTATAAACGCTTAGGTTTTCATACACCAGGTCTGCCTCAAGGCCATGCCCCACAGCCTCATGGATCATGGTTCCGCCGGCTTGACTTGAAAGCACCACCGTCATCTTTTGTGCCTTAAGCGGAGGCGCCTTCAGGAGATTTAAGAGCTTCTCTGTCTCCTCTTCTGCTATCCTTTTAAAATCCCATCCGTCAAAATAATCAAAACCACCCAAAACACCAAAGGGTCTTCTTATACTCTGTGTTATCTGACCCTCCCTGGCGGTAATCTCAAAAAACAGAACCGTATAAATCCTCTCCTCTTTGAGCAACTCGCCCTTTTCGTTTATTATCTCTATCTCTTTCTTCCTGTCTGAGAATGTCAGGCTTACCTGCTTTATCTGATCCTTCTTGTAAGCAACACTGCAGAAATCATCGTAAATCTCCGTTATACGCTCAAATTCAGGCTTATATCCACCCCACATCTCAATACTCTTTATCCCTGATGCAGACACATCGAACCTGCCCTCTTTGGGGTTTGCAATATCCGTTATAAATCTTGCCATCCTATAGACGCTCTCCTCATCCGTATCGGTTGATGAGGAATACAAAACGCTCAAGCCCCTAACAAGCCTAACGCCTACACCCTCCTCAAAACCGACCTTTACATCCTCTATCTGGCCATTTTTGGCCTGCAACACCCTCACATAAGAGGCCTCTTTGTATATATCAAAGAAATCGCCCTTGCTATCCCTCAAAAGACCAACCGCAGACTCATACATAGTTCCACCCCAAACAAAAAAAGAGGGGCTTATGCCCCTCGCTTATCTTTTAAGCTTTTCCTCAAGCTTCTTTATATTCACAATGGTTGACATAACACTGTCTGGATTCAGACTCATCGAATCTATGCCAAGCTCAACCAAAAACTCGGCAAAATCGGGAAAATCACTCGGGCCCTGGCCGCATATACCCACGGGCTTGCCGTGCTTGTGGGCCTTCTCTATAAGCATCTGGATCATGCGCTTAACGGCTATGTGGCGCTCATCAAATAGGTGTGCTACAAGGCCTGAATCCCTATCGATTCCCAGGGTGAGCTGGGTTAAGTCGTTTGAACCGATGGAGAAACCATCAAAGATCTCGGCAAACTCATCGGCGCATATTACATTGCTTGGGATCTCGGCCATCACATATATCTCAAGCCCGTTCTCTCCCTGAACCAGGCCGTTTTTCCTCATCTCCTCTATAACCTTTTTGCCCTCTTCAGGCGTCCTGCAGAAGGGTATCATAAGGGCAACATTGGTCAGGCCAAATTCATCCCTGACCTTCTTCATTGCCCTACACTCAAGGGCAAAACCCTCCCTGTACTCATCAGAGTAATAGCGGGAAGCGCCCCTGAATCCGATCATCGGGTTTTCCTCTTCCGGTTCAAACTCCCTTCCGCCGATCAGGTTGGCATACTCGTTGGTCTTAAAATCGCTCATCCTAACCAATATCTGATTCGGATAGACGCTTGCCGCAAGCATGGCAACGCCTTCTGCAAGCTTATCCACAAAATACTGCGGCTTATCCTCATAACCCCTGGTAAGCTCGGCTATTACCTCCTTTGCCTTTTTATCCTCAAGCTCGTCAAAGTGGATCAAGGCAAGCGGATGCACCTGAATAAACGAGTTTATGATAAACTCCATCCTGGCAAGGCCTATGCCGTCATTTGGAATGCCGGCCGTCTGGAAGGCTATAGCCGGATTACCCAAATTCATCTTTATCTGTGTTTTCGGCTTTTCTATCTTGGATAGATCCAGCACCTCAACCTCGTAATCGAGCTTGCCTTCATAGACATAGCCCACTTCGCCTTCTGCGCAAGATACCGTAACCTCCTGGCCGCTTGAGAGTTTCTCTGTTGCATCGCCGCATCCAACAATGGCCGGAACGCCGAGCTCCCTTGAGATAATAGCGGCATGGCAGGTTCTGCCACCCCTGTTTGTTATGATAGCGGCAGCCTTCTTCATTATAGGCTCCCAATCGGGGTCGGTCATGTCGGTTACCAGTATCTCGCCCTCTTTGAACTTATCCATCTCCTCAGGCGTATCGATAACATTGACAACGCCCGTGGCTATCTTGCTGCCTACGGCTATACCCTCAACAATTACATTGCTCTTTTCTTTGAGCTTGTATGTCTCAAGAACGCTTAAGTTCTTCTGTGATTGGACGGTTTCAGGGCGTGCCTGAACAACAAACAACTGGCCGGTTTTGCCGTCCTTTGCCCACTCTATATCCATCGGTGTGTATCTGTTGTTTCTTTTGGAATAGTGATTCTCTATCTTAACGGCCCATCTGGCCAGCGTTAAGACATCGTCGTCTGTTATGGAGAATCTGTATCTCTCCTCCTCTGTCGTATCCACATCCTTTATGCCGCCGTTTTCGTCGTATACGGCCTTTGTGAGCTTAGAACCGAGCTGCTTCTTTATAATGGATTTATAGCCCTTCTCCAGCGTCGGCTTAAACACAATAAACTCATCCGGATTGACCTTGCCGGCAACGATATTCTCGCCCAAGCCGTAGCTTGCATTTATTACAACAACCTTATCGAAACCGCTCTCTGTGTCTATAGAGAACATGACACCGCTTGCTGCCAGATCGCTCCTTGCCATCTTTTGAACGCAGACAGACAGTCCGACCTTGAAGTGGTCGAAGTTCTTATCGTGCCTGTATGATGTCGCCCTCTCGGTAAAGATCGAGGCGTAGCAGCTCTTTACATAGTGAACAACATTATCAAGACCTTTAACATTCAGGTATGTATCCTGCTGGCCTGCAAATGACGCATCGGGTAAGTCCTCTGCCGTTGCAGAACTCCTCACGGCCACATCGCTCTCTTCTTCGTTGTAATATGCGCTGAGCTTCTCATAGGCCTCCTTTATCTCCTGATACAAATCATCGGGCATCTTTGCTTTGAAGATCAAATCCCTGGCCTTCTTTGTCCTCTCTCTTAAATCGTTTATGTCGTGGGTATCTAAATCCTTCAAAACCTCATAGATCTCATCCCTCAGATTGTTGGAATCGATCAGATACCAGTAAGATTGGGCCGTCAGAGCAAAACCGTAAGGAACATTAACACCCTCATCCTTAAGCTCACTGATCATCTCGCCCAACGATGCGTTTTTACCGCCAACTATGTGCACATCATCGGCGCTAATCTCATCCAGCCACTTCACATACTTCATCAACACACCCCCATTTTAAAACATATAGAAATAGAAATGAAGAATCCCCCCTCTGGTGAACTCGCAGGCATTTTAGCAAATGCCCCCTCCATTTTCAACGCCAAAAGGGAATAAATTTTAAAAAACCTGCAAATTAGCCAAAACATTCAACAATTACCTTCACAAAGACGAGGCTAAAGAATATAAACGCCAGATAGGATGAGGTCTCAAGCAGATGGATCGACCTTTCTATGTCGACGGTCTCTGGCTTCCTTGAGGAGTCCCCCATGCAGGGCTTGTTTATCAAAATACCGTTGTATCTTGTTTTTCCACCCAGTTTAAGGCCTAAAGCACCGGCAAAGGCGCTCATCGGGTGAGCCGAGTTTGGGCTTGGATGCGCCCTTCTGTATTTGCCAAAAACACGCATCGTCTCAAAGAAGTTAAAACCCAGAATCAGGCAAGACAGACCGATAAACACAATGCTCAATCGAGCCGGTATAAAATTCAACACATCGTCAAACCTTGCGGCAAACCTACCAAAAAGCTCATACCTTTCGTTCCTATAGCCAATCATCGAATCAAATGTGCTTACGGTCTTAAAGACAGCAACGCCCACAATGCCAAAGGCTGAATAGTAAACCATCGGCGATAATACACCGTCGACAAAGTTCTCAGAAACAGACTCAACCGTTGAGGTTATGATCTTCTCCTTTTCCATGTCATCCGTATCCCTGCTAACCATGAACGATAAAAACTTCCTTGCTCTATCCAGATCACCCTCTTCTAATGCTTCAAGCACCCTTTGTGCGTGTTGAGCCAAAGATCTTATGCTAATGGATGAGAAAACAAGATAGCTTGCAACAACACCGTAAATCAACCTTCCAAAGAAGCTGCCTGCGACAAAGACATACATGATTCCGAGGGCAAGAATAACAACAAGGCCTAAAACACTCAAAACAAACAAAGTCCCGCCCAAAAGCCCGTTCTCCATGCGGTAAAAATAATCCTCAAAAGAACTTATGAGCTTTCCTATCCAGACAACGGGATGCAAAGCGCTTGGTGGTTCTGCAAACACAAAGTCCAAGACAACGCCCACAAAGAAGGCTATACCGTTAAAAAATACAAACTCACAGATCAAGTCCATCCAGCATAATCCCCAAATCGAGCGAATCCCCTAAGATTCTTGAAAGTTCATCAAGCTGCTCGTCCTTCTTTTTAAAAATATCAATATCAAGTTTCATATCAACATCCAAAAACCCAAACAGCCACTCCAAAAAGACATTATTGTTGAATATGCCGTGTAGGTATGTCCCTATAACGAGATTTTCACTATCAAAAACAAGCAAATCCTCGCCTTTCAGCAATTGCTTTAGTTTTCCGTTCGATCTTGTCCTGCCGTGATGGATCTCATATCCAATCAGGCGCTTCCCTTCAAAATCTAAAATCCCTTCATACTCCCTATACACAACAACTTTGTCATTCAAAAGTTCCGTTTCGACATCCAAAAGGCCCAAAGCCCTCTTGCCATCTATGCTTTTACCAAGAATCTGATAGCCGCCGCATATACCAATAATAGGCTTTTTGCCCAAAATGCTTTTTAGATATACATCAAAGCCCGACTCAATCATAAACTCAAGGTCAAATAAGGGGTTTTTGCTGCCCGGCAGGATCACTAAATCGCAATCGTCCAATTCTAAAGGCCTTTTAACAAATCCAAAGCCCACATCCAAAAACCTAAATACATCAAACTCGTTGAAATTCGACATATGCGGCAGCCTAATCACACCAATCTTAACCTTGCCGTCTCTTTTGTCTGGCCCAAAAACAGAATCCTCCTCATCAAGCTTCAAGTCCAGATAAGGCACAACGCCCACAATGGGCTTAGAACAGTAATTTTTAAACATATCAAAAGCGGGCTCTAAGATCCCATAGCTCCCCCTGAACTTGTTTATGATAAACCCTTTGACCAAATCCCTGTGTTTTGGATGCAAAAGCTCAACCGTGCCTTTAAAGGCTGCAAATACACCACCCCTGTCTATATCGCCCACAATGAAAACTTCAGCTAAAGCATACTCAGCCATTGACATATTGACAAAATCGTGCTCATAGAGGTTAATTTCGGCCGGTGAGCCTGCACCCTCAAGCACAACAACATCGTATTCGCTTTTCAAGCTATCGAAGGCCTCAAAGGCAATTCTTCTATTTTCTCCATTCAGTTTGTAATAATCTTCATACGAATACACACCTATAGGCTTTCCCAATCTAACAAGGTAAGACCTGCCGCTATCGGGCTTTATAAGGATTGGGTTCATCCTGGCATCAGGCTTGACCCTACAGGCAAAGGCTTGTAAAGCCTGTGCAACGCTGATCTCTCCGCCTTCGGGTAAGGCAATGCTGTTTAGGGACATGTTTTGGGCTTTGAACGGTGCAACGCGCAAGCCCTTATTGGATAAAAGCCTGCAAAAGCCGGCTGCGATTATCGTTTTTCCCACACCGCTTGCCGTTCCGCAGAACATTATGGCCTTTTTCATTTGAAATACCCTTCAAGGAGCTCTAAAAACAGTTCCATGCTGTATCTATCTTTGATCGAAACCCTAAAAAAGTTCTTATTTAGGCCGTAAAAGTTTTCACAACTCCTCAAGAGCAGCCTGTTGTTTTTGAAATAGCTAAAGAAGTCTTCTGGATCGCCCGAAAGCCTAAACAAAACAAAATTGGCATGGCTGTCAAAGACCCTTACCATTTCAAAGCCCTTAAGCCTTTTAATCAAATAATCCCTAAGGTTCACTATCTCTTCTATCCTTTTTGTGAAATCCGTATCAAGGGCGGCCTTTGCAAGCTCAAGCGCAAACTCAGAGACACTCCAGGGCGGCCTCAAAGCTTTGAGTTTTTCTATAAAATCGCCATTAGAAGAATAGAGCCAGCCAATACGCAAACCAGCAAGGCCGTGGAGTTTAGAAAAAGACCTAAGCACGCAGAGGTTATCAAGCTTCTGATGCAAAAGCGAGTTTCTGTTGAAGTCAAAGTCCATGTATGCCTCATCGACAACAAAGAAGCTATTTGGGTTGTCTTTAACAGTCTTTAAAAGTCCCTCTTTTTTCAAAAGCACGCCTGTTGGATTGTTGGGGTTGCATACAAAAACCACATCAAAACCCGAAAAATTAATTCCCTCAAGCTCAAACTCAAAACCGTTATCCTCATCTGATAAAGCATACTGAACGGTTAGGCCAAAGTTGCGGCTCTGCTTTTCGTACTCTGAGTATGTGGGTGCAAGGATTAAGGCCTTCTTGTTTTTAAATATGCAACAGATGTCCTTTATAAACTGAGAAGTGCCGGCATTAACCAAAACGCTATTGCGCTGAAAACTAAATTTTTCTTCAATCAAACGCTCAAGCTCGTCGGGTTCTTCCGATGGAAGCCTGCTTCTCAGCCTAACAACACCCAAATCCGCATCCACAACATTGCTGCTTAAATCGACTATTTCGTCAGGACTTATGTTAAGCTCTCTTGCTATCTCAAACACATTGCCGCCGTGATCAGAGGCCATAAAATACCCCTAAAAGGAGCATGAAAAGCTCTGTTATCTCTATGGCAAAACCTATCATATCCCCCGTTATACCGCCTATTCTTCTTTTGAAATAGCTAAAGAGAAAGAATCCCCACAAAAAGAAAGAGGCATTTAACATACCCATCAGGGCAGGGTCAAACAGAAAAAAGCTCAAGGCCACAAAAATAAACCCGCCGAGGAAATCCCATATATCGAATTTTTTAAAGAAACTCTTAGCCGTGCCGGACTCTCTTGCATAGGGGAGTTTCTTCATTAAATATACAGCCACAAACCGCCCATAGATGGGTATAAAAATTAGAAAAAGCGGATTTCTTATTGCATTAAAACCCAAATACTTGCCCAACAGGACAAAAAACAGAGCCAAAACGCCAAAGGTGCCGATTCTGGAATCCTTCATTATCCTCAACATCTCATCCCTGCTTCTGTGGGAGAAGAAGGCATCCGAGGCATCTGCAAGCCCATCCAGATGAAGCCCCCCGCTAATCAAAGCCAGATAAAACACCATCAAAAAACCCCTAAAAGGGGCAGGGGTATAACTTAAACCGTAAAGGCCAACACCGATTAGACCGCCTGTTAGGGTGAAGAACTTAACAGAGCCTTTGGCATCAAAATCGACATTTATGCGGATTATGGTTAGAAAGCTCAAGGAGGACAAAAAGTCGTTTATTATTTTTCTGATTCTGAAACCCCCGCTTCCTGGAATGTGGCAACCTCTTTTATTACTCTTGCTGCGGCATCGACTATATGCATAGCTAAAACAGCACCTGTTCCCTCACCGAGCCTCATATTAAGCCTAAGGATCGGGTTTAGGCCTAAATACTCAAGCATGAGTTTGTGTCCGTTTTCCTCAGACAGATGACCGGCAAACATGTAATCGGCCACGGTTGGGTTGAGGTTGTAAGCAATAAGTGCCCCCGCCGTTGATATAAAGCCGTCTATCACAACGGGTATCCTCTTAAAAGCCGCAGCCAATATAACCCCGGCTATAGCGCCAATCTCAAAACCGCCCACCTTTGCAAGCACATCGATTGCGTCGTTTCTATTCGGTTTGTTCAGCTGAATCCCCCTTCTGATCACATCTATCTTGCGATTGTATGATTCATCATCAAGGCCTGTACCCCTGCCTGCAATCTCTGAAGGGTCTTTATCCAAAATAACGCTTGCAACGGCCGCCGACGGTGTTGTGTTGCCTATGCCCATATCGCCTGTGGCTATGAGGTTCAGGCCGTATTGTTCTATTTTGTCCCTTGCAAGTTCAAAACCTCTTAAGATACTAAGGGTGGCCTCATCCCTGCTCATTGCGGCCGTTTTTGTAAAGTTCTGGCTGCCTGAGTTGACCTTCTTTGATATAAACTCGTTTTCGCCGCTTAGCTGCTGGTTTTCAAAACTGCACTTCGTTCCAACATCGCAAACAACAACCCTTGCATTATTCTGCCTTGCAAGGACATTTATCGTGGCAATACCGCCAACAAACGCCCTGATCATCTCACAGGTCACAACCTGAGGGAATGCGCTAACACCCTCCTCAACAACGCCGTGATCCGAGGCCATTACGAACACGCATCTCTTATCCGTCTCGGGCTTTAGGCTTCTGTGGATCGCGCAGAGCCTCTCAGAGATATCATTCAGCATACCCACGGCCCTCGGCGGCATGATGAGATTGGATGTCCTTTCTTTGGCCTTCTCAAAGACCCCCTTATCCGCAGGCTCTATCGAGTTAACTATGTCTTTTATATCCATAACCCCTCCAACAATGTTTTTTATCAATTACCACAAAAGCTGAACAAATACAAGGTTATTGAGGGGGATGGATGTATAGAAAGAGGCAAGGATTTACAAGGAAGGATCCAAGAGCCTATACAACAAGAAGCATCAATTAAACTCTGAGATTTTCTGCTTAAACTCCCTCAGCCACTCAAAGGCCCCTTTGGTATTTTTCCAGGCCTTCCATGCATCAAAAACATAAGCAACAGCCTCATCCTCATCGCCTATACCGATAAATTGAGGGGGCTCTTTTGGCAATTTTCTAATACCCAGCATATAATCTATCACAAACCTATTCCTATTGTGTGCATACAACAAGGCTTCATCGGCTATCGATATTCTGCCGAATTTTTTAAAATAGAAGAGAGCCCTATTGAAGTTGCAATTGGCGCAATCCTCATCTTCAAGATTTCTCATAAACAACTCAAACCTTATCAAATCGTTCTTCTCAAGCAACAAGGTTGATAATAAATATCGCACTCCCTGGTTATCCCCTGGGTTTAATTCCAACATTTCTTCATATATCTCTATCGCCTTATCAATATCACCCTTTGCATAAAAACATTCAGCAAGACCCGCCTTTGCCCTCATATAAGGCCGGGTCGACAAAATTCCCCAAAAATTACCCTTTTCTTTCTCGAAAATTTTTTCACCAAGCGTCTTTTTGCTCAATTCTATTGCCTTTTCGTATAGTTTCATAGCTTTATCAACATTCTTCTCTATGCTGGCTAAATAATTATATGCATCCGCATTATCTGGATCCAATTCTAAGGCTTGTTTTATTAGCTTTTTGGCTTTAGAGACAGGTTGCTCATAGGCCTCATAAACCAGATCCTGCGCACGCTCTTTTTTGTTAATACTTTCCGGCAAGTAATCATCAAGGCTTTTGCCCATCAAACTATCTAAAAAATCCTTAAGCTCATCAGCTGAGCTAAAATTTTGTTTTTCTATTAAATTTATTAACCTCGAAAATTCCCTTTCTGCGCTCATCTTGCTAAAGCTATTCTTTTTCTTACCTGCTTTTCTTTTCTTGCCCACAAGCCACCTCTTTGTTTTTATAATTACACAAAACACCTGCCCCAGATTATTATTTTAAACTTTTATCATATCCCTCAAAGTCGTGTCAACAATTCTATACAGACCGTTAGATAAAGAAACACAAAGCAATCAAAAACAGTATATGCCCAAACAACAAGACTCACAACGGCAGTGATTGCTTGGTGTATAGCCTAAGCTGCTTGACAAAACATTTCAAGAATCTCTTAAACCTATTCCTCTTGCAATAAGATGAAGCTTCGTATAAAAATTCAAAACCTGATTAAAACTGTGCAACTATCTGACTAAGGTGGCAAAAAAATTGAAACAAGAACGAAAAAAGATAGAATTATTTAAGAAACGGCTAAAAAGCCAATAAAGTGACAGAGAGGGTAAAAGCGCCAAACAAAATGGTATGGTGCGATCTTCATTATCTTGAGGTTGAGCTTATCCATTGGCAGGAGATGGAATAAATGAGTGTCTTTTGGAATATAGATAAGAATAGCAAGATAGATGAAGTTACTTTAATAGAGCACACGCTAAAATACGGCGATTTTGACGATATAGTGGATTTGTTTAAGAAAATTGACAAGAATAGAATAAAAGAAGTCTGGTTAAAAACAATGGCTACAGATAAGAGGTTTTTGAAGGTTAATCTGATGATAGCAAGGATCTTTTTCGATATGGATGTTGAAAAGGACTATTTTGAAGGCTTGAATAATGCAAGATTTGAAGTTAAAGTGTCTGTTAAATAGCGCAAGAGAGGTTTTGTTAAAACTCGTAGAGAGTGGCTATATGAGAAACTTTGTGTTGGTAGGCGGTAGTGCTTTGGCATTGTATCTTTGTCATAGATTCAGTGAGGATTTGGACTTTTTTACTTATGACGATGGCAACTTCCAAAGGGAAGAAATATTCGGAATAATCGACAAATTTGAAAGCAAAGAAATAGTGAACATCAGTGACGAACAGATTGATGCCATAATTGAAGGTGCGAAAGTTACCTTTTTTAATGCAAAATGGCGCTTCCTAAAACCAAAAAAGATAAAAAATTTCAATATTGCCACGTTAGAGCAAATTGCAATCATGAAGACAAATACACTTTTTTTGAGGGCAAAGTACAGGGACTATTATGATTTATATTTTTTGGCGCAACACCTCAGCTTGAGGCAAATTTTTGAGCTGTCAAAAGATATATTGAGTGGCATAAATCTAAAGCTTTTTATAACGGCTTTAACCTTTATCGATGATATAGAAGATGAAAAATTGGATTACTTGAAACCAGCAAAAAAGCTTTCACTGAAGGAAATTAGGGAGTTTTTTGAAGAGAAAATCAAGGAGGAATTTCTTGAATAAACAAGATGGGCTTTCTTTTTCTTGACTTTTCTCATTTTTACTTTTACATTTGAGCTTGCGTTTAAGTTTATGAATATGGGTTGATGGTTTAATTGTCAGATTCACAGAAATTTAAAAGATTGTCTTTTTAGTCGAGGACTATTAGGGTGAAAGAAAGTAGAATTTTGGATAATTTAAAGTTAGAAACATTAGAAGATTTGAGAAACTTTTTAAGGGACTTTTTTGGAAGCGAGAAAGTGGAAATTTATCTATTTGGTTCAAGGGCAAGAGGGAATAATACTTCATTTTCAGATGTTGATATAGGACTTCTGGCAAGTAAAGACATATCGGACAAAATGACCGTGTTAAGAGATGTTCTGGAAGAAAGCAATTTTCCCTATAAAGTCGATTTGGTGGATCTGTCTTCAAACAAAGAACTTTTAGAAATTGTCTTAAAAGAGGGCAAAAGGTGGCTTTAGAAAAGCTTGTAAAAGATTTTGAGAGGGCTTTGGAAAGGCTGAAAGAGGCTTACTTAAGAGCGAAAAATTCAGATAAAGACGATTACTATTTTTTTAGGGATAGCGCTGTTCAGAGGTTTGAATTTACTGTTGAGATTTTCTGGAAGTGCATCAAATCTTATTTAAGAGAGATTGAAGGAATTGAATGTAGAAGCCCTAAATCATGCATAAAGAACTTTTTCTCTGCAGGCTACTTGAACGAAGAGGGGACAATCCTTCTCCTTAAAATGATAGATGACAGAAATTTAACTTCTCATACACATAGAGAGGAAGTAGCTGAACTACTATTCTCAAAACTTGAGGGGTACATAGCTCAATTGGAAGAGGTGCTTTTGGGTTTGCAAAAATATATGAATTATAATGCCCCCGTAAACTTCATCAGATTTTTGAACACTTCTCTTCTCAAATCTGATAAGATTTGAGAAGTAATCAGATGTTCTTAAATCTGATTTAGTCTTAAAAGTTTGATTGATTTGAGGAGGTTGTTGTGTCAAAGAAACACAGAAAGTTTTCTTCTGAGTTTAAGGCCAAAGTGGTCTTAGAGTTGTTGGAAGGTGACAAGAGTGTAAGTGAGATTGCATCCAAATACGGCATATTACCTAAATCCATACATCAGTGGAAGAAGCAGTTTTTGGAGAATGCATCCTTAGCCTTTGAGAATGCTGTCCCGGCAAAGAAGTATAAGGAAGAGATAAGAGAGAAGGAATCCCAAATTGAGGCTCTATCCAAAGCATTGGGTCAGGCTACCATAGAAAGGGACTGGGTATTAAAAAAATTAAAGAGCTTGGGCTTGAAGACTAAGAAGAGCCTGGTGGAGCCCAAGCTCAAAAACCTTTCAATCACCAGGCAAACAGAGCTTTTAGGGATGAACAGGTCTACACTGTATTACAAGAACAAGCCAGAGATTTCAGAAGAAGACATAGAAATCATGAATGCCATTGATGAGATATACACAGAGTTTCCATACTACGGATACAGAAGGGATATACCACCAGTTGAGAAGAAAAGGCTTTGATAATGTGGGAAAGAGAAGAATAACAAGGTTCATGAAGATTATGGGCATAAGGGCTTTATATCCCAAAAGGAAGAGATTTAAAACAACAGAATTGGATAAGAACACAAAGGCCTATCCATATCTGCTAAACGACATAATACCCACAAAGCCCAATCAGGTATGGGTCTCAGATATCACATACATCAGGCTCTGTAAGGGCTTTGCCTATCTGTGCGTCATAATGGACCTAAAATCAAGGGCTGTATTATCACACAAACTATCACCAACAAATGGATGATGAACTTGTTGTAAGGACTATAGAATCTGCTATAGAAAAATACGGAAGACCCGATATCTTCAACTCTGACCAGGGGAGCCAATACACCTCAAACAGGACAATAGAGCTTCTAAAGAAACACAACATATCCATATCCATGGATGCCAAGGGCAGGTGTTTTGACAACATACACATGGAGAGGTTCTTCAGAAGCTTAAAACAGGAGAATATCTATCCAAGCTGCTATGAGAGATTCAAAGACGCAAAAAACTGGAATAGATGAATACATACACACCTACAATAGCAAGAGATTACACTCTGCTATTGGATATAAGACGCCTTTTGAGGTATATGGGTGTATGTCAGAAACAAAAGAAAACATAGTTGCTTGAAAAGGAGGTGAGTAGTCCTGTTAACTGAGGGTTAAGGAGAGAGAAGGAAAAGGGAAATGGGAAGAATTGACTTGACAAGTGGGGCAATATAACCTGCTACAATCCTGTATACACCAAGTTAGTGCATATGATACACTAACTTAAGGAGGTAGTTTTTATGAAACCAAGGAGAAGGTTTTCAAATGAATTCAAGTTGGATGCAGTCCTCCTTACTCTTCAAGGAGACAGGACTGTCAAAGAGGTATCAGAGGAGATGGATATCCCCTATGCTCTCCTTTGCAAATGGAGAACAAAATACAAAAAGTTGGGAGAGAAGGCCTTTGTTGGCAAAGGAAACATCTCAGAGGATAGAAAAGACATAAAGGCTTTAGAAAGAGAGTTGAGAATTGTGAGGCAGGAGAGAGACATATTAAAAAAAGCACTCGCCATCTTCTCAACTCATCAGAACAAAAATACAGATTTATAGAGATGTTCAGAAATGAATTTCCAGTTGAGAGGATGGCAAAAGTACTGGATATTACAAGGGATAGCTACTACAAATGGCTAAGAAGAAGACAAAGCAAAGAAAACAGGAAAATGAGTTTCTACTTTCGAGAATACGACACATATTCTATCTCCACAAGAAAAGGTACGGCTCAAGCAGAATCCATGCAGAACTTAAAAAAGAAAACATAACCTGCTCAAGAAGAAGAGTAGCGAAGCTAATGAAGTCAGCCAATCTTATCAGCATAAGATACAAAAGACACAGATACCCAGAAAATAAAAACAGTGAAAAAATAGATAAATATCCGCCAATCTGTTGAATCAGGACTTTACTGTTGACTCACCCAACAAGGTCTGGGTATCTGATATAACCTATATCCCAACCAAAAGAGGGTTGGCTCTATTTAACCACAATAATAGACCTGTTCAACAGAGAGGGTAGTGGGTGAGAGCAGGTCATACAACCTAAAAACGGAGAATACCGTCATAAAAGCCCTATATGAGGCAATGAGAAAGAGGAAACCAAAAGAAAAACTCATATTCCACTCAGACAAAGGCGTTCAATACCACTCCAAAGAATTCAGAAACATACTCAAAGCTTTCAATATCACACAAAGCACAAGCGGAAAGGGCAACTGCTATGATAATGCTGTCGCTGAGAGCTTCTTTAAAACCCTAAAGAGTGAGCTTCTATCAAATGGGGCTTTCAAAACAAAAAGAGAAGCTAAAATCAAGGTTTTTGAGTATATAGAGTTGTACTACAACAAGAAAAGGATCCACTCCTCACTGAATTGGTGTACTCCTGAGGAGTATTTGGAGAACTACTACAGAAATACTGACAAAAGAGAAGAAGAAACACAACAAGTAGAGCAGAAAGAGGCAGTGTGATTAAAAAAGAGGGGGGGGTTTTTAAAAAACATGACTAATTGGGTGTATAAAAAAAGGTTGACAGACCAATGAGGGAATGAGACAGAAATGGTTCTGTATAAAAGCAGCTATGCTAAATCAAAATGGATAAAACGATAAAGAAAGAGTATCAAGAAAAAGAAAAACAGGAAATGAAACTCATTGAGAAACTGCAGAGGAGAAGATTTTTCTGCGAAGCTGACGCAAAAGAGGTACTTAAAGAAAAGACAAGTAAGTTAGAGTGCCTAACCATAACAGAAGCTAAACTCATATCAAAGCCCAAATACAAGACAAAAGGAAGACCAAAATCGGATGCCAAACCGGATTACTATGAATACTACTGGGTTATAGATACCAAACCAACAAAAGGGTACATAGAACAGAAGCAGAACCAAAAGAGTGGTCTTTTTATCCTTGCAACCAATGACATGAAACTATCAGAAAAAGAACTGCTTGATGAGTACAAATCACAACAGAGGATAGAAAGGGGCTTTAGGTTTCTAAAATCACCGGAGTTTCTAAGTGATGCCATGTTTTTGAAAAATCCAAAACGCATTGAAGCAATGCTTATGATAATGACTATATCCTTACTTGTATATGCTGCCTTGGAATACAGAATAAGAAGTGAGCTTAAGAATAAAAACAAGACCTTTCCCAATCAGCTTGGGAAACCCATTCAGAACCCAACAGCAAGGTGGGTGTTTGAGAACTTCTTTGCCATACACCTACTTATTCTAAACAACCAAGAACAAATTGTTGGGTTGGAAGATAAGCATAGGCTAATACTGGAGCTGTTGGGTGGAACTTATATGGGGTTTTATGGTATAAATGGAGGGAGAGGTGCGGAATGAGGGGTGTATGTAATTTCTCAGGGATTTCTCGCTGCCAGGAAGCTCTTTGAATTTCTCCTCAAGATAGTCATATACACCGCTCATATTGAGTTTCTGATAGTCCAAGCCGATGCCGAGAGATTGTAAGAATTGCAAACAGAAACGAGATAAATAATTGTATATTTTTTGTTTGAATTTCTTTTTGCAGGCATCATCTCGGCTCTGGTGTTTGATTTGTAGATTGAGAGTATCTCATCTTTGAAGGGGTCAAACAACTTGTCCCTTGATAGGGGTAGTGTAAAATTACTTGTGTCACCCTTTGAAGGGAGAGGTGCGGAATGAGGGTTCTAACTATTATAGTTATATTATTATGTTTTTAAAAAAATAAAAAATAAAAAATAAAAAATAAAAATAAAAATTTGAAGTTGCAAACCCTGATAATACAAAATCAAAATTCAATAAGCTAAATCCATAAAATAACAAAAAAGGAAGTAAGTGTTTTATATTATTTCTACTCTTTCTATATGTATTGTTTAATATCTTCATTAGAACTCCATTTACGAAGCCATACATCACCAGTCCAAAGAAATGAAATGATAAAAAAGCTTCCATAAAATGATATGATGCTCCAAGTTCGGTGT